>NZ_JAFNPI010000006.1:717-541181 GCF_026535955.1 Snodgrassella sp. B3837
GAAAGGATAGCCTGAAAGAAAAACTGAAAGACGAAAACCTGACCTTATCAGAGCGGGAACAATACGAAAAAGAGCTGTCGCAATGAAACACAGGCGGCTTACTGCTGAACGCCATCGGAGCAGGATTGGCCGCACCAACCAATAGCGTAGGGGGCATATTGGCAGCCACAGCCAGTTCTGTGGTTTTGTATCAAAGGGTCCAAGTAAAGGTATAAGTTATTAAATTTATATTAAAAACAGGAAAAATGTAATTTATAGTAAATTAGGAAATAAAATGAATTGGTTTTGGAAACATAAAATATTTAGCATATTTATGCTATTATTATTTTTAATAATTGGCTATATCATTTGGTTTGCATTTTTATTTACTGGAATAACTGATGATAAATATGGCAAATATATATTTAGGTACGATTATTATGGAGATTCTGTTTTCGAGTATGAACTTTTGGATGATAGTGATATCCATAATTATGTATATGTTCATGCACTTGTTCATGACTATGTAAAAGAAGGGGAAGATATATTCTTTACCTATGTAAATGGTACTTTTGATGATGGATTTTGTTATTACGATAAAAATTTATATTTGGGTAAAATAAATCTAAAAAAAAATAAATTAGAAAATAATATAAATATTCATCTGTATCCTAATACATATAAATTGTTATCTGATTTAAGTTCGACAGAGAAAAAATGGTTAAATACTTATTCTCATAAATGTCCAGAAAGAAAAAATAGGTAGCAAAGATAGAATGAAGGGCAAAGATGTCGGAATAGTAATTTGATGGGTCTGTAGGGTAATATAACAATTAAAGGCCATAAAACTATGACCCATAAAACTATATTCCCAAATAGTGTATGGGATCAAACCATGTACGAGCAATATATGGAAAAAAGAGGAACTCCAACGTATGGAGCTTACTTATCAGCAGAGCAAGTGAAGAAAAGAGATGCTGAGGGCAGGTGAGAGGTGAAATAGTCTTGTACAAGACTTGAAGAATAGTCCCATTAAACAAAGTTTATGAAGTAACAGCTTGATGTGCTGTGAATACCTAGCTAGAGCTGTTCAAACCCAAATCGTCTTCTTGGCAGATGCGCTCAAAACTATCAATAGCAACAATAACACTGGTGGCTTGTATTGGCTACCTAAGAATAATACGCCTTCAATTTGGTAGTCACACAGTATCGATGCACTGCAATTCGGGCATTGTGTAATGGTTGCATCGCCATATTGCGCACCGAATGCTTCTCGACATTCGGGATAAACGTCTGCTGCGGTTGTTGCAATATGTCAATTCGGGCAGGCCTGTATAAATCGAACTGTTGCCATAATTTCTTGTAACGACAACGCTCGTTTAGTTTTGGCTTTACAGTAGTTAAATAGGCTAAAAGATTCTTAGTAACGAGTTTATTATATTTATTATTTGGCGGAAGCGGTGAGATTCGAACTCACGGAGGGCTATCAACCCTCGACGGTTTTCAAGACCGTTGCATTAAACCACTCTGCCACGCTTCCGTCTTTGAAGATGCGCATATTAGACGATAAATGCGCATTTGCCAAGTTTTTTATCTTAATAATTTGCAGTTATCTGCTAAATCATTATTTTTATTTTTAATTAAATTTTATAAGTGATGTATTTCATCTCGTAGGAATACCCATTCTTTATCTGTAGATGATGCTTTGTCGAAATAGTAGCCTTCACAATCGAAATTTTTAAGTTGCTCTGGTTCACTTATCTTGTTTTGAGCAGCATAGCGTACAAATAAACCACGTGCACGCTTGGCATAAAAGCTGATTATTTTATAGGTACCGTTTTTCTGGTCTTTGAAAACAGGTGTAACTACAGATGCAGATAATTTTGATGGCTGAATGGCTTTGAAATACTCATGTGACGCCAGATTAATTAATACTTTGTCTTGAGCAGCCTGCATATTTTTTTCTACTGTATGGGTAATAGTGTTTCCCCAGAATGCATATAAATCCTTACCGTGTTCATTTGCCAGTTTGGTGCCCATTTCCAGCCGATAAGGCTGAATTAGATCCAGAGGCTTTAATAAACCATATAAACCGGAAAGTATACCTAGATGTAGTTGTATATAATTTAAAGCTTCAGGGGATAATGTAGTGGCATCAAGGCCTTCATAAACATCACCATTAAACAAATAGACTGCTTGTTTTGCATTTTCTAGAGTAAAAGGAGGCTGCCAGTCGTTAAAACGCTCGGCATTCTGCACTGCAAGTTTGTCCGAAATACCCATTAATTCGGCGATATCATGCGGAGCCAGCTGTTTTAATACTGGTATTAATTTTCTGGCCTGTGTTAATAGCTCAGGTTGTGTATGTTTGCGGGTTAAATTTTCTTTTTTTTCATTCAGTTTTTTTGCAGGTGATATTACAAAGTACATATTTTTTCCTTTTGCCTTGCTATAACTGTAAATATGAGAATTCTGTATCCCAAAGTTTAGAAATTTAGCTGTATATACTGGTGTGGGAAGTCTGGTACAAAGAATACTACATTCCTGAATCTGATTAGCTGGTTATTTGCATAATCCTAAAAAAAACGGCACAATTCTTTACTCATATTTATAGATTAACTTAATTATTATGTCTACATTGCATTTGCACCCAGAAACTATTGCGATCAGAGGTGCTAAGGAACAAACTTCATATAATGAGCATAATTCTGCTTTGTTTTTAACAAGTAGTTTTATGTTTGATAGTGCTGAGGCCGGTGCGGCTCTATTTGCTGGTTCGGTACCGGGTTATACATATACTCGTACCAATAATCCAAATGTTGCCGCTTTTCAGGCACGAGTAGCTCAGCTGGAGCAGGCTGAAGCTGGTTTGGCAGCTTCTACAGGAATGGCTGCTATTAACGCCGTTTTTTTGGCTTTGTTGAAAGCCGGTGATCATCTGGTTGCTAGTAAAAGTTTGTTTGGTACCACAATAGGTTTACTGAATAATATTCTGCCTCGTTTTGGAATTGAAGTAACATTGGTTAGCCAAACTGATACTGATGAATGGCAGGCAGCTATGCGTCCTAATACACGTATGCTGTTTGTGGAAACACCATCTAATCCGCTAAATGAATTGGCTGATATTGGGAAACTAGCAGAAATTGCGCACACTAATCAGGCTTTGCTCGTGGTGGATAACAGTTTTCTTTCTCCTGCATTACAGCAACCTTTGGCTCTGGGCGCTGATATTTCCGTACAATCTGCTACTAAGGCAATTGATGGCCACGGGCGAGTGATGGGTGGCGTAATTTGTGGCAGTGAAGCCTTGATTAATGAAATTTTTCAGCACGTACGTACTACTGGGGAAGTGCTGGCACCATTTAATGCGTGGGTGTTGCTAAGTGGATTGGAAACATTATATGTCCGCATGGAAAAACAATGTGCTAATGCATTAGAAGTGGCTCAGTTCCTGTCTACGCAACCACAAGTAGTGGCTGTTCATTACACTGGGCTGGCAAATCATCCTCAAAAAGCTTTGGTGCGCAAGCAGCAGCAGGGTGGCGGTATAGTGGTAGCTTTTGAAGTAAAAGGTGGAGAGCAGGCAGCATGGCAGGTGATTGATGCTTTAACGCTGTTTAGTAAAACGGGTAATCTCGGAGATGTAAAATCTACTGTGACGCATCCATGGACGACTACGCATGGTCGCATGACTCCTGAAGCTAAGCTAGATGCAGCTATTCAGCCTGGATTGATTCGTTTATCGATTGGACTGGAACATGCGGTGGATTTAAAGGCTGATCTAGCCAATGCTCTGAAAATGATTACTATGTAATACAATAATAGTATAATTTTCAGAAGTATATTTGAGAACTAATGCGTGTGTAGAGTTGTATTCATCCTTGGGTATAATTCATCTATTGCAATGATAGACGATTGGCTATATGGTATATAGACAATGTGATAATAAAGGAAACCATAATGAGTAGTGATTTAATTGTTCATATAGGCGATGGAAATTTTGCAAATGAAGTTTTACAGTCAGATGTTCCAGTATTGTTGGATTTTTGGGCACCATGGTGCGGTCCATGTAAAATGATTGCCCCGATATTGGACGATTTGGCTGCCGAATATCAGGGGAAGTTGAAAATTGTAAAGCTAAATGTAGATGAAAATCAGGAAACGCCTGCAAAATTTGGAGTTCGTGGTATTCCTACCCTTATGATTTTTAAAAATGGTTCCAGTGTCGCAACTAAAGTTGGTGCCTTGAATAAAGGGCAATTAGAAGCTTTTATTAATGCTTCTCTGTAGTTGTTAATTTCTGCTGTTTATTTATGTCCTTGAATAATAATAATAATGGTTTAAGTTTGTTTATTTGACTTATAAGAACTGCATTATTCAAGGACATAAATTTGTTCGACTTTAATTAGCCTGCGATTTTTATTGATACATCTTAAACTAAAAATTGATTAGCCATAACAAAGCCAAGAATAGATTGAAATCAATTTTTAAATTTTTGTCATTTATTTATACTGTAGATAATAAATAATTTGATATTCGCTTTAATCAAATAGTTTTTTTTGTATAATTTGCCTTGATAGCAATTAAATTTAAGAAATTTATAAAACTTTGATTATTTATTTTTAATATCCTTAAAATAACGAAAATTATAATTAAAATTATACTATCTTAGTTGTCTATTAAGTGTAAAAACATTGTAAACATATTAATGCATTTTAATTAAATATGATTATGTATGTTAAATCTATTCGAATATATTTTTGGGATATCATTTTATTGGCATTTTATTTTACTGATAATGTTTAATTTGAATTAATATTCAATTTTATTGTTTAAATAAATGTAATTTTAGCGTTTTATTTCTTTTTTGGCGCATGAGTTAACTTTATTGTTCAAGCATGCTGGCTTTTGTTAGAATGATTTTGTGATATTTCATTCGTAATTAAACGAAAGCGAGAGCGCTATGAATCAAGAATCAAGAGCCTCAGTGTCTCCTCCCAGTGGTAAAGAATCCAATCTATTAAATAAAACATTTGTGATAGCTTGGTTAATCTGTGCCATTTTCTATTTTGTCCAATATGCATTGCGTTCTGCACCCAGTATTATGCAGACTGAAATAATTGCCACTTTGGAAATAAGTAAAGTGGAAATGGCCGGTATTATTGGCCTGTATTTCTATTCTTATGCTTTTTTTGCGCTGGTATCCGGTGTATTGTTGGATCGAATTGGTCCACGTTTTACAGCTTCATTGGGTATTATTTTAGTTGCTATTGGATGTGTGCTGTTTTGCTCGGGTACAGTAATTACTGCTCAGAGTGGACGTTTCCTTCAAGGTGCGGGTTCTGGGCTAGCTTTTACCAGTGCAGTATTTTTAGCTACACGCGGTTTTCCCAAAAAATGGCTGGCTACTGCCGTTGGTATGACACAATGCTTTGGTATGCTGGGCGGTTTTATGGGGCAGGCTGTAGTCTCTCCAATTATAAAAAATCAGATTTTGACCTGGCAGATGTTCTGGATGGTGGCCGCTGGTGTGCTGGCAGTAATATTCTTTGCTTCAGTGTTCATTACTCCACGTACACGGGAAGGAAAAATTGACTGGACTGGGCTGAGCCATCCTTATTTGGTAGTTCTGAAAAACCCTCAATCGTATATCTGTGCTTTTATTGGGGCTATGATGTTCTTGCCTACTAATGTGGGAAATATTGCCTGGGGTAATCAGTTTTTACAAGAGGGTCTGAGCGCCAGTAGTGATGTGGCGTTGCGTTTGGCAATGGTACCTTTAGGCTGGGTGGTTGGTTGTCCAGTTCTGGGCTATTTATCAGATGTAATCGGACGCCGTAAACCTGTTGTAATGGGTAGTATAATTGCTATGGGTATTACCGGTGGTCTGATTGTGTATTTGCCTAATGCGATGCCCCCTTATATTATGGGTTTTCTATTTGGGGTTGCTTCAGGCGCTGCTATGATCCCTTATACTATGATTAAAGAAGTTAATCCAGATGAAGTGAAGGGTACGGCTACAGGTGTGATTAACTTTTTCGTGTTTGTTATTAGTGCGATTATGACGAATCTTTTCAGCATATTGATTGATCATTTGGCTGGGGCTGAAGGTCAGTTGAATCTGAAAGTTTTCCAGAATGCTGATATCGTGTTTGTAGTCGGATTAATTCTAGCTTTTATTATGACGATATTCGTTCGTGAAACCGGCAGTAAGGCAAAAGGTTAATTGATTCTGCTGTGTTGTAGATATTTTATCTATTCCCAAAACGGCTACCAAAATGGTAGCCGTCTGTGTTTTTAATATCGGGTAGTCTATCTATAGGAATATATACTTGTTTAAGCCCATTCTAAATCAGGATTTTGCGCTATTACAGCTTTAAATTGAGCAATAATACCGTCCAGAGCTTGCTGATCATCAGCCTCAAAACGCAGGACTAAGACAGGTGTGGTGTTAGATGCGCGCATTAGCCCGAAGCCGTTTTCAAACTCTATTCTTAATCCATCAATAGTAATGCGTTTTACTTCTCCGCTAAACTCAGCTGTTTTAGCCAGATTGGATATGATTTCGTGTCCTGATTGACCGGCAGGTACGGCAATGTTAATTTCAGGCGTAGATATACCTTCAGGTAAGGCATTTAAAACCGCGGATGGATCTTCTGTAGCGGATAATATTTCCAGTAATCGTGCACCGGCGTATAAGCCATCATCAAATCCTAACCAGCGTTCTTTAAAAAATACATGGCCACTCATTTCACCAGCAAGCAATGCACCGTGTTCTTTGATAGCGGCTTTAATAAAGCTATGTCCGGTTTTACTCATGATGGCTTCACCACCATGTTGTTCAATCCACGGTTTTAATAATCGGGTTGATTTTACATCATAGATAATTTTCGCTTCAGGGTTTCGAGTTAGTACATCAGCAGCAAACAACATTAGCTGCCGGTCTGGATAGATGATTTGGCCATCTTTGGTGACTATACCTAAACGATCACCATCACCGTCAAAAGCCAGTCCTATTTCAGCGTCGCTGCTGTGTAATGCTTGAATTAAATCCTGCAGGTTAGCTGGCTTGGCAGGATCAGGATGATGATTAGGAAAATGGCCATCTACTTCGCAGAATAATTCTTTCACCTCACAACCAAGCGCACGATACAAGTCACCTGCATAGGCTCCGGCTACGCCGTTTCCCGCATCAATTACGATTTTCATTGGGCGCTTAAGCTGTACCTGATTGCTTATGTAAGTAATGTATTCTCTTGCTATAGGCAAAGGAACCACATTGCCACTATGTTCTGCATTGGCAGCAAGTTGTTCGGACTCAATTATTGTGCGTAATGTTTGTATATCGTCGCCGGCAAGCGTGGTGCCAGCTAGCATCATTTTAAAACCATTATAATCTGGTGGATTATGACTTCCGGTGATCATGATGCCGCTGCCCTGACAATGCTCTACTGCGGCAAAATACAGCATGGGTGTAGCTACCATTCCTACATCAATTACGTTGATACCACAGGCAGTGATGCCTTGAATCAAGCTAGCTGCCAGTATTGGACCTGAAAGCCGGCCGTCACGGCCAAGAGCAATCTGGCTAATGCCTTTGCTTAGTGCTACTGTGGCTATGGCGCGGCCAATCAGTTCAGCTGTATCTTTGTTTAAAGACACATCAACTACACCGCGGATATCATAGGCTTTGAATATGCTTGCATCTATCTGATTTGAAGTCATGAGTATTTTCCTGAATAATTGTGCTCAGTTAATCTGAGTTAGGTCTGATGCTGGTATGGCTGATTCGTGCAATGTATTTTGGGAATCAGGTTTTATTGGTTGGAACTGGTAGGCCAAAATGGCTGTAGCTAAGTTCTGTTGCCATGCGTCCGCGAGGTGTACGTTGTAAAAAACCCTGCTGAATTAAATAGGGCTCTATTACATCCTCTATGGTATCGGTTGATTCGCCGATTGCTGCTGCAATATTGTCAAGACCCACTGGTCCACCAGAAAATTTATAGAGAATCGCTTCAAGATATTTGCAATCCATTACATCAAGACCAGATTGATCGATATCCAGCATTTTTAACGCAGCATCTGCAATTTCTGCATTGATTTTTCCTTCATGTTTTACTTCGGCATAATCGCGTACGCGGCGCAACAGGCGATTAGCAATGCGAGGTGTGCCACGGCTGCGTCTGGCAATTTCAGCTGCACCTGTATTGTCGATATGAAGTTGTAATAGCTGTGAAGAACGGGTCACAATTGTTGTTAAGTCATTATTATTGTAAAACTCTAGACGAGAAACGATACCGAAACGATCGCGCAATGGATTTGTAAGCATCCCTGCACGCGTGGTGGCACCTACCAGTGTGAAAGGAGGCAAGTCTATTTTCACCGAACGTGCTGCCGGCCCTTCACCAATCATGATGTCTAATTGGTAGTCTTCCAGTGCGGGATACAGTATTTCTTCTACTACAGGATTTAAGCGATGAATTTCATCTATAAAAAGAACATCATGTGGCTCGAGATTAGTCAGAATGGCAGCGAGATCGCCTGCACGTTCCAGCACAGGGCCTGATGTCTGGCGCAAACTTACGCCAAGCTCATGGGCAATGATATGAGCAAGAGTAGTCTTGCCCAAACCAGGTGGGCCAAATAAAAGGGTGTGATCCAGTGCCTCTTTTCGTATTTTGGCCGCCTGTATAAAGATAGAAAGCTGTTCTTTAGCTTTGTGCTGGCCGATATAGTCTGTTAATGCGCGCGGCCGTAATGCACGCTCCAGCTGCTCTTCCTGAGCGGAGACAGTTTGCGGGCTGATAACCCGCTGTGGTTTTGCACCGGAAAGTTGGTCTGTTTGTAGCATGGCTGAATAAAAAATTAAATTATAGCAATATTGGCTTAATGCCAAAGTTAATCGAAACAGACAAGATAAAATTTAGATTTTAAACAGGTGTGCACATGCTGGCAAAAATTTTGAAATAATTGGGAAAGGTTTTATTAACGCACTGAGGATCATCGATATAGACCGACGTTCCCAAAAGACTAACTAATGAAAAGCACATTGCCATGCGATGATCATCATAGGTACTGATATGTATATCGGATTGTAATGTAGTTGGTGGTGTAATGCTGATACTGTCTTCAGTTTCAATTATTTTAGCACCAAGTTTGCGCAATTCTGTTGCCATGGCTGAAATGCGATCAGTTTCTTTAACACGCCAACTGGCAATATTTCGAATGCGACAGGTATTTTTACAGGCCAGTGCAATGATGGCTAAAGTCATGGCTGCATCTGGAATATTGTTGGCATCAATGTCAAATGGTAAGATTTCTTGCTCAGGTGAACGGGATATTTCTATAAATTGGTTTCCCCGGCTAACACGTGCTCCGATTTTTTCAAGTTCATGTACAAAAGCTATATCTCCTTGAATACTATTGGCATCTATGCCATTTACGCGTATGGGTTGGCCAGATAAAAGTCCGGCTGCGAGGAAATAGGAAGCACTTGATGCATCACCTTCAACAAATAATTTTTCTTGAGCATGGTAATGTTGACCTGCCGGTAGCTGAAATATCTGAAAATTTTTATGGGTTATTTGTACTCCGAATTGTTGCAACAATTTAAGAGTGATAGCGATATAGGGTTTTGAAATTAATTCACCTACTACTTTGATGGTATAAGCTTGTCCGGTTAAGGGTAAAGCCATCAGTAATGCTGTCAAAAATTGACTGGAGACATTACCTTTAATACTGAGGAGATGATTGGTCGGAGTTTGGGCTGGATATATTTGTAACGGTGGATAACCTGTTTTTCCTTTATATTCAATAATTGCGCCGGCTGTTTTTAACGCATCGACCAAGTCACCAATCGGGCGTTCATGCATACGTGCTACACCGTGTAAATAGTACTCCCCACCCATAATTGCTAGTACAGCAGTTAAGGGTCTAAAAGCAGTGCCTGCATTCCCCAGAAATAATTCTGCTTGCTGTTGTGAAAACTTACCATTACATCCGTATATTCGCAGATTCAACCCTGATTCTTTTTCTGCAGTGGGTAGCTGCTCAATTTTAACACCCAATATTTTCAATGCATTCAGCATATGTAGAGTATCGTCAGAATCCAGCACATCGTATATTTCGCTTGTATTGTCCGCTAGAGCCGCCAGAAGCAAAGTTCGGTTGCTGATGCTTTTCGAACCGGGTAAGTTAATGGTAGAGGCATGACAAGTGCTGGATGTTAAATGCAGTGTATTCATTCAGGTATTAATAAATTTTCAGGATTAGCTTGCAAGTTTATCAGTTAATTGTGCGGGCGGATATGCTAAAAAAGAATGGATTTAGGCAAAGTTAAACATGAAAATGCATAATAAGTGGTTAAATATAAAACCAGTAAGTATTAGTTAGATTAGGTATAATATTAGACTTGTTAGTATCTTAAAATAAAAGTCAGTTAGTATGAAATTTAAATTTGATTGGCACTGGTCCAAACTCAGTACACTTTGGTTAATCATGATATTGAGTGTGCCTTTCGCGCAGCAATTGCACATTCCTCCTGATTTTGTTTCCAAAGTTGAAGAAGGGCAGACGCTGTTTCTGCTTTTTTGTTTCTTATTTACTTTTTTTTCAACTATTTGCAGTGGGTTGTCCGGTAAGAAAAAAGCGTTTTGGTTATGGGCATCATTATGGTGGCTTTTGTTGCTTGGACGTGACCAGAATTGGGGCAGGCAGACATTTCCCGGGTATGAACACGCGGTATATCACACAATAGCAGCAATATTGATTCTTGGGTTAATCTTGATGCTGGTTTGGCCTCGTTTACGTGAAGGAATTGTTTATTATTACCAGCAACCTTTTCCTATTTGGAATTTTTTGCTGGCTGCGGCGGGTTTTCTACTTGCTGATGCCATTGAACGTGGTCGTTGGATTTCACAGTTTATTCTTTTCAATTCTGCTTATGATGACTTGTTGGAAGAATTGTATGAATGCCCTTTTATGCTTGCTTTATTCACTGTATCTGCTGTAATGCAGTGGCGTACCATTTTACAGATGAAGAAATCCTTAAAACAAGTTGAAGCACATTGATAAATCTAAAATTAGAATATATAGATGCCAATAACTGCTTTCAAACATTATGCTAAAGGTTTGAACCAGACTGGAAATCTTTAACAGCGGTTAAAGTACATTGGGTGTGATTGCGCATCTTCGATTATCAGTTATCCCGAAGATACTGGTCATTGAAAAAATTTTGTACAATATATAAAAGATGTACTTAATAAAGGAAGAATATGGTGGCGAAACAACTTGAGCCACGTTTGAAAGTAATTGCAATTGATGGTCCAAGTGCATCTGGAAAAGGGACTGTGGCAGCAAGAGTAGCAAATGTTCTCAATAGAGATTATTTGGATTCTGGAGCTTTGTACCGGTTGACTGCACTCTATGCTCGGCAACAGCATATAAATTGGCAGGATGAATCAGGTGTTGCAGTGTTGGCAAAGAATCTACCTGTAATTTTCCACAATAAATGTATTTTGCTTGATAGTAAGGATGTAACAGCAGAGATTCGTGCCGAGGATATTGGTATGGGAGCCTCCGCAGTTGCTGCTTTACCGGCAGTGCGAGACGCATTATTGCAACGTCAGCGCAGTTTTCTGACTTCCAAAGGATTGGTGGCAGATGGCAGAGATATGGCTACAGTCGTATTTCCTCAGGCTGAACTGAAAATATTTCTTACAGCCAGTGCTACGGTACGAGCACAACGGCGTGCCTTGCAGTTTGGAATTGCCAATAATGGTATCGAATATCAGCAGATACTGGCTGATATTGAAAAACGTGATCAGACAGACCGCACCCGATTAGTGGCTCCGCTTAAACCTGCTTGTGATGCCAAAATTCTTGATACATCTCTACTTACTATTGAAGAAAGTGTAGAAAAAGTACTTGATTGGTATCGAAAAATCTAAAAATAAGGTATAATTCTCGGATTTTGTACACAGTGCTAATTGTGTTCGCCAATACAAGAGCATTCTAGTACTGTATCAAATAATTGTTTTACATATTTATATTTTGCACTGGTGTATGTATTTATTATATTGGTCGCAATTAAATTAATAGTATTGCTGGCACAGTCAGGGTGTGCCGGTTTTGATTAACTAACTTTCGTATCCCCTGGCGATACTTGTTTGAGAACATATATATATGACTATGGAAAATTTTGCCCAGTTGCTGGAAGAAAGTTTCACCTTGCAAGAGATGAATCCCGGCGAAGTCATCACCGCAGAAGTTGTTGCCATAGACAATAATTTCGTCACTGTGAATGCCGGTCTGAAATCAGAATCTCTGATTGATGTGAGCGAATTCAAGAATGCAGCGGGCGAGATTGAGGTTAAAGTTGGCGATTTTGTCACTGTAACCATTGAATCTGTGGAAAATGGTTTTGGTGAAACCAAACTTTCACGTGAAAAAGCTAAGCGTGCGGCAGACTGGATTAAGCTGGAAGAAGCCATGGAAAATGGTGAAATTCTGTCTGGCGTAATTAACGGTAAAGTCAAAGGCGGCCTGACTGTAATGATCAACAGCATCCGTGCTTTCCTGCCTGGTTCGCTGGTAGATGTTCGTCCGGTTAAAGATACTTCTCACTTTGAAGGTAAAGAAATTGAATTCAAAGTAATCAAGCTGGATAAACGTCGCAACAACGTTGTTGTTTCACGCCGTGCTGTATTGGAAGAAACACTTGGTGAAGAACGTAAAGCACTACTGGAAAATCTGAAAGAAGGTTCTGTAGTAAAAGGTATTGTAAAAAATATCACTGACTACGGTGCATTCGTTGACTTGGGCGGTATTGATGGTCTGTTGCACATCACTGATTTGGCTTGGCGCCGAGTTAAGCACCCAAGTGAAGTGCTGGAAGTTGGTCAGGAAGTTGAAGCCAAAGTACTTAAATTCGATCAGGAACGCAGCCGTGTATCTCTGGGTCTGAAACAGCTGGGTGAAGATCCGTGGAATGGTCTGGCTCGTCGCTATCCGCAAGGTACTCGCCTATTTGGTAAGGTAACTAACCTTACTGACTACGGTGCATTTGTGGAAATCGAGCAGGGTATTGAAGGTCTGGTACACGTTTCTGAAATGGACTGGACGAATAAGAATGTTCATCCAAGTAAAGTCGTTCAGATGGGTGATGAAGTCGAAGTGATGATTCTTGAAATTGATGAAGATCGTCGTCGCATTTCCCTAGGTATGAAGCAGTGTCAGGCTAATCCATGGCAGGAATTCGAATCCAATCATGAAAAAGGCGATAAAATCAAAGGGGTAGTAAAATCTATTACTGACTTCGGTGTATTTGTCGGCTTGCCTGGTGGTATCGATGGTCTAGTGCACCTGTCTGATCTTTCATGGACTGATGGCGGTGAAGAAGCCGTACGCCAGTTCAAGAAAGGTGAAGAAGTTGAAGCCGTGGTTCTGGCTATCGATGTAGACAAAGAACGTATTTCTCTGGGTGTGAAACAACTGGCAGGTGATCCGTTCAGCAACTATGTTAGCGTAAATGACAAAGGCAGCATTGTAACCGGTAAAGTAAAATCACTGGATGCTAAAGGCGCAGTCATTGCATTGGCTGACGATGTTGAAGGCTATCTACGTGCATCAGAAGTTTCTAATGATCGCGTTGAAGACATTCGCAATGTTTTGAAAGAAGGCGATGATGTTGAAGCTGTGATTACTACAGTAGATCGTAAAAATCGCAACATCAATTTGTCTATTAAAGCGAAAGATGCACAGGAAAATACTGCTGCTCTGCGTTCATTATCAGCTAACAATGCCTCAGCTGGTACCACCAGTCTGGGTGATTTGTTGAAAGCTAAATTATCTGGTGAAAGCGAATAAGCGGTTATGACGAAGTCGGAGTTAATGATTCGCTTGGCGGAGTTATATACTGTTAATAATGATAGTACCATTTTAAATGCTAAGGATGTCGAACAAAGTATCAAGATTCTCGTTGATACAATGACTCGTGCTTTGGCAAAAGGCCAGCGAATCGAAATTCGTGGATTTGGTAGCTTTGATCTGAACCACCGTCCAGCTCGCATTGGTCGTAATCCTAAAACGGGTGAAAAAGTTTCGGTACCTGAAAAATATGTACCTCACTTCAAACCTGGCAAGGAATTACGTGAACGCGTAGACAAAGCGCTACTGTCTGCGGACAAGTAATACTTTTTTATTTGAGATAGACGTTAACGCCGCAGTTTCTGCGGCGTATTTTTATTTTTGGGTGGTCGAAGCTTTAATGAGTGTGCTATGGTTACGTCTTTTAACTTTTGCCTTATACGCTCTTACCTAAGAAGAAAACAAACAATATGACCACATCCGTCTTTGTTGCTCCCGAATTTAATAATCAAAGTCCTCTGTCTTGGTATCAGGCTGCAGAGCAGAAACCTGGATTTATACATGATGCCGCTCAGTTGCGGGCTATTAAACAACTTGACAGGCTCTGGACAGAGTTAATGATGTTTAAACGCAAGCGTAATCGATTTTTAGGACGCAGCTTACGTTCACCTCGGGCACCCAAAGGATTATATATGTATGGAGGTGTTGGACGTGGTAAAAGCTTTTTAATGGATGTGTTTTTTGGTTGCTTACCTTATCGGCGCAAACGCCGAGTCCATTTTCACGCGTTTATGGCAGAAGTGCAGCAACGTCTGAAAGAGCATCATAGTCAGGCCAATCCATTGCATGCTGTGGCAGAGGATATTGCTCGTGAGGTTAGGGTATTATGCTTTGATGAATTTCATGTCAGTGATATCGCTGATGCAATGATTCTCGGACGTTTGCTGGAAGGCCTGTTTGAGCAAGGCGTGGTTATGGTGGCTACATCTAATTATGCTCCAGCAGATCTTTATTATCAGGGGCAAAACCGTTCCAGTTTTTTACCAACTATTGCATTGATTGAAAAAGAACTGACAATTCTAAATGTAGATGGTGGTGAAGATTATCGCATGCGATCGCTCAAGCCTGCTGATATATTTTACATACCGGCAGATACAGCTAGCGAGAAAAAACTAGGGGATATTTTTCATAAAATAAATGGTCAGCAGCCAATCACTGGCGGAGATATTGAAATATTGGGCCGGAAACTGTCCTATAAAGCAATATCTGATTCAACAATTTGGTTTGATTTTGAAACGTTATGCTGTGGACCGCGCTCGCAGAATGACTATCTGGAGCTGGCGCAAAAATTTCGTGTACTGATTTTATCTGCTATACCGAAGATGGGTCCTGCTCAGATGGCAGAAGCCCGTCGTCTCACTTGGCTTATTGATGTATTGTATGATTATCGAATCAAGTTCTGTGCCAGTTGTGATGTGCCTATAGATAATATATATACGGAAGGTGACTTTGCTAATGAATTTACCCGAACGGCCAGCCGTCTGACAGAAATGCAGTCTGAAGAATATTTAAACTTGCCTCATCTTACTTTGGATAAAGAAACCGTACATTTAGGAAAAGATATTAAATAAAGCGGAAATTTGTTAAAATGACATAAACAGTCTTACGCATTCTTTGCGCCTAAAAATATGTATTTTTATTAATTTTGAATATAATGGAAACAAACATGGCTATCGAACGTACTTTATCTATTGTTAAACCTGATGCAGTTGCAAAAAACGTTATTGGACAGATTTACAGCCGATTCGAAAATAATGGTTTAAAAATTATCGCTGCAAAAATGAAACATTTGTCTAAAGCTGAGGCAGAAGGTTTTTATGCTGTACACAAAGAACGTCCTTTTTTTGGTGAACTGGTAAATTTTATGATTAGTGGCCCGGTGATGATCCAAGTACTGGAAGGAGAAGGTGCGGTTTCTAAAAATCGTGAGCTCATGGGGGCAACTAATCCGAAAGAAGCAGCAGCCGGAACTATTCGAGCTGATTTTGCTGATTCAATCGATGCTAATGCTGTGCATGGCTCTGATAGCCTTGAAAATGCAGCCACAGAAATTGCTTATTTTTTCGCTGCCGATGAATTGTGCACACGCTAAAATAGTTTGTATATGAATTGAATTAGTCCACCTATAGAGGTGGACTAATTTGTAACTATATATGTTAACTGGAGAAATGAGATGTCTGATTTTTTTAATTTACCAGCTTTAAAATCACTTTCTGTACAAACATTTAACGAAACAAAACCATTTCCGAATCATCTATTTAAGGAAATTTTGTTACCAGAAGCATTTAATAATTTATATAATAATTTTCCAAGTCTTGAGTTGTTTGAAAAACATGTTAACAGACCACGTGGAAAAAGTGGTCAGCGACCGCATAACCGTTATTATCTGGCTTTTGAGAAATCTATATATCATAAAAATGACCAGTCTGGACCAGGCGTTACCAAAATAGAACAATTACCTGAAGTTTGGCAAGAGTTTGTTCGGGAGGTACAAACTTTTGAACCATATCAGGAGTTTTTAAGACGGTATTTAAATCTTGATGAATATGAGATTCGGTATGCGTGGCATGTTGGTGAAACAGGTTCTGAGGTTTCACCACATTGTGATAGTTTTGACAAAATCGGAACACATATTTTTTATTTTAATACTTCGGCAGACTGGGAAATTGAATGGGGTGGTTCAATATTGGCTCTCAGTGGTAAAAAAACAGCCAAAACTAACCCAGACATTAGTGATTTTGAGAGTGTGGAAGGCTTTGATATACGTGATAACAGCAGTTTTCTTTTTAAAAATACTGCTGATGGTTGGCATGCTACTGAAGTCTTAACTTGTCCGCCTAATCATTATCGTCGTTTGTTTAATGTGATAGTTCAAAAGAAAAAAACTGAGAAAACACTAAAAAAAGTATGGCATTTTTTATCTGGTAAAAATTAAAGAATTGTATAAATTGTTGAATAAATTTGTATTATCAGCATAATGTTTTAGATTAGTTTGTTTTGTAGCATTTGTTACGTAATTTTTTTGTATTTTCCAGATGAAAACCAATTTGCTAAATTTTGACTTACCCGGCTTAACTGCCCACTTTGCTCAGATGGGGGAGAAGCCATTTCGTGCCAAGCAGGTTATGCGCTGGATGCACCCAGGGGGTGTAGCTGATTTTACAGATATGACTGATCTGGCCAAATCATTACGCCATAAATTATTGGATAAGGCTGAAATTAAAGTGCCTGATCTTTTGGCAGAGCAAAAATCTGCAGATGGTACTTGTAAATGGTTGTTAGACGTAGGTACAGGCAATGGTGTGGAAACAGTTTTTATTCCTGAAGATAGTAGGGGAACTTTATGTATTTCTTCACAGGTTGGTTGTGCTTTAGAATGCTTATTTTGCTCAACAGGCCGAC
Organism: Snodgrassella sp. B3837; assembly: GCF_026535955.1. Taxonomy (NCBI): domain Bacteria; kingdom Pseudomonadati; phylum Pseudomonadota; class Betaproteobacteria; order Neisseriales; family Neisseriaceae; genus Snodgrassella; species Snodgrassella sp. B3837. Next base: position 18,025 of record NZ_JAFNPI010000006.1, read on the forward strand.
AGGGTTTTAATCGTAACCTCACTACTGCAGAAATTATCGGTCAGCTTTGGTGGGCAAATAAAGCGCTTGGTGTGACACCTAAGGATGAAAGAGTGATTTCCAATGTGGTAATGATGGGGATGGGCGAACCTTTAGCAAACTTTGAAAATGTAGTTACAGCGCTGAGTATAATGCTTGATGACCATGGGTATGGTTTGTCCCGTCGCCGCGTGACAGTGTCTACTTCGGGCATGGTGCCACAAATGGATCGATTAAAGGATGTGATGCCTGTAGCTCTTGCTATTTCATTGCATGCCTCAAATGATGAGGTTCGGGATCATTTGATACCATTGAATAAAAAATATCCGCTTAGCCAATTAATGGCAGCATGTCAGCGGTATTTGGCTAAAGCTCCACGTGATTTTATTACTTTTGAATATATCATGTTAAAGGGTGTCAATGATGAACCTCAACACGCACGCGAATTGATTGAGCTGGTTAAAGATGTGCCTTGTAAATTCAATCTGATTCCGTTTAATCCATTCATTAATTCTGGTTTTGAAAGATCTACTAACGAGCGCATCCGTGTTTTTAGAGAAATATTACTGGAAGCAGGTTTTGTTGTTACAGTCAGAAAAACTCGTGGTGATGATATTGATGCAGCATGTGGTCAGCTTGCTGGCAAAGTAAAAGATAAAACTCGGCGTCAACAAAAATGGCAGCTTGTACAGGGGTAATTTGATGAAAAAAAAACTTGGATCAATTTTACTGATAACTGTTATTTTATCAGCTTGTGCTACTCAAACTCTGGATAAAAAGCCAACTGCTGCTCAGCGAGCACGCGAGGTAGCTCAAATTAAAACCCAGCTGGCAGTAGAATATCTAAGAAATAAAAATTATAGACAGGCTGTAGAATCCATTGATGAAGCTATAAAAAATAATAGTAGCTCCCTTGATGCTTGGTTAATTCGTGCGCAAATCTGGCAGTATTTGAAAGAGCCGGCGAAGGCAGAAGAAAGTTTTCAGCGAGCGCTTTCTTTGGCTCCAGACAGTGCTGAAGTTAATAATAATTTCGGCTGGTTTGTTTGTGATGTTCTTAAGAAGCCAAATGCATCCATTTCATATTTTGATAAGGCTTTATCAGATCCGACTTATCCTACACCGGAAGTTGCTCATTTTAATAAAGGAATCTGTAGTAGTCGGATGGGACAGTATCAGCTGGCAAACAGTTATTTTGAGCGAGCTTTGGCAGCTAATCCTAATTTTATTGCTGCTAAGAAAGAAATGGCTCGTAATGATTTGCAATCAGGTAGTGTTTCAGAAGCCAATTATCTGTTTAAACAATATCAAAGTCAGGTAAATAGTTTATCTGCTGATGATTTGTTACTTGGATGGAGAATTGAAAAATCTCTTGGTAATATGCAAGCGGCTTATGAATATGAAGCACAATTGCGTAATAATTTCCCTTATTCTGCTGAATTAGAGCAGGTTTCTACAGGAAAATTCTAATGAATGAGCAAACCAAAAATCTCGATTCCAGCCCGAATGCCGCTGTCACTTTGGGAGCATTATTATCTCAGGCACGAAAGCAAAAAGGCTTATCTGTTGGTGAGGTTGCAGAGCGTTTAAAATTACCAGCCAGACAGATTGAGGCAATGGAAAGTGGCAGTTATAAAGGTTTGCCGGAAGCGGTATTCATTAAAGGTTTTTTGAGTTCCTATGCACGCTTGCTGGAGCTGGATGAGTCAGAATTTAAGCAATATTTGCAGCAGATTTTTCCATCCGGACAACGCTATTCCACATCAGACAGTAGCAAAGTGTTATCTTCAGAATTAGATTTTCAAGATAAACCACAACGTCGCCATTTTCCACGTTGGCTTATAGCATTGCTGGTGCTGATTATCATTGGTGCGGTGGTATATGCGTGGCAAAGTAAATCAACATCTGAAAATGCCAAACAGGCTGCTACAGCCAGTCAGGAAGTCTCTGCGCAAACTGCGTCCATTAGTGATATTGCAGCTAGTAATATTCGTGTGGTACCAATGCCTGCTAGTGAACAAGTCAGCAGTACTGCATCGACTACAGTGATCAGCGCCAGTCAGCCCCAGGAAGCAAATACCAATACTAATGCATCACAGCCTGTTGCTGCTGATTCAGAGGCGTTGCTTATCAAGCTTGAAAATAAATCTTGGTTACAAGTGAGTGACAAAAATGGCAAAGTATTAATCAGCCAGGTTGTCGATGCAGGAAGCACTCAACAATTTAGCGGCAGTGCTCCTTATAAAGTTATTATTGGTTATACACCCGGGGCCAGCATCAAGTTTGCTGGCAAAGATGTTATTATTCCTCAAAATAAAAAAAGAACTGCTGTAGTTATGGTAGGTGGTAATTGAAATGACGTTGTCCGGAGTACGCAGGAAAACTTATCAGGTAAAAATTGAACAAGTTGTAATTGGTTCTGACGCACCGGTGAGAGTGCAGTCTATGACCAATACTGATACGGCTGATGCTGAACTGACGGCTAATCAGGTGAAAGCGCTGGCTGATGCTGGTTCTGAGCTGGTTAGAATTACGGTAAATACCCCCCAAGCTGCTGCTAAAGTGGCTGAAATTCGTCAGCGACTGAATGATATGGGCTGTAATGTACCGTTAGTAGGGGATTTTCATTTTAATGGTGATCGCTTACTCAAAGATTATCCAGATTGTGCTCGGGCACTAGCAAAATACCGCATTAACCCAGGAAATGTAGGCAAAGGGGTTAAAGGCGATGAAAAATTTGCCTTTATGATTCACACTGCAGCTGAAAATGATAAGGCGGTTCGTATCGGAGTGAACTGGGGGTCGTTAGATCAGGCTTTGGCCAAACGAATGATGGATGCCAATTTGGCTTTACCTGCTCCTCAGCCTGCTGAAGCTGTAATGAAAGAAGCTTTAATTGTTTCAGCTCTTGATTCAGCACAAAAGGCTGAAAGTCTGGGATTGCCTTCAGACCGAATTATTTTATCTTGTAAAGTATCAAATGTGCAGGATTTGATTGAGGTTTATCATAATCTAGCTGCCCGCTGTCTATATCCATTACATTTGGGTCTTACTGAAGCGGGAATGGGCAGTAAAGGTATCGTTGCTTCCACTGCTGCATTGTCTATTCTTTTGCAACAGGGCATTGGTGATACGATTCGAGTTTCATTAACGCCCGAACCTGGAAGTGCTAGGACGCAGGAAGTCGTTGTAGCTCAGGAAATTTTGCAGACTATGGGTATCCGTTCGTTTACACCATTGGTAACAGCTTGCCCAGGTTGTGGAAGAACCACTAGTACTGTTTTTCAGGAGCTGGCACGTGATATTCAGCAATATTTGCGTGAAAAAATGCCGGTGTGGCGTTTGCAATATCCTGGTGTAGAAAACTTAAATGTAGCAGTAATGGGATGTGTTGTGAATGGACCAGGTGAAAGTAAGCTGGCTGATATTGGTATTTCGTTACCCGGTACTGGTGAAACGCCTGTGGCTCCTGTATACATAGACGGTGAACGGAAAACCACTCTAAAAGGTGAGCATATGGCTGAAGAGTTTCTGGCATTAGTTGAAGAATATATCCATACTAATTATGGCAGTCAGGGTAAAAAAAGGGCGCCAGCTAAAGTTATTCCGATTGCCGCTTTACAATGAACAGACCTTCAAGCTGTGACAGGCTGTATTGTTTCATAGGGATAAAAATAAAATATTATGGGTAAGAAAATCCAGGCCGTTAAAGGCATGAATGATTTGTTACCAGTAGTGCAAAAAGATTTCAAGCTAACAGCAGCACTCTGGCAGGCATTTGAAGATGTAGTGGCATTATGGACACGCAGTTTTGGCTATAGCCAGATTCGGACGCCGATGGTGGAACAAACCGGTTTATTTGTGCGTTCTATCGGTGAAGAGACTGATGTGGTTGGCAAGGAAATGTACACTTTTGCCGATTCAAACGATAAATTAAGTTTGAGCCTGAGGCCTGAAGGTACAGCCTCCTGTTTACGCGCCGTAGTAGAGCACAATTTACTTTATAATAACCCGCAAAAGTTATGGTATATGGGACCGATGTTTAGGCGTGAACGGCCGCAGAAAGGGCGTTATCGTCAGTTTCATCAGGTTGGAGTTGAGGCACTTGGATTTGACGGACCTGATGTGGATGCTGAGCTAATCGCTATGAGTGCCAATTTGTGGGAACGTCTGGGCATTCGAGAACATCTGACTTTAGAACTCAATACTTTGGGTAATCAGCAGGAGCGGGCGGCGCATCGCACAGCTTTAATTGCATATCTGCAACAGCATGTAGCTATTTTAGATGAAGATAGCCGGCGGCGAATGCATACTAATCCTTTACGGGTACTGGATACTAAAAATCCTGACTTACAGGCAATGGCCAATGCAGCCCCACGCTTGACTGATTACTTGGGCGATGAGTCATTGGCACATTATAATACTCTGAAAAGTATGTTAGATGGTCTGGGTATCCATTATGTTGAAAACCCACGTCTGGTGAGGGGGTTGGATTACTATAATCTGACAGTGTTTGAATGGACTACGGATAAGCTCGGATCACAGGCTACGGTGTGCGGTGGTGGCCGATATAATGGTCTTATAGAAGAGCTAGGAGGTAAACCAGCACCGGCAATTGGTTTTGCGCTGGGAATTGAGCGTTTATTATTAATTGTGCAGGAATTCGGAAAATTGAAGGTTAATGCTGCTCCTGATATATATGTTCTGCATCAGGGTGAAGGCAGTAGTTTGACAGCAATGCAGAATGCAACAATATTACGCGCGGCTGGATTGAGTGTTTACCTGCATTGTGGTGATCAAAGTTTAAAAGCGCAGCTGAAAAAAGCCGATGCCAGTGGTGCAGCTTTTGCTGTAATTGTGGCGCAGGAAGAAATGGTAAATAATACGCTGACAGTTAAAAATCTGCGTACTCATGAACAACAGACTGTTGCTGCAAATGCAGTTATACAGTTAATCCAACAATGGAAGAATGCATAATGGTTGTACATATTCAGGATGAACAGGAAGTTGCGAATTTTAAGTACTTTTGGCAGCGTTGGGGTCGATGGATTTTTGCAGTTTTGATTTTGCTTGCACTGGCCTATCTGGGTTATGTGCTTTATCAGGGGCATATTCGCAATAATAATGAAAAAGCAGCTGCTGTATTTGAAACTTTTGTGACTCAGGCCAATGCAAATAATATGGCTGAAAGTAAAAAAGCTCTGATGCAGCTACAGGAAAAATATCCGGATACCATGAATGCCACTCAGGCCACACTGATGATGGCCGGATCTGCTTTTGATGAACATAAGTATGATGAAGCAATCCGTCATTTGCAATGGGTGAAGGACAGACAGAAAGATGACTTATTGCAGACAATTGTTGCTCAGAGGCTGGCTACCATTTATTTGCAGCAGGGTAAATATAATGAAGCATTACAGGCTCTGGATATAAATGTAGTGGCTCAGTTTAAGCCTATTCTTTTGGAAACTAAGGGCGATGTGCTGCAGGCGCAAAAGAAAAATACCGAAGCCATGGCAGCTTATCAGCAGGCATTGAATCTTCTGGACAAGGATTCAGTTCAGCGTGATGTGCTTCAAATGAAAATCAGCAGTCTGAGCTAATTGGTATATTTCAACCTGAGATTACGAGCAAGTAATCATGCCTTAATCTCAGGATTGTAGTTTTTTAAAAAGCTTGCCTATGGCAGGCTGTTGCTGTTTTACAGCGAAGTAAAATTATTAGAAAGAATTTATATGAAACCAACAATCGTTTTGGTTGGTCGACCGAATGTAGGCAAATCAACTCTGTTTAATCGCCTGACCCGAACCAAAGATGCGCTGGTTGCTGATTTACCGGGTCTGACACGAGATCGTCACTATGGCCATGGACGGGTGGGAAGCAAACCTTATCTGGTGGTAGATACTGGCGGTTTTGAGCCAGTTGTAGATAGTGGCATTCTCTATGAAATGGCACGGCATACTTTACAGGCTATTGATGAAGCAGATGCAGTTATTTTTTTGGTGGACGGTCGGACGGGTTTAACGCCGCAAGATCAAATTATCGCCAATCGCCTACGTCAAAGTACCCGTCCGGTGTATCTGGCAGTGAATAAAGGTGAGGGTGGTAATCGGCCGGTTTTAGCGGCTGAATTTTATGAGCTCAGTCTTGGTGAACCTGTAGTTATTTCTGGTGCACATGGTGATGGTGTTTATGAGCTGATTGAAACTGTGCTGGAATCGTTTCCTGAAGAGCAAGAAGAAACTGAAAGCAAGCATCCGGTTTTTGCAGTCATCGGCCGTCCTAATGTAGGCAAATCAACGCTAGTAAATGCCATTCTCGGCGAAGAACGAGTCATTGCTTTTGATATGGCCGGAACAACGCGTGATTCGATACATATTGATTTTGAACGGGGTGATAAGCCGTTTACGATTATTGATACAGCAGGGGTGCGCCGGCGTGGAAAAGTAGATGATGCAATTGAAAAATTTTCTGTAATCAAGGCGATGCAAGCCATTGATGAAGCAAATGTAGCTGTGTTGGTATTGGATGCACAGCAGGATATAGCCGATCAGGATGCTACTATTGCAGGTTTTGCTCTTGAAGCCGGACGCGCTCTGGTGGTGGCTGTCAATAAATGGGACGGACTGAGCGAAGAACGCAAACAGCAAGTAAAACGCGATATTGCCCGTAAACTATATTTTCTGGATTTTGCAAAAATTCATTTTATTTCTGCATTAAAAGAGAAGGGCATAGACGGGCTGTTTAGCTCAATTCAAGAAGCATATGATGCAGCAATGATTAAGTTGCCCACACCAAAAATTACTCGTGTATTACAAAGTGCGCTTGAGCGGCAGCAGCCACCACGTGCCGGACTAATTCGGCCTAAATTGCGCTATGCCCATCAGGGGGGTATGAATCCGCCAGTCATAGTGATTCATGGGAATGCTTTGCAACATATTAGTGATGCTTATACCAGATATCTGACACAAACGTTTCGCAAAGCCTTTCATTTACAGGGTACACCTTTACGTATTCAATATAATGTTAACCACAATCCATATGAAGAAAAAGACTGCAAGCCTGCACAGCCATTGCGTCGAGTTAAAATGAGTAACCGGATTGCGAAACGTGAGCAGATTAAACAATCGAAAAAGCAGGTAAAACGTAAAAATAAAGTCAGTACAAAGAAAACAAATGCCCATTAATGTGGTAGCATTGACTACGCTTTTCTAATCGCTGTACGCGGGTGCAGCTTAGCGACAACATAATCAAAAAAACGGAGTATCCAAATGAGCGCCAAAGGACAAATGTTACAAGATCCTTTCTTGAATGCACTGCGAAAAGAATATGTACCGGTTTCCATTTATTTGGTCAACGGTATTAAACTGCAAGGTCAGGTAGAGTCATTTGACCAGTATGTTGTGTTATTGCGTAATACCTCTGTAACACAAATGGTATATAAGCATGCGATTTCTACCATCGTTCCTGCACGGGCTGTAAGCCTTCAGCATGAACCAAAATCATCATCTCCAGAATAATCATTTATTCTGTTTAAGAAAAACCGTGGGTTAGCCACGGTTTTTTTGTTAGTGAGTCATTGACTTGGAAAAAAGATTAATGACTACAACTCCTACCAGTATCAGACCTATACCGATAATAGCCGGCATATCCAGCTTCTGGCCAAATTTTATCCATGCAATTAGTGATACGCATACAATGCCAACTCCAGACCACACAGCATAAGCGATGCCTACTGGCATGGTTTTCAGTGTCTGCGCCAGACAATAAAAGGAAATGATATAGCCCATAATGGAGCAGAAGCTAGGTATGAGTCTGGTAAATCCATTACTTACTTTGAGCATACTGGTTGCAAAAATTTCTGCTAGTATGGCGATGGATAGGAAAATCCATTGATTCATGTTTATCCTTTAATAAGCTTTATTTCTGTTTACAAGGATGGCAGAAAATGGCCAGAAAAGCTACATATGAGCCATTTGAAAGAAGTGTAAATTGCAACTTTTGTCGTTATTTTTAGATGCCAGACATTTACAAATGGTATTTGAGATAAATAAAAAAGCAAGTTTAATAGCCTGCTGGTCCAAACCCTAGCGAAATATTAATGAAACAGCGGATTTACTTGATGAATCCGCTGTTTCATTACTTTAAGCTAATTTAGATTGGTTGCTATGATTGATTTCTTACCGCACTGAATCTTGTGATTTAAGCTTTTTCTTCAGTGCCATAGTATTTAGTGCCGATTTTAATGCTTTCTCGGCCATGTTCGCGACGCCATGCATTGCTGTCACGCAAAGAATAAGCGCAGCCGCAATATTCCTGCTGATAAAACTGCTCACGTTTGCTGATTTCTATCATACGCTGACTGCCACCGCCTTTGCGCCAGTTGTAATCCCAGTAAATCAGACCAGGATATTTTTCTGCCGCACGTTTGCCGCAATCATTGATCTGCTGCATATTTTTCCAGCGAGAAATGCCTAGAGAGCTGGTAATGACCGGAAAACCGTTTTCATGAGCATATAAAGCTGTACGTTCGAAACGCATATCAAAACACATGGTACACCGAATACCACGCTCTGGTTCAAACTCCATACCTTTGGCGCGGGCAAACCAGTTGTCCATATCATAATCGGCGTCTATAAACGGAATATTGAATTTTTCTGCAAAAGCTTTGTTTTCATCTTTGCGAATTTCATATTCTTTTTTCGGATGAATATTTGGATTATAAAAATAGATGGTGTAATCAATGCCTGCGGCCAGCATGGCTTCCATTACTTCACCGGAGCAAGGTGCACAGCATGAATGCAATAATACTTTGCTGGCACCCTTGGGTGGAATTAGTTTAGGGCGTTGTACATCTGTAACGATTACTTGTGTGTTCATTGATATGGTTTCCTGCTATTTTAATTTTCTTCTGATGAGATTTTAACAAAGCTGCCTTTGCAACGACATAGTGCAAAAGCAAAAAAGCGTTCAGATTTCTGAACGCTTATCTGGACATTATATTTTACAATACTGCTAATGCTTCTTCATAGTTTGGTTCGGTAGTGATTTCAGCTACCAGCTGGCTGTGTAAAACCTGATTGTTTTCATCTAAAACAATCACAGCACGGGCACACAACCCAGCTAAAGGACCTGTGCTCAGTTTTACACCATATTCTTCTCGAAATTCGGGATGGCGGAATGTAGATAAGGTAATTACCTGATCAAGTCCTTCAGCACCACAGAAGCGAGCTTGTGCAAAAGGTAAATCGGCTGAAATACATAAAACAACTGTATTGCTCAATTTAGCCGCATCAGCATTGAAATGGCGTACTGAAGCCGCACAAACGCCAGTATCTACACTTGGAAATATATTTAGTACTTTGCGTTTGCCGGCAAAGCTAGCCAATGAAACTTCATTTAAATTCGCATCGGTAAGGGTAAATTCAGGGGCTGTAGCGCCTTTATGGGGGAAAAGGCCATTTACTTCAACAGGTGAACCTTTTAGGGTAACAGTACTCATAACTATATCCTTTGATGTTTAATCTCGTTAATGACGTGTAGGCTTATTGTGGGCGAAGGATGGATAACTGTCAAAGTATATCTATGCTGATTACACTAAAGCTAATTTTACGCATAAATAGAGAAAATTCATTTCTAAATGAATCTATTTTTATTAGGTCTTAAAATAGCAGAGGATAGAAGATTGGCTACGACATTAAATATCAGACATCATAGTTATCAAACAGGCAAAACAACAATTAAATTTAATATTTCGAAAAAGCCTGCTCGTTTAACCTCATCCTCTATTGCTAAATTCAGTTTAAATGCGAATTAACTACTTGATGATTATTGGAATTAATCGGCAGTGGGCAAGCGCACAAAATGCTGTAAGTCATAAACAATATTATCTTGTTTACTCGTATGATTACTGCTTTCTGCTAATCGCCATTCACGGGGGCTAATTTCTGGAAAAAATGTATCTCCGGCAACATCTAAATGAATTCTGGTGATGCGTAGATCAGTAGCTAAGGGCATTGCTTGAGCATAGATTTGTGCGCCACCCATAATAATGACTTCATCAGTGTCTGCTAACTGGAAAAGAGCCTCGTCGATATTCCGGCAGGATGTAGCACCGCAAAACACTTGCTCCGGATTTCGACTGATTACGTAATTTGGCCGCCCCGGTAAGGGTTTTTTGGGCAGCGAATCCCATGTTTTGCGCCCCATTATCACAGGTTTGCCCATGGTGTAATGTTTAAAAAATTGAAAATCTTCGGGTACATACCATGGAATCTGATTTTTTTTGCCAATACAATTATTATCAGAAAGCGCTGCAATTAAGGTGATTTTACGGAATTTGTTCATACGGCTACTGGGGCTTTGATATGAGCATCCGGATGATAATCCGTTAGAGTGAAATCTTCAAACTGAAATGCAAATAGGTCTTTTACATCTGGGTTTAAATGCATTTGGGGCAGCTTTTTCGGTGTACGGGATAGTTGCAATTTTGCCTGCTCAAAGTGATTGCTGTATAGGTGAGCATCACCTAAGGTATGAACAAATTCACCTGATTGTAAATCACACACTTGAGCAATCATCATGGTCAACAGGGCATAGCTTGCTATATTAAACGGTACACCAAGAAATATATCGGCACTGCGCTGATAAAGCTGGCAGGACAATTTGCCGTTTGCCACATAAAACTGAAACAAAGCATGGCAAGGGGGTAAGGCCATTTCATCTACCAATGCCGGATTCCATGCAGAAACAATCAGGCGCCGACTGTCTGGATTGTTTTTAATCTGTTGCAGCAAATTACTGATTTGGTCGATATGGCGGCCATCCGGTGCTGGCCAGCTGCGCCATTGGTAGCCGTAAACCGGTCCTAGATTGCCATCGGCATCCGCCCATTCATCCCAAATGGTAACATTGTGTTCATGCAGATAGCGGATATTGGTATCGCCGCGTAAAAACCACAGCAATTCATAAATAATGGAGCGCAAATGCAGCTTTTTAGTAGTGAGTACAGGAAAGCCATCGGCGAGATTAAAGCGCATTTGATAACCGAAAACCGAACGAGTGCCGGTACCGGTACGGTCTGATTTGTCCACGCCATGATCAAGTACGTGTTGCATTAAGTCTAGATACTGTTGCATACAGATTATCCAATACAAAATAGGGTAATTGTAGCTTAAATTGATGCAGGCTGGCTGACGCTGCTATTTTTCACTGCCTGCCATGCAGCAGCAATTAAACTGGCATTGTTATTTTTTAACAAAGAAGCATCGGATAGCATACGCCGCCACTGGCGTGCTCCTTGCAGACCATGCATCAGCCCTAAGTAGTGACGTGCCATATGGCGCAAAGAATTATCGGGTTTTGCCAACTGCTGCTGTGTATATTCAATCAATTGCTCAACTAAGGCTTCATATCCCACTGCAGGAAGTGTGCTGCCATAAAATTCAGCATCCCAACTACGCATCAGCATCGGATTATGATAAGCCTCACGCCCGACCATCACGCCATCGACATATTGTAGATGCTGGCTAATTTGCTCATTGCTGGTCACGCCACCGTTGAGAATGATTTGTAAATCAGGGAATTCCTGTTTCAGGCGATAAACATGGTCATAGCGTAGTGGTGGAATATCACGGTTATCTTTTGGTGATAGCCCCTCGAGCCATGCATTACGCGCATGAACAATAAAAATGCGACAGGCGGTACGTTCACGCAATGTGCCGACAAAATCAGCTAATGGCTCATAAGCTGTTTCTTTATCCAAACCGATGCGATGCTTGATGGTAACCGGAATATCTACGGTTTCCTGCATGGCATTCAGACAGTGGGCTACCAGCGCAACCTCACGCATTAAGCAAGCACCAAAAGCACCATGCTGTACGCGCGGGCTAGGACAACCACAGTTTAAGTTGATTTCGTTGTAACCATAGCTGGCAGCAATTTTTGCTGCCTGCGCCAATACATCGGGTTCGCTGCCCCCAAGCTGCAAAGCAACGGGCTGCTCTTGCGGATGATATGCCAGTAATTTATCTCGATTGCCATGAATAATGGCATTAGCGTTAATCATTTCCGTATACAGCCATGTATTTTGGCTAATTAGTCTGGCCATATAGCGGTAGTGCCGGTCTGTCCAGTCCAGCATTGGCGCCACAGACAAGGTTCTTGGCGGCAGAGGTTGATTAACCTGCTGATTTGAATTGGCCGTTGCAGTACCATTGCTTGCGCTTAAACGATTGTATTCCTGCATTGTTTGCACTTCTAAAAACCGTTAAATCAAGGCCATATCACTGTGTGAGTACAGTGAAGCACCTAGTTAAATTCTACATAAATGCAGATTATACATGGGTTAAATATATTGCTTGGTAGGCTAAATGCAAAAATACACTTTTGCTATCATTATTCAGTATAAAAATTAACGCAAAGGCATTTCGGATTTAATCAATCTGATTTCTTTTCCATTGTGTTTTTTCTTGAAATGATTATCTAGCCATAATTTATGCTGCATTTTACATTGCGGACCCAGATAAATTTTGTCTATATAATCTTCAACTTCTTTATATTCAATGTACAAATTATTAGCGGCTTGATAATCTGTTGGTTCAACAATATTTTTATCTGCGATGTGAGTAATATAAATCATGCGGCATTCGTCCTCATCTTCGAAAGCAGCGTGTTTTATCAGGCAGGATATAGGTAAGACAGCTAAGCTAAGTAATTGTTCTAAATTAGATAGCTTATTCAGTTCTTTATTTTTTAAAAGGTCTTTCATTAATCTCTTTATTTCTCTTAACTGATGGCGAATGGTTTCTATTTTATGCTCTTCTTCTAAAGCTTCAATATATTTCTCCCATTCCTGATCTATTTCTTCTGTATCTTTTTTTTCATGGTACATTTCCAAGTAAAAAGACTGCTTATTCCGTTTGGCTAATGATATATATTCTGTTTTTGGGTCAAAGTAAAGGCATCGATATATAGATAATGGATAGATATTTTCTTCTATATTATTTTCGATATTAACTTGACTTGAAATTAAATCTTTATTTGCAGAAATAGGATTAGAAAAATGATTTATTAAATTAATATTTTCCATATTTATACTGCGTTCAGTATTTTGACCAAAAAAATTTTGATTAAAAGCAATGCTAACACCTGAGCCAAGAATGTTTTCCTCATTTCCATATAATCGGAATTGATTTAAAGAATTATGATTAAAGGAAAAACTGGCTAAGAAAGTTTTGATTTCGCTATCTGGATTAGTTGTAATATTCAGCCATTGAATCAATACCTGATTCTCACTGGGATCATTCATAAAATCGACGATATTTAATCTGAATTTACTTGGATTTGTTCCTTTGAGTAGATTAAATAAAACACTTGGTTTAGTGTAATGAGCTACACGCCGTTCAGGATTCTTTGTAACAGTTTTTTCGTTTGATGATAACTCTTTCTCTAAAGTTACCATTAATGAATCTTTTATATTTTGAGTTAATTGGCAAATTTTTTCAATATTATTAATTAATAATTCTTTTACATTTTTTATTTTAAATATATTACACGATTTTTGTTTAATTAGTTCTAATATTATTTGAGCAGATATATAATTATTAGCTCCTAATTTACAATATTTTATTTGATTAAAATACTTACAAGATTCAGCGGGCAGGTTTTTATTGAACAAGTAAATATTACCTATTTCAAACTGAGCTAAGTAATAAAATTCTGAATCATGCTCATAACTAACATTTGAAAAAAACTTTATAGCCATATCGTCATCATGTTTATTCTCTTGATAGATTGAACCTAAAAAATATTGAGCTTGATTATATTTTTCAGAGTTATCTTCTCTAAAAATTTTGGAAAAATAATTTATTGCCTTATCGCTATTATATTTGATTTTATAATTTATTAGTCCTAGATAATATTGAGCCAAAGCGTAAACTTCAGGATTATCTTTTCTAGAAATATTTGTGAAATAATTTTCAGCATCTTGATAATTATCGCCAAAGTCGTAAATCATGCATCCTAAATAACATTGAGCCTGGGCAAAATATTCCGGACTGTCATCTTTGGATATTTTTAGTAAAAATTCTTTAGCTCTATCGTAATTGTGTCTTATGCTAGCAGATATAAAACCTAATTCAAACTGAGCTTTAGCATATATTTCAGGATTGTCTACTTTTTTAATATTTAAATAATAATTTTCAGCTTTATCATAATCCCTTTTTGTTTCTATATAGAAAACTCCTAAAAAATATTGGGATGTAGCATATATAGTAGGATGGTATTTTCTAGAAATATTTGAGTAAAAGTATTCCATCTTAGCATAATTATTTTTATTATATTGAATGAGTCCCAATTTAAATTGAGCCATAGAATACTCTTTGGGACATTCTTCTTGCGATATCTTTGAAAAATAATATTCTGCCTTGTCATAATTTTTTTTACCGTAATGAATGTCTCCCAATTCAAATTGAGCCATAGAATACTCTTTGGGACATTCTTCTTGCGATATCTTTAAAAAATAATATTCTGCCTTGTTATAATTATTTATTTTATAATAATACATCCTTCCCAAATAATAATTAGCGCACCCATAATAGTGTGGGCTGTCTTCTTTGGTAATATTTAATAAATAATTAACAGCTTTTTGATAATCATCTTTCATTTCATCATAATAAGCACCTATACAAAATTGCGCCTGAGCATATTTTTCTTTACCTTGAATCCGAGTAATCTTCTTTAATTTATGAATATTAATGTTAATAAGTATTTTTTTTTTCCATACTCACCTCAATTATATTTTCATTTGGAAATATATTTAGTTTATTAAATTAAAATGCAAAATAAAATGATAATGAAATTTAGTCAATTTATTTTGAGAAAAATAAAATATATATAAAAACTAAATTATATATGCTACAAATAATTTTAATATTTTAATAATTTAATAATATTAATGTTGTCATGTTGGCTGGCATATTGCAGACTCGTTAACCAAATCTAGTTTATCTTAATTTTTTAATATATTTGTAATTAGCTGCAAATTTTGACTATATCTATTGCGGGCTTTTGGTTGTCTCTCTAAGATAAATTACTGAGGGATAAGTGTTTTATATAAAAAATTTTAAGCAATGATTAAACAGAACGGAGATGGTTATGAATATGAACGATAATGGATTTGTAGATAAAGCCAAAGGTGAAGTAAAAGAAAATGTGGGTAAGGTAGTTGGCGATACTAAGACTCAGTCTGAAGGTATTGTTGATAAAGCCGTTGGCAGTGTAAAAGATGCTGTACATGATGCAGCTAATGCTATCGATAATGCTGTGGATTCCATTAAGAAAAAATTTCAGGATTAATTCTGAATCATGTTTTTCTGGCCGCTTTTTAGCGGCCTTTTGTTTTTTACTTAAATATAAGTTAATTAGATTTATATATTGAATAAGCTTTAATTCAATGGCTATGATATTTAATTGTTCTTTTTGTAAAGAACATATTAATCTGGTTCTAGATTGACAATAATTTTTTTAGCTTAGGTAGAAGATGCTAATCTGTGCACTGGAAGGATAAGGGAGAATTGCTAGGTGGATATTAAAGTATTGCGTTATTTTCTGGCACTGACTAAAGAGGAAAGTATAACAGCCGCAGCTGATTACCTGCATCTTACTCAGCCTACACTGTCGCGCCAGCTTATTGAGCTGGAAGAAGAACTAGGATGTACTTTGTTTATACGTGGCCGCCGACGAATTACGCTGACGGAAGAAGGCATACACTTGCGTCAACGTGCTGAGCAGATACTGGAGCTTGTACACAAAACGGAGTCTGAGTTTCATCATTTAGATAAAAGTCTGCACGGAGATATTTATATTGGCTGTGGTGAAACGGATGCGTTAAGACCGGTTGTAGAGGTAATTAAGATGATGCAGAAAGATTATCCTCGTATTCGCTTTCATATTTTCAGTGGTAATGCCAATGATGTAACTGAGCGGTTAGATAAAGGATTACTTGATTTTGGTGTATTAATTGATCCAGCGCGTGTGGATAAATATGATTCGATCTGCTTGCCGCAGAAAGACAGATGGGGTGTGCTGATGCGTAAAGATAATGCACTAGCTGAACGCGATTTTATTCAACCGCAAGATTTATGGGGACTGCCGCTGATTATGTCGCGCCAAAAGTATGTGAGTAACAGTATAGCTAGTTGGATAAAAAAGGATTATGACCAGCTTAATGTGGTTGCAACCTATAACTTGATTTTTAATGCGGCGCTGTTGGTTGAGCAGAATGTGGGCTATGCTTTGTGTTTGGATAAATTGATTAATACTAGTGGAGACAGTGTTTTCTGTTTTCGGCCGCTGCATCCGCTATTGGAAGTGGATGTCAACATAGTTTGGAAAAGATTTCAATTGTTTTCAAAAGATTCTATGCTGTTTTTACAGCGTTTGAAGGAAGTTTTTTCTATTTAAGCTCTGTTAAAGCTTTTATTGTCAGTCTCTGCCTACATCTTTAGTTTAAGTCAAAGATGCAGGCAAAATAAATATATTCAAACTATTTTGAATTAGCTGTTTTTACATTGGCTGATTAAAGGTTGGTTTTAAAAAAAGAGGTTAGTTTGGCGAAGGGAATAAGGTTAACACGGTCGTATAAATCTACATGGCCGGCATTTTTTACGTAATACAGCTCTTTGGGTTCGGCTGCGCGGCGGTATGCATCTTCGCTGAATTCCTTAGAATGGGCTTTATCTCCTGTAATGAATAACAATGGACGTGGTGAGATGGTTTCTATGTCATTAAAGGGATAGAAATTCATGAATTTGGGGTTGCTGCTTAGAGTGGGGTGGGTAGTTAAATCTGGTTGTGAACCGGATGGTGTAAACTCACCACGAGCAGTACGGTAAAAATCATAAAATTCATGAGCTATTGGGCTGTCAGAAGCAGTGATTTTTCCTTTATTAATGGTGCCTCCGGTATACTCGATTTTTCCGCCAGTAAATTCAATGTAGCGTTGTTCTGCAGCTTGCTGGATGATTTGTTTTCGTTTTTGCAGGGTAAGTGTATGGTGCAAACCGTTGCGGGTTGCCGCACCCATGTCGTACATGCTGACAGTGGCAATGGCTTTGAGGCGAGGATCAATTTTAGCGGCGCTGATGGCAAAGCTACCGCTGCCACATATGCCGATGACGCCTATTTTATTGCGATCTACAAATGGCTGAGTGCCTAAGAAATCTACTGCGGCACTGAAATCTTCGCTGTACATATCAGGTAATACGGCATTGCGAGGATGTCCATCACTTTCACCCCAGAATGATAAATCGATAGAAAGCGTAATAAAGCCTTGTTCGGCCATTTTAGTGGCATATAAATTGGCACTTTGTTCTTTGACTGCACCCATTGGGTGGCCGACAATTATTGCGGGGTATTTTTGATTGGTAATAATACTTTTGGGAATAAACAGATTTCCGGCAACTTTCATTTGGTACTGATTAAGAAAATTTACTGGTTGCCTTGTTACAAGATTACTTTGATAGAAATTATCTGTCTGATTGTACATATCAGCTCCGTTAGATAGTGAAGATAATATTGAGAAAAATATTAGATTCAGTAAAGGTAGAAAATATTTTCTAAAATATAAATAAACGTTTCTCATGAGTGTATATCTTTGCTGGTAATCAGAATTAGGGTAGTTGTTTTGTGGTGGTATGCGTTAATAATGTCAAACTGGTCTGAATAAGAAGCAATGCCACGATGAAAATCAATGCCGATATCAAAAATATGCCATTGATACCATGATGGTCATAAATACTTCCACCGATTGCCGCGGCTAAGCCGATGGCAAACTGAATAGCTGCAACTGAAAGGCCACCCATCATTTCGGATTTATTGGCCAGTGTGATGGCTATCCAGGTGGACCAGCCAACAGGCAGAAAACCAAACATAAATCCCCAAGCAACGACTAATGCTGAATCGGTTGCCGGATTATTGCTGCTGGAAAATAAACTGATGGCCAGGATAAAAAATATTATGTGGCTGATTATCATGGCCGATTTAAAATAGTTATGCATTATCCAGCCTGCAATCATTGTCCCAATAAAGTTTCCTATAGCAAATAGTAGTAATAACATTGATAAGGTATTGGCAGGCAGAGAAAGAGTATGCTGTAGAAAAGGTCTTAGATATGTAAAGAAAATGTGATATCCACCATAACTGAATATGGTGGCTAGCATACCGGTGCTTACCCATGGCTGTTTCAGCAGCAATATCATATTTTTAAAGTTGCTATCAGTTTGGGGAGCTAACTGTGGCAATGAGAAGAACTGCCAAATAAATGCAATCGCAGCTAAAAGTGCTGAATACAGAAAAATACTTCTCCAACCGATTAGGTTGCCCAGATAACTGGCCAATGGCAGGGAAATGATGGTTGCTACAGATACACCGGCATAAACGACGCTAAGAGCACGTGAAACATTCTGTTTTGGAACCAGCTGCATGGTTACAGCGGAAGATAGAGACCAGAAACTGCCAACACATAGTCCTAGTATGCTACGCCCAATTAATAATAGGATGTAGTTTGGTGCAAAGGCAATCAATATATTGGCTATGATTAGCATTAGAGAAAGCGTTAGTAATACTTTGCGTCTATTTATATTTCCGGTAATGCTAGATAGAAACAAACTGGACAATACGGCAAAAATACCTACTGCGGTGACGGTTTGCCCGGCCATGCCTTCAGTAATATGTAGGGATTTTGCTATAGGGGTGAGTAGGCTTATGGGAATGAATTCTGCACTAATAAGACTGGTGACGCCTAGAAATAGAGAAAATACGGCGGACCAGTGAGCTTTTAATGGTGATGAATTGATTTGTGACTGCATTATTTTAATTCTCCTTTTCGTTGCTAATTGTTGTAGATAGGTATGTATTTCATTTGCATAATTAATATCTATAGCAGTTTTAAACTTATTGGTATAACTTTGTTTTAAAAATTTCTTTTACCAATCATTGGTTTTTTATGATTTGAGAAAGTATAGGTATCTTAAATTTGTATGTAAAATACTTATACTTTATGGTGATTCATGCTTTTTAGGCATAGATAATGGTATTTTTGAATGGAGTGAGCTTAACTGAGTTTGGTAAGTGATTTATATAGAAAAGCTAGCTACAGTAGTGAAATCTTTAAAATAATATTTTATTCTGCAGTTTGTTTATGTAGATTAGTTTTTTATTATAGGTTTTGTTTAATTACAGTTTACTATTTTAATTAAAAATAAAAGCCTTGTAGAACAAGGCTTTTGAGTTAAATTAATTGTAATTTGTGACTATTCCCATTCGATAGTAGCAGGTGGTTTACCGCTCACATCATAAACCACGCGGTTGATGCCGCGCACTTCGTTGATGATGCGATTAGATACGCGACCCAGTAAATCGTAGGGCAAATGTGCCCAGTGGGCGGTCATGAAATCGCTGGTAATCACAGCACGTAAAGCAACTACATATTCGTAGGTGCGGCCATCGCCCATGACGCCTACGGATTTTACTGGCAGGAAAACGGCAAATGCCTGACTGGTTTTGTCGTACCAAGATACGCCGTCTTCATCACAGGTGTTGCGTAATTCTTCGATAAAGATATGGTCGGCACGGCGCAGTAAATCAGCATATTCGCGTTTTACTTCTCCCAGAATTCGCACGCCTAAGCCGGGACCAGGGAAAGGGTGACGGTATACCATGTCGCGTGGTAAACCTAAAGCTACGCCCAATTCACGTACTTCGTCCTTGAAAAGGTCTCGCAGTGGCTCGAGTAGTTGCAGGTTGAGGGTTTCAGGTAGTCCGCCTACGTTGTGATGGCTTTTAATAGCATGTGCTTTTTTTGTTTTGGCTCCGGCACTTTCAATTACATCTGGATAAATTGTGCCTTGAGCCAGCCATTTGGCATTCTGACGTTTGGTGGCTTCTTGTTGGAAGACTTCAACAAATTCGGCACCGATGATTTTACGTTTGCGTTCCGGGTCGGTTTCACCTGATAATTTAGATAGAAAATCGGCAGAAGCGTCTACGTGAATAACGTTTACGCCAAGATTTTTTCCAAACATATCCATGACCATCTGAGCTTCTTTATAGCGCAGTAAGCCATGATCTACAAATACGCAGGTTAGCTGGTCTCCGATGGCGCGGTGAATCAGTGCTGCGGCTACAGATGAATCAACCCCACCAGAAAGCCCCAGAATGACTTCATCGGTACCTACTTGTTCACGAATCTTGCTGACTGCTTCTTCAATGTAGTTTGGCATTGTCCAGCTTGGTTTGGCCTGACAAATATCCAGTACAAAGCGATTGATTAATTCACGCCCTTGTTTGGTGTGGGTTACTTCTGGGTGAAACTGTACGCCGTAAAAGTGTTTTTGCGGATTTTCAATAATGGCATAGGGACAGCTCGGGGTGTGGCCAATGCTTTTAAAGCCTACCGGCAGTTTGCTGACTTTGTCACCATGGCTCATCCACACATCCAGTGTGTTGGGCTGGTTGTCAAAAATGCCATTGGTGAATTGGCTGTCTTCTGTGTGCACCTGAGCATAGCCGAATTCGCGCTGGTCGCCACCGCTCACTTCTCCGCCCATGGTATGCGCCAGCCATTGCATGCCGTAGCAAATGCCTAGAATGGGAATGCCGAGATTCAGAATTTCCGGATTGGCCTGATAGTCTGATTCGTAGACTGAATTGGGGCCACCGGACAGGATAATGCCTTTAGGGGCAAATGCCTTGATATCGGCAATGGGCATATCAAATGAATGTAATTCACAATAAACATGAGCTTCACGTACGCGCCGGGCGATGAGCTGGGTTACTTGTGAACCAAAATCGAGAATTAAGATTTTATCCTGATTCATGCTAGGCTCTTGACGGGTGTTTGGGTATAAAGCGCGTTATTTTAACACTTTTCGGTTTTTATTTCTGCTTCTGCCTGACATGGGGAGGAGGCATATTTTGAAAATATGCAATATTTCCTGATAAGATTGATTAATATGTTTATTTTAATGCTGATGCGTTTCAGGTAAGGATATTTGCTGTTTGAATCTAATTTTGCTGTTTTTTTAATTGTTCTCGTCTGTCTTTTGCAAGTACCTTCAGTACATTGATGAATCGTCTCTGGTAGTCGTATTTCTCGCTGGTACCTAATAATATTTTTCCGAATTCCATATAAAAATGTACGTTATCTTTAACTAGCGTATTAGGAAAAAATGTCATGCTGAATTCGATAGAGATGATTGAGTTATCGCTGTTTTTAAGTGTTCTGATGTATTCAACAGATTTAAGGTAGCTGATATCTAATTTTAGTTTTTCTATGTAAACTGCCTTAGTGGTGAAGCGAACTTGTTTAATGTTGTGCCGTTTGTTTTTATATCGTCTGAAGAGAAAAAAGGTACATATGAGTGCTGATGTAAAAAACAATAAACTGCCCGTTTCATTGTGTCTGGTTAATACATCCAGCCCGCACACCAGTGATATAAATGCACATACGCAGCAGGCAAACAGATAAATTCTGGCATAAGCTTTGGAATTGCAGCGCCATTCCTTCATTACTTTTAAAATTGCTTGATGATCATTCATGCTTGTACCTGATGTTGTTTGTGTGGTGAAAGGTATTGTTAATCGATAAAAAAAATCAGAATTTCTTTCCAAGGATGTTTATCATTTCAGTGACACGTGCACGTTTTTTAGTTTTAAGCTGGTTATGAAAAGAGCGTTGTAAATATGTACTGCTGTTTCAAGAGAAGAGGTATGTGAAGTTTTCAACGTTATTTTAACTCGCGAGATTATTCAGAAGTGCTCAGCATTGGTGATTGCCTACGTTGTTTTATTTGATTTTCTGAGGACTGCTTTTTATTATTTGAAAACGGCTGATAGATGGCCACAGTTGATATTCTGATAAAGGAGATTATTTATGTGTGGATTGATGTATTAGCTTTACTTTACCAATAACATTTTCATAATTTCTCGCTTCATCGCTTAAAATATATATTAAATAGATTGGATTGAGGTATTTTGATTTTTCAATATATTTTTTATTTTAACATGGGTTAACAGTATTTTACAAGAGGGATATTTTATAAATTTGGTTATGTTAGACCGCTGAGAATTATTACGAAATTCAAATCAATTAAGGAATTTATTTTGGCTTTTTTATGGGTAATTTATGAAAAAGGGAAATTAATTTGATTCAATTTCCCTTGTAAAGATTTTATTTTATACATAAATCAGCGAGCCTGTTTCATGAGCCGCTGTTTTTCGCGGTTCCAGTCTTTTTCTTTGCTACTCTGGCGTTTGTCGTGCTGTTTTTTACCTTTGGCTAAACCCATATCGATTTTGACATAGCCATGGCTGTAATGCATGTTTACGGGAACAAGGGTATAGCCGCTGCGTTCTACTTTACCAATCAATTTGTTGATTTCTGATTGTTTCAGCAGTAGTTTACGCTGCCGTACTGGATCAGGTTTAACGTGATTGGACGCTGTGGGTAATGCGGTGATGTGGCTGCCGACCAGATAGAATGCACCTTTTTTCCATTGAATATAGCTTTCTTTGATTTGCACGCGGCCGGCACGGATGGCTTTGACTTCCCAGCCTTCGAGTACGATACCGGCTTCTATTTGCTCTTCGATAAAGTAATCGTGAAAGGCTTTTTTGTTATTGATTATGCTCATGATGATTTCTGCTATGCTGTGTTTTCGTGGGTATTTTAGCAGAAAGTGATGCTTTTGAAGACTGACTGACGCTGGGGCAGTGTGAATGTGGCATTAAAAAACCGATTGAATCAATCGGTTTTTTATCTGTATCAGTTTTCTATTTCTTGCCTATGGGTTTCAGGCAGTAATAGTACGGCAATGATGCTGAGTAGGCAGGCGGCTATGAGAAACCAGCCAATGTAGACGCTACCTTGTAAACCGTATTCTTTAACAAGTGATGCGGCGAGAAAGGGAGTGAGTGACCCACCCAGTATGCCGCCGAAGCTAAAGGAGATGGCCGCTCCGGTATAACGTACGTTGGTTGGAAAAATTTCTGGCAGAAACGCGGCCAGAGGTGTCCATAATATTCCCATGATAAAGAGGGAAAAAGACAAGAATACAGCTGCTACTATGGTGCTGTTGTTGTTGATTAAATCGCCATAGAAGAAGCCGATTATGATGGTGATGATGCCTCCTATCAGAAATACAGGACGACGGCCGATTCTGTCTGACAGCCATGCAGAGATGGGTGACCCTATGGCCATGAATACGATTGCCCCCATGAGGATGGATAGGTATTCGATTTTGTTAAATAAAGACGTACTTTGCCATGGGTGTGTGGTGGTGGCGTATTGTAGTGAAAATACGGTGGTCAGGAAGAATAGGGTGAAGCACGACATGGCAGCCAGAGAACCAAGAATGAGCTGTTTGTAATGTTTGCGAACGGTATCATTCAGTGGCACTTTGACGTGATTTTGTCTGGCAACCATGTTGCGGAATGCTTGGCTTTCAATAATAGACATGCGGACATACATGCCGAGACCAACCAATACGATGCTTAGTAGAAACGGAATGCGCCAGCCCCATGCCATCATTTGATCGTTGGTTAGATGCTTGGACAGTAGTATGAATATCAGGCTGGCTGTAATGAAGCCGATAGGAGGTCCTATTTGCGGGAACATGGCAAATAAGGCGCGTTTGCCTTTAGGTGCATTTTCTGTAGCCAATAAGGCGGCACCGCCCCATTCACCGCCAAGTCCGATGCCCTGACAGAAGCGCAGGACGCATAAGCATAATGGGGCGATAAAGCCAGCTTGCTGGTATGTGGGGAGAATACCAATTAGGGTGGTACTGATACCCATGATAAGTAGGGATGCGATAAGGGTGGTTTTACGTCCGACTTTGTCGCCAAAATGGCCAAATAATGCGGCACCAATCGGGCGGGCGATAAAGGCGATACCGAAAGTCAGAAAGGACGCCATAGTTGTGAGGGCTTTGTCTTGAATTGGAAAAAACAGGTCACCCAGTACCAAGGCGGCGGCCAGACCGTAGATATAGAAGTCGTAAAACTCAACGGCGGTGCCTACAAGGCTGGCGATAGCGACTTTGGTAGGCGAGTTTTGTGTTTTTGCGGTTGCAGTAGCTGACTGCGGTGCGGGGGTATTGGTCATATTTATTTTTGGTTGAAAGGGTTAAAAAAAGCTTGTATATGGAAAATGCATACACAAGCTTTTGCTTTAAATCAAGCAGACTGCTGCGGCTGATTAGTTTTTGTCCTGATCAACCAGTTTGTTTTTGGCAATCCATGGCATCATGCTGCGTAATTGGGTACCAATAATTTCAATCGGGTGCTCGGCATTTTGGCGGCGGCGGGCTGTCATGGAAGGATAGTTGGTAGCACCTTCGACGATGAATGATTTAGCATAGTCGCCATTCTGAATGCGTTTTAATGCTTCACGCATGGCTTGGCGGGAGTGCTGATTAACTACTTGTGGGCCGGTAAAGTATTCGCCGTATTCTGCGTTGTTGGAAATGGAATAATTCATATTGGCAATTCCGCCTTCGTAGATAAGGTCTACAATCAGTTTCATTTCATGCAGACATTCGAAGTAGGCCATTTCTGGAGCGTAGCCGGCTTCTACCAGCGTTTCAAAACCGGTTTTGATTAATTCAACCAAACCGCCGCACAATACGGCTTGTTCGCCAAAGAGGTCGGTTTCGGTTTCTTCTTTGAATGTGGTTTGAATTACGCCGCCTTTGGTGCCGCCGTTGGCAGCAGCATAAGACAATGCAATGTCACGGGCACGGCCAGTGGCATCCTGATGTACGGCAATCAAGCTAGGTACGCCGCCGCCTTTGAGGAATTCGCTGCGTACGGTATGGCCTGGGCCTTTAGGAGCAATCATCACCACATCCAAATTTTTAGCTGGAATGATTTGGTTGTAATGAATGTTGAAACCGTGGGCAAAGGCTACGGTAGCGTTGTCTTTGAGGTTGGGGGCAATTTCGTTGATGTATACGGCAGGCTGAAATTCATCAGGGGTAAGTATCATTACTACATCAGCGGCTTTGGTGGCTTCGGCTACTTCGCGTACATCATGGCCGGCATTAACTGCTTTGTGCCAAGAGTTGCCGTTTTTGCGTAAGCCGACAATTACATTAACGCCTGAATCTTTTAGGTTGGCTGCGTGTGCATGTCCTTGTGAGCCATAGCCGATAATGGCTACGGTTTTGCCTTTGATTAATGAAAGATCGGCGTCTTTATCGTAATAAACTTGCATTGTTATTCCTTTTGTTAAAACTTTGTGTCTTGGTTATGTTCATGTTTCGGCCTGATGCGGCCGAAGGTGTTTGGGTTTGTGCTTAAATGCGTAGCATGCGTTCACCGCGGCCAATGCCGGCAGCTCCGGTACGGACGGTTTCTAGAATCAGTGTTTTGCCTACAGTGTCTAGAAAGGCATCGAGCTTGTTGCTGGTACCGGTGATTTCTACAGTATAGGTTTTGTCGGTCACGTCGATGATGTGACCGCGGAAAATATCAGCTAGGCGCAGGATTTCATCGCGGTCTTTGCCGGTGGCACGTAGTTTGACCAGCATGAGTTCACGTTCTACATATTGGCTGTCGTTTAAATCGATTACTTTGATAACCTCAATCAGTTTGTTGAGCTGTTTGGTTATTTGCTCCATGACGTTGTCGCTGCCACTGGTAACGATGGTCATGCGTGATAAGGTTCTATCTTCTGTGGGGGAAACAGATAAGGAATCGATGTTGTAGGCACGGGCTGAAAATAGGCCGACTATACGGCTCATCGCACCAGATTGATTTTCCATCAGAATAGATAAGATGTGTCTCATGATGCGCTCCGGCTATTCTGCTCGCGCTCGTTGGCAGCTGTAGCTTTGATTTTATCCATATGTGGTGGCAGCACCATCTCATCCAGACCTTTGCCGTTACCCACCATTGGGTAGACATTTTGGGTGCGGTCAGTAATGAAGTCCATAAATACTAGACGGTCTTTCAGAGCAATAGCTTCTTTCAGTGCACCTTCTATATCCGCAGGTTTTTCAATTCGGATTCCGACGTGTCCGTACGCTTCCGCCAGTTTGACAAAATCTGGCAGTGAATCCATGTAGGTTTCGGAGTAACGGTTTTCGTAGTAGAGCTCCTGCCACTGGCGCACCATGCCGAGAAATCCATTGTTGAGGTTGATGACCTTAATGGGCAGACGGTATTGGTAGCAGGTGGAAAGTTCTTGAATATTCATTTGTATGGAACCTTCACCAGTGATGCAGAATACATCTTCTTCCGGCCGCGCCAGTTTGGCACCCATGGCATAAGGCAGTCCTACACCCATGGTACCTAGTCCGCCTGAATTGAGCCATTGACGGGGACGTTGAAACGGATAGTACTGTGCAGTAAACATCTGATGCTGGCCAACGTCGGAGGTGATGAGGGCGTTGTTACCTGTGATTTTGGCTAGTGTCTGGATGACTTGCTGTGGTTTGATGTATTCATCTGCGCTTTCAAACCACAGGCTGTTGTGACTGCGCCAGTTTTCAATGGATTTCCACCATTTTTCCAGAGCGTTGTTGCTGAATGCCAGATTTTGTTTCTGCCACAGTGCTAGCAAATCTGCTAATACGTTTTTAACATCGCCAACAATGGGTACATCTACTTTTACGCGTTTGGCGATGCTGGAGGGGTCGATATCGATGTGGATAATTTTTTTGCCATCATCGGTGAATTTGTCCGGTACGGAGATAACGCGGTCGTCAAAGCGTGCCCCAACGGCTAGTACAACATCGGCGTTTTGTAATGCTAAATTGCCTTCATAGCTGCCATGCATACCTACCATACCGAGAAACTGGCGGTTGGTACTGGGAAATGCACCCAACCCCATCAAGGTGGCAACACAGGGGGTACCGGTAGACTGAATGAAATCAGTGAGTACGTTGCTGGCATTGCCTAATACTACGCCACCGCCAAACAGTACTATTGGGCGTTTGGCTGCGGCCAGTACTTGTGCAGCTTTTTTAATCTGGCCAGTGTGCCCATGGGTTACGGGCTGATAGGAGCGGATGTTGATGTCTTCTTGTGGATAGCTGAATTTGGCCATTGCCTGTGTTACATCTTTGGGCACATCAATCACGACTACGCCTGGGCGGCCTGTGCGGGCAATCTGAAAGGCTTTTTTAATGGTTTCAGCTAGTTCGCCAATATGGGTAACTAAAAAGTTATGTTTGACACAGGGGCGGGAGATGCCGATGGTGTCTACTTCCTGAAAAGCATCGGAACCAATAGCCGGTGTGCCTACCTGACCGGAAATGACCACGAGTGGGACAGAGTCGGAATTGGCGGTGGCGATACCGGTGATGGCATTGGTGGCACCCGGGCCGGAAGTAACCAGTGCGACGCCTATTTTTTCACCGTTGCTGGCACGTGAGTAGGCATCAGCTGCATGTACGGCAGCCTGTTCGTGTCTGACAAGGATATGGCGAAATTTTTTTAATTGAAAGATGGCGTCGTATATTTCGAGAACTGCTCCGCCGGGATATCCGAAAACATATTCTACATTCTCGGCTTTGAGACTCTGCACGAGTATTTGTGCACCTGAAAGTTGCATATCAACCTCTTATGTTCTGGCTGTCCGACTGACACGTAACCAATGCATCTGCAATCCGGTAAGATTTAATAAATGCGAACAGCGATTTGGGGTACGCGAACGCACTTATTGTGATGAACTGTTGGTTCTGCGTCCGGTAGTCGGATGAGCAGGTTTGGGTTAGCTAAATGAGTGTTTACGATAAAGCAGGTGTTGATGTTAAGCAAGTGCTATTTTTGTGAAGTTTACTCCTATTTTGAGGTTAAAATTTTATTTTATGCTTTAATTTTTTAGTTTTGTGCATTTTTATGCTTTATTTGGACAAATTTTATGCATTTTCTGAATTAATTTGTCCAAATTTAAAGAAATTATTTGTTTTTGTAAAATTTTTAATTTTAGACTTATTGTCCAGTTAATAAATGATAATGTGGGCTCCTGCCGCCTGTGCTATCTGCATGAGTGTGGTGGAGTCCATATAGGCATGGGCGAGATGTGAAATGTTGGCAACGATGGGTAGATGGGTAATTTTTCTGGCTTTAACAATGGCTTCTACGTCAAGGCGGTAAGGGGCATTGCGCTCAAGGCTGAGGGTGCCTGCTTCTCCAAGCATAAGGTGGTGGTTACCTTTTAAGGCGATGTGCTCAGCAGCTATAAGCCAGTCATCGACTTGATGATGTTTGTCTTTACACAATACGACAGGAATATTTAGGCAGCCTACTTCGTTGAGCAGGGTACGATTAGACATGAGTTCGCCGCCCAGATAAATGATGTCAGCCTCTGCTTGTAAGGCTGGTTCAAGCTGGCGCACGTCTCTGATGCGTAGCCATACTGATTTACCTGCCTGATGGGCACTGGCTATCTGTTGCTGCATATTGGTTCGTGGTTGAGATGGTGGGGTATAGGGTGAGGCCGCTTGAAAAAAGGGATCGATGAATATGTTGATGTTTTCTGGCAATTGTGTGTTAGTTACGCTGGCTACCAATTGATGATGGTTGCCGCCAAGCTGCTGTCCGCGTACGGTAATGACGGTGTCTTCGGCTTTGGTCTCGCGGCTGATGATGCGCCAATCCTGAAGTATGCGCATGGCTTTTTCTACTCCGGCTAGTGCTTCCAGTTCGCGTGGTTCGAACACTCTTTCGTCACCAACTGCGCCAATAATAGTGCGCTCTTCTCCGCGCGAAATATGCTCGTGCAATCCGCGCTCACGAATGTAGCTGATGACGCTGTTAATCTGTGTTTCGGTAGCCTGACGCTGCATTACTATAATCATGTTGGTTGTCCTTATGAAGGGTGCTTTGATTGTCAGTAAAAAAAAGCAAGCTGGCAAGTAGCTGGCTGGTGCGAACACTGTCTATGTGGACAATTCTGTGCCAGAAACAGGTTATGGTAACACTACAACAGTGATAGTAAACTATTGTTATTAATGAAAAGTGTGTATATTTTATATGTTAACTTGCGTGATGAAATTCTGGTGGGTTTCATGATGTGAGGCCAATAAAAAACAGTTCATTCAGGGACAGATAAATGAAAACAAGAAGGCTGTTGTTTGTGTTGGTGGTATTGGTTCTGGTGGGTGTGGCGGTTTGGATAAATATACGCAGTCATGTGTCTTTACCGGATGGTTTTGCAGGCGGAAACGGACGCATGGAGCTAAAACGGCTGGATGTGGCAACACTTTATTCTGGGCGAGTAATTGAAATGAAGGTGGATGAGGGGGATGTGGTAGCCAAAAATCAGGTTTTGGCTGAACTGTCATCTGATCAGACCAGTAGTAAGCTGGCGGCCGCGCGCGCAGATAAGCAACGTGCGCTGGAAAATGTATCTAAGGCTGAGGCGGAAATTGCTGCCCAGCAACAAGCTCATAAAGTGGCGCAAATGGATCTGGACAATACGCGCCAGCTTAAATCGGATGAATTGGTGTCTGCTCCTGAATTACGCCGACGTCTGGCGGAACGAGATGCGGCAATTGCCAAGGTTAAATCGGCGCAGGCAGCACGTGCTGAGGCGCTTGCGGCAGTGAATCAGGCACAGGCACAGATTGATGCGACATTTTCTGCTAATAACGATATGCTGATTCGGGCACCGAAAGCAGGTCGAGTGGAGTACCGGATTGCTGAAGCGGGCAATGTGCTGGGTGAGGGGAATAAGGTTGTTTCTTTGCTTGACCCGACTGATGTAACTTTGTCGGTATATTTGCCTACGGATACGATTGGCAAGCTGAAACTCGGTGATGAGGCAAGGATTGTGCTGGATGGAATGGATGCAGTATGGCCAGCTAAAGTGGATTTTATTGATTCTAATGCGCAGTTTACGCCGAAATTTGTGGAAACTCTGAATGAGCGGCAGAAGCTGATGTATAAGGTAAAACTGAAAATTCCGGCACAGGTGGCGTTGCGGTACAGCGGTTTGCTCAAGGGCGGATTAACGGGTAATGGCTATATCCGTTTTGATAACAATAAAGCTTGGCCGCAGCAGTGGCAGGTTAAATTACCTAATTTAAAACCAGCAGCCAAGGGTGCCTGAAATGGAGAAAACTGCCAGAGAGCAGGCTGATACAGAGGAAGATTGGGCAGTTGATTTACGCCATGTGTCACATCAGTATCGGCAGACGGTGGCATTGCGCGATGTATCTTTGCAAATCCGCCGCTGCGCAACGGTGGGACTGATTGGACCAGACGGGGTAGGTAAATCTACTTTGCTGTCTTTGATAGCTGGTGTGAAGATTATCCAGCAAGGTGATGTGCTGGTTTTTGGTGAAAGTATGGCGTTGAAACACAGCCGCCAATTGCTAAGTCACCGGATTGCCTTTATGCCACAAGGGCTGGGACAAAATCTGTATCCAACTTTATCAGTGAATGAAAATGTGGATTTTCATGCGCGGCTATTTGGTTTGCGTGGTGAGGAGCGCAAGCAGCGGATTGCTCGTTTGTTGCAGGCAACCAGATTGGCTCCGTTTGCCGAACGACCAGCTGGTAAGCTTTCCGGCGGGATGAAGCAAAAGCTGAGTCTGTGTTGTGCATTGGTACATAATCCGGAACTGCTGATTCTGGATGAGCCGACTACTGGTGTGGACCCATTGTCGCGGCGGCAGTTTTGGCAACTAATTGATGAATTACGGGTGGAAAACCCGGATATGACTGTAATTGTCGCTACCGCCTATTTTGACGAGGCCAAACGCTTTGAATATCTGCTGGCTATGGACGATGGTCGTCTGATTGTTAATGCTCCTACGCAGCAGGTGCTGGAGGATACGCATACGGATACGCTGGAACAGGCGTATGTGAAAATGTTGCCTGAGGCAAAGCAAAATAAAGGTGGCAGTTTAGAGCTGACGCCGTTTGTACCAGACAAAAATTCACCTCCGGCAATTGAGGCTAAGGAATTAACTAAGCGATTTGGCGATTTTGTAGCAGTTAATAATGTAAGTTTTACTATTGAACGGGGCGAAATTTTCGGTTTTTTGGGCTCTAATGGCTGCGGCAAATCAACTACGATGAAAATGCTTACCGGCTTGCTGGATGCCAGTTCTGGTAGTGCTAAGCTGCTGGGTAAAACTGTTGATGCTAATGATATGACGACGCGCATGAAGATTGGTTATATGTCGCAGTCGTTTTCTTTGTATGAAGAATTGACGGTGCGGCAAAATCTGGTGCTTTCTGCCAAGCTGTATGAAATGGAGACAAATCAAATTGAATCGGCGATACAGGAATCGTTGCAGCAGTTTGATTTACAGGAATTTGCTGATACGCAACCGAGTGAATTGCCTTTAGGTATTCGTCAACGTTTGCAACTGGCTGCTGCCTGTTTGCATCATCCAAAAGTTCTGATACTGGATGAGCCTACCTCTGGTGTGGACCCTGTGGCCAGAGATATGTTCTGGCATCATCTGCTGGATTTATCACGCCAGAATCGCACCACAATTTTTGTATCTACCCACTTTATGAATGAAGCGCAACGCTGTGACCGCATATCGTTTATGCATCAGGGGCGGGTGCTGGCAATTGGTACACCACAGGAATTGTGTGCCAATAAACAAACAGATGATCTGGAAACTGCTTTTATTGATTATTTACAGGAAGCGGTAGACAAAACAGACAATAGCGTGCCACAGGTAGATTCAGAACAGAAGAAACAGCAGCAAACTGCAATGGCACCAGCTGTGGCAGGGAAGGCTATGAATGCGGACAGTGTTTCTTACTGGTTTCGGACGGTATGGACGTTTGCAGTACGTGAAGGCAAAGAGCTGATGCGAGACAAAATTCGTCTATTTTTTGCCTTGTTTGGACCGGTGGTGCTGATGATGATGGCGGCGTGGTCTGTATCCTTTGATGTGGAACATGTGAAATTTGCGGTAATGGACCGTGACCAGACGGTGGAAAGCCGTGCTTTAGTCGAATATTTCCGGGGTTCGCGTTATTTTACTTTTACCGGCACGCTGCACACTGCAAATGAAATTGATGAAACGTTGAAGGTATCTAAGGCGCGTCTGGTTATTGATATACCGCCACATTTTGGCCGTGACTTACTGCGCGGAGATAAGCCGGAAGTTGGTTTTTATGTTGATGGCACGATGCCCTTTATGGCAGAAAACATTAAAAGCTTTATTCTCATGATACTGGAACGCTATGCAGCGGCGGAATGGGCACAGACGGGTTTACCTATTTCGCTTAAACCCGCAGCGCAGATTGCGCCTCGTTATGTCTATAATCAGGATTTTAAAAGCATTTTTGCAATTACACCCGGTATGATTATGATGGCGATGATGCTAATACCGGTGATGATGACGGCGCTGGGTGTAGTGCGGGAGCGAGAAATTGGTTCGATTACCAATTTATACACTTCGCCGGCTTCGGTAAGGCAGTTTCTGATTGGCAAGCAGATTCCCTATGTTGTGGTTTCTTTTATTAGCTATTTGATTCTAGTGTGGCTGGCAGTAGTGGTGCTTGGTGTACCAGTACGTGGCAGTTTTATTGCTATGAGTGTAGGGGCTCTGGCACTGATTTGTGCAGCCACGGCTTTTGGTTTGCTTATTTCTAGCTTTGTGAAGTCTCAGGTGGCGGCAATTTTTGGTTCGGCCATTCTGTCGTTGATTCCGGCGCTTAATTTCTCTGGCTTGCTCTATCCGTTGTCTACGCTCACCGGTATTAATTACTGGCTGGGCTGGAGTTTCCCCACGGCATGGTATCAGCTAATTAGTCTTGGTGGTTTTACTAAAGGATTGGGTTTTCTGGATTTCATTAACTACTATCTGGTTTTGCTGGCATTTTGTCTGGCGTATGTGTTTCTGGCCGGCTGCTTGTTGAAAAAGCAGGAGGTGTAGATGCTGCAATGGTTTAAAAATGTCTGGGTACTGAGTGTTAAGGAGCTGAAAAGTCTGCTAAGCGATGTGGTGCTGATTGCATTGATGGTGGTGGTGCTGTCCGTGGCTATTTATACAGTGGCTACCAGTATTTCTACAGAGGTGCGCCATGCTTCTGTAGCGGTGATGGATGCAGATCACAGTGTGTTATCGTACCGGATTCGGGATGCGCTGCTGGAACCTTATTTTAAGCCGCCGGTAGAAGTAAGACGCGAAGATATTGATGCGGCAATGGATAAAGGCGACTATGTTTTTGTTCTCGATATTCCGGCTAATTTTGAGCGTGATGTGGTGGCCGGTAGATCGCCTACTATTCAGGTTCTGGCTGATGCAACGTCGGTAACTCAGGCTGGTATTGGCTTTAATTATTTAAGTCAGATTATTGATGCGCAAACGCGTTCTTTTTTACGGCAACAGTCGGCCGCTACTTTTTCACCGGTCACGCCAGTGATGAATGTCCAATTTAATCCCAATGGCGAATCGGCGTGGTTTATTGCAACAATGAATGTGGTATCGAACTTAACTTTGTTGGCAATTATTCTGGTAGGGGCAGCGGTTATTCGTGAGCGCGAACACGGCACGATTGAGCAGTTATTGGTGATGCCGGTACGTCCCAGTGAAATTGTGATGGCGAAGATTTTTGCTAATGGTGCTGTGATTTCGGTGGCTTCACTGTTGTCGCTGTGGCTGGTGATTGAGGGATGGCTGCATATTCCGATTAACGGCTCGGTGTCGTTGTTTAGTCTGGGTATGTTTATTTATCTATTTTCGGTGGCTTCGCTGGGTATTTGGTTTGCCACGCTGGCGCCGACAATGCCGCAATTTGGCTTGCTGTGTTTACCGATATATGTGGTGATGCGTTTGCTTTCTGGTTCGGAATCGCCTTTGGAAAGTATG
The DNA here is from genome assembly GCF_026535955.1 of Snodgrassella sp. B3837. Classification (NCBI taxonomy): domain Bacteria; kingdom Pseudomonadati; phylum Pseudomonadota; class Betaproteobacteria; order Neisseriales; family Neisseriaceae; genus Snodgrassella; species Snodgrassella sp. B3837. Next base: position 51,897 of record NZ_JAFNPI010000006.1, read on the forward strand.
CCGGCTTTTTTTCAGTATATAACGTGGTTGTCGCCTGAAACACAATTTACCCAGTTTAGTCAGGATGTGTTGTTTCGCAATGCTGGGCTGATGACCGTATGGCCGAAAATTATGATGATGTCCATTATGGGCGTGCTGTTTCTGGCTTTGGCACTGTCACGTTTTCGCGGCATGCTGGCGCAGCATTCTTAATGCAGATGTCGTACATTCAGGACAAATGGAAATGAATAAAACGTGGTTTGCGGTAGTACTCGCTTTGGGTTTGCTGGCAGGCTGTAGCCGTACCGATATAAAGGTGAGGTCTACAGTGAGTATTCCTCAACAGTTTGAGCAGAATGCTGCAGCACGGGGAACAGCAGATATCAGCCGCTGGTGGCAGAGCTGGCCTGATCCGGTATTAAACGACCTGATTGAAATCGGTTTGAAAAACAATCGTAATCTGGCTGGCATGAAAGACAATATGCTTGCAGCGCGAGCCAGTGCAGCCATGGCTGAAGCGGATTTGCGCCCACAAGCTGGAGTAGAAAGTAGTGGCGGCCTGCATCGATATAATGGTGACAATACTCTGAAAGATCTGAATTTGCCTTTGATTGGCAATACTCGTGATTATTTGCAGGCTGCAGGATCGCCTCTGGGTGCCAATCGCACTCGTTTGCATGGCAATAGTGTGCAGGCAGGTTTCACCTCCAGTTGGGAACCTGACGTGTTTGGACAGAAACGCAGTGACGCTGATGAAATGCGATATCTAAGCCTAAGCGCGACTGAGCGTTGGCATGGTGCGCAAATGATGCTTAGCAGTGAGATTGCAGAGAATTATCTGAAAATGCGAGCCATGCAGCAGCGGGCTAAAATAGGCGAACACAGTGTGGCGACGCTGAAACAGTTGCAGCGCTATACACAAGGTCGTTTCCGTGCTGGGCAGGCGACGGCTTATGATGTGAGAGAAGTGACCGCCAAGTTGTCTTCGATGCAGGCGCAGATTGCTACTTATCAGGCTCAGGCTGAAGTGTATCAGCGCAATATAGCGGTTTTAACTGGTCAGGAACCGCAAGGTTTTGTCATTGCAGCTGCACCAGTGGATATTTTGCAGCAACTTCCCGCTGCACCGGCCGGACAACTGCCTCTAGACGTGATTACGCGTCGACCAGATATTCGCACTCAGGAAAATATGGTGAAAGCAATGAGTGCTGGTCTAGCCAGTGCTAAAGCTGATAGATTGCCACGCTTCAGCCTGAATTTTTTATGGCAGACAGGGCAAATACATTTAAATAGTAATACTTCATATTTAAAAAATACAGGCGGATTACTAGACGCCAGTATGACGATTCCGGTATTTACTGCCGGACGGATTAAACACAATATCGAAAGAGCAGACGCTCAGCTACAGGCTGCAATTGCTGAATATGATCATTTAATTCTTCAAGCTTTAGCTGAAGTGGATAATGCCTATCAGATGCAGTTTAGTCTGTATCAGCAGACGAAGCTGATACATCAGGCACAAACTCAGGCAACCAGTCAGGCAGGTGCTGCTGAAAAGTTGTTTCGCTTTGGCGATATGACGCTTGATCGCAGTTTGCGTGCACGCCTGAATGCCGAGGATATTGCTGATAAGCAAGTGCAGGTAAGGCTAGAAGAGGCACGTAATCTAGTGAATTTATATAAGGCACTGGGAGGAGGCTGGCAAAGCAGTGAGGAGGAATGAGCATTGTGCTGAAATGCAAATGCTGTATATTCAAAATTAAGTGTTGAAGATGTCGCACTATTAGTTTACTCGCTAATGCGACGTATGATTTCTGTAAGAATCTTGTTTAATATCTATATTTTCTGCTTCGGGAGCCATGCATGCAGCTATGTTTTAATCGATCAATGATGCGACAAGTGCTGATGTTGATGGCATTGTTCGGGCTTGCAGCTTGTTCTACACTGCGTTATCAGCCTGTAGCTGTAATAGATGATGTTAGTAAGAATCCAGACGGCTATCGTTTGCAACGCGCTCTACTTAATAATAAAGCGGATAAGAAAGATGATGTAATCGGAATTGTCATGCTGTCCGGTGGGGGGACTCGTGCGGCTGCTTTCGGCTATGGCGTGCTTGAATCTCTGAAAAAACAACAGGTCAAAATAGATGGCCGGCCTAAAAGCCTATTGGATACGGTAGATGTGGTATATGGGATTTCCGGTGGTTCTATCCTGGCCACTTATTTCGGGCTGCATGGATCGGAAACCATTCCAAAATTCGAGCAGAATTTTCTCAATTTGAATTTACAGAAAATGCTTATCGGGCAGTTATTCTCGATGGCAAACTGGTCAAGGCTGGGTTCACCAGAATTTGGCCGTGGAGATTTATTGCAGGAGCAGCTGGATTTGCACTTATATCACGGGGCAACTTATGCTGATTTAAATAATAAGCGTCAAGGGCCGTTTGTAGTGATTAGTGCTACTGATATGAGTCTGGGCAGCCGTCTAGATTTTACCCAAGAATATTTTGATTTACTTTGTTTGGATCTGACCGATTTGCCAATTGCGCGCGCGGTGGCTGCATCCAGTGCAGTACCGCTCGTCTTTGCTCCGGTAACTTTAAATAATAATGGAGGCAACTGCCACTATCATTTACCGGATAACTTAGTTGATAGTAATAATGTTGATGCTACTGGGACGACTTCATTCCGAGCGCAGACTAGAGCCGTATACCGTGCCAATTTGAAGCAGTACCAAGATAGCCAGAAGCGGCCATATATTCACTTGTTGGATGGTGGGCTGACCGATAATCTGGGTTTGCGCAGTCTGCTGGATGCCACGGAGCTCTATAGTAATAAAACTTTATATGACCGGCTAGAGTCAGCGAAGATTCATAAAATCATTATTATTAATGTCAATGCACAAACTCAGCGCAAAAATTCCATAGACAGTAGTGCCAGTGTTCCAGGTACAGCTGAAGTTGTGCGAGCACTAACCAGTATTCCGATTGAGAAATATTCGGAAGATACGCAGCATCAGTTTCAAAAATATGTGGATTGGTGGAACGAGAGCCGCAGTGAGGGTACACCACAGGTATATTATGTGAGTGTGAATCTGTTGGATATGCCGCCATCACCGCTGAGGGATAAAGTCATTCATATTCCGACAACGTTTTATCTAGCACATAGTGAAGTTAATAATCTGCGTAAGGCGGCCAAACTATTACTGGCTCAATCTTCAGAATATCAGCGTCTGATTAAGGATATTGGGGTAGAACCTGATACCTCGACACCTGAACCATTTACTTTATATGGAGATGATGTTGCTGCTACTCAGGCAGACACAGATGAAGAGTCTGCTACAGATGCAACCGGTACCGATGCAGTTGATAATGTGCAGAATCACGTAAGCGGTGTGGTCAATTTTATTAATACTGAAGCTGTACCTATATTGCGCTAACAAGGTATTTGCTTAGAAAGATAAGGTTCGGCAGATGTAATAAATGCTGGATTTGATTTTTATTGATTAAAGCCTGAGATTTTTCTCAGGCTTTTGTTTTATCTTGCCACCATACACCAAAAATAAATGCACTTGCTGATGTGCAACCACTGAAAAAGAAGAATGAATGATCTGGCTTTATAAAAATAATGTTATTTCTTAATTGTTTATTTGTATTTTATGCATTGATTAAAGCAGATTTTGATAAGAAAAATCGGCAAAACGAAGGTATGAAAAACGAATAAGGGGTTTTGGTTAAATTTATGAATATAATTGAAATGAATTTCTATTCATTAAGCCAAATTTTTTTAATATGCAATTTTTGTTAATTTTAATGGCATTTTTTTTAGTTTAAAATCTTTTTTTGTGGTGAATTGGCTACAGAATCAATCAAAAATAAAGGAGTTGTTAATTAAGATTCCTATTATCATTTCAATATGTTAGAGATTATCAATTGTATTTGAGATGACATTTATATATCTTAATAAATTATTATGCTTTTTAGCTAAATATATTTAGTAAGAAATGAAATATTTTAATGCGAGTAGTAATACATATTTATTGAATATTTCTAATTTAAAACTCAATAAGCATAATTAAAATATAATAATATTTATTTATGAATGAATTTATCTGAACAATCTCTTAACTTTTTGCTTATAAATCAGTGGTTGTGCACTTTTAATTTCGCTTTTTGGAAAGTGTGAAATTGCTATTACATAGTAGTTAAATGTGATTATTTGATTTAATTTTATGCAATAAAAATTAACAAAATACTAAAGTTATCAATTATTTTCATACCTATTGAAATTAAGACAAAAATTAAAAGCACACAAGCGCACACTAGCCTTCGTTCTTTCAGGAGAAGGTAGACATATGTTGAATTGGGTTTTGACTAATATTCAGGAATCGCCGGTTATTCTGCTGTTTCTGTCATTAAGTCTGGGCTACTTACTGGGCAGTATTCGTTTCGGTAAGTTCCAGCTTGGCGGAGTCGCTGGCTCTCTGTTGGTGGCAGTGCTTTTAAGCTTGCTCAATGTACACATTGATTCTGGTCTTAAGGCATTGCTGTTTACTTTATTTATTTATGCTGTGGGTTATGAAAGTGGTCCTCAGTTTTTCCGTTCACTAGGTGTAAAAACCCTGCGTGAAATCTTTTTGGCTTTGTTCATTGCCATTACTGGTTTTATCACGGTGATGATTATGGCACGCCTGTTCCACCTGGATAAAGGTCTGGCTGCTGGACTTGCTGCCGGTGGTTTAACCCAGTCAGCGATTTTGGGTACTGCTGCCGATGCCTTGACACATATGGGACTGCCTGCTGACCAGTTGCAGCAATTACAGGCTAATGTGGCCATTGGTTATGCGGTGACTTATATCTTTGGTTCATTAGGCGCGATCATTATCTGTATGAACTTGCTGCCGAAAATCATGGGTCGTGATATTCGCGATGATGCGGTAGCTGCTGAAGCTGAACAGCTGAAAGGTGCAATGGCACTGGAAGGTAATCAGGGTATGGCGATTACGCAGATGGTAGGTCGTATCTATGTAGTGGAAAATGACATTCAGAAATCCATTAAAGATATTGAGCTGGACAATCTGGGTATTACCATTGAGCGCATCAAACGTCACGGTAACTTAATTGATTGCACACCGTCTACAGTGCTGAAAAAAGACGACATTATTCTGATCGTAGGCCGCCGTGAAGCAGTGGCTGCTGTTAGCACGTTGTTTGGACGTGAGCTGGATTCTGAACAGGGTCTGGAAGTGATTGTGGATACCAAAGACGTGGTCTTCCGCAACCCTGATTATGCCAACAAAACCATGGCTGAAATCCGTTCCAAAGTGCATTCCAGTGACCACGATTTTGAAATTCAGCATGGTATATATCTGATTGCCCTACATCGCAACGGTGAAAAATTGGATGTAACACCGGATACCGAATTCAAACTCGGGGATGTGATGACCATCTATGGTTCTACCAGTGATATTAATCGTGTTGTTCATATTATTGGTGCGCCAATTACAGTGAACAGTAAAACCGACTGGGCTTATCACGGTCTGGGTGTGGTACTTGGCCTGATTATTGGTTGGGTAGTTGTCCGTGTAGGCAATATCCCGATTACGCTTGGTGCAGGTGGCGGTGCGCTGTTGTCTGGTCTGTTTTTCGGCTGGTTACGTGCTCGCAAGCAGACGTTTGGCAATATGCCGGTAGCTGCTTCCCAGTTCATGAAAGATTTCGGTCTGGCTGGATTTGTGTCTGTAGTAGGTTTGCAGTCTGGTTTACAGGCAATTACCACAATTAAAGAACATGGCCTGACCCTGTTTTTGATTGGTGTTGTGGTAACACTAGTCCCGATGATTCTTGCAATTTTCTTTGGTCGCTATGTGCTGCGTTATGACAACGCTGCAATCTTTGCCGGTGCGCTGGCTGGTTCACGTAGTGCCAATCCTGCATTTGGTGAAGTATTGGATAAAGCAGGTAATGCCATTCCGACTACTCCATTTGCCGTTACATATGCATTAGCCAATGTGTTCCTGACACTGTTAGGTCCATTGATTGTGGCTCTTGTTTGATATGTGCTTTTAACTTCTTGAGGAAAATGTTATGACTTCAAAACATGATTTTGAAAAATATGCTAATTTAAGCCCATTTGAATTGAAAAATCATTTGATTGATTTGGCACAGAGCCGCAACGACCGCATGATGCTGAATGCTGGCCGTGGTAACCCCAACTTTCTGGCTACTTTGCCTCGTAATGCATTTTTTGAATTAGGTCTGTTTGCTACTGAAGAGTCTGAAATCTCTTTCTCTTTCTTAGACCAGAATATCGGCGGAATGCCATTTAAAGATGATTTGATGGCTCGCTTCGACGATTTTATTCGTCGCAACCGCCACAAACCTGGTGTGGACTTCCTGAGTAAAGCCATGTCTTACGTGCGTGACCAGCTTGGCTACAATCAGCATCAGTTCTTGCTGGAAATGACTGAAGGCATTCTGGGCTGCAACTATCCCGTACCAGACCGCATGCTGCGTTTGTCTGAAGAAATCGTTAAAACCTACGTTCTTGAAGAAATGGGTGCCAAAACACTGGCTAACGATGATATCGACTTATTTGCCACTGAAGGTGGTACCGCCGCTATGGCCTATATTTTCAGCTCGCTGAAACAGAATGGTCTGATTCGTAAAGGTGACAAAATTGCTCTGGGTGCCCCAATTTTCACGCCTTATCTGGAAATTCCAGAACTGAATGATTACGAACTGGAAGAAGTATTAATCAATGCTGATCCGAAACTGGACTGGCAGTATCCTGAAAGCGAACTGCGTAAACTAGAAGATCCTTCCATCAAAGCATTCTATCTGGTTAATCCGTCCAACCCACCTTCAGTGAAAATGGACGACCGCAGTCTCCAGATTATCGCGGACATCGTGAAAAAACGTCCTGATTTGATTATCTTGACTGATGACGTTTACGGTACTTTTGCTGAGAACTTTGAGTCTCTGTTTACCATGTGTCCGTACAACACCATTCTGGTTTACTCTTTCTCCAAATACTTTGGTGCAACCGGTTGGCGTTTGGGCGTAATTGCCATGGCCAAAGAAAATGTACTAGATAAGAAAATTGCAGAACTGCCGGAAGAAGAACGCAAAATTCTGCATGAACGTTACTTGTCTATTACTCCGGAACCAGAAAAACTGAAACTGATTGACCGTATGGTAGCTGATAGCCGTGCTGTAGCGCTGAACCACACTGCTGGTCTGTCTACTCCGCAGCAGGTACAGATGGTACTGTTCTCTCTGGCCGAAATGATGGATACCAAGAAACAGTATAAAGACGCATTGATGGCTCTGATTCGCAATCGCAGCGCCGCTATGTACAAACAGCTGGGTATCAAACACGAGTTCAACGAAAACAGCGTAGATTACTATACTCTGGTGGATATGGAAGATACTGCCCGTCAGTTGTATGGTAACGAGTTTGCTGAATGGGTAGTTAAAACCAAAAACCCAAATGAACTGCTGTTCAGAATTGCAGATGAATCCGGCGTAGTATTGTTACCTGGTAAAGGCTTTGCGGTACGTCACCCATCTGGTCGTGTATCTCTGGCCAACCTGAACGAATACCAGTACAAAGCCATCGGTGCTTCACTGCATAAACTGGCTTGCGAGTATTACGAAGAATTTAAAGCCAGCAAATAATTAATTTTGTTTGAGCTTTAAATCAGCGCCGTACTTTAGAAAGTACGGCGCTATTATGTTCGCCTTTATCATGCACAGCTTTTGTTTTAGCTAGGATATTAGTATAGTTTAGTATAATTATTTAGCTGATTTATATGGAGGAGAACAGAATGCGAATACATTTTATTGTGCACGAAAATTTTGAGCAACCGGCAGTATGCCTTGAATGGGCGCAAAGTAGAGGGCATAGAATTTCGTTATCTGCTATTTATCAGGGAGATAAAGTGCCAACATCTGCCGATGATTTTGATATGCTCATTATCATGGGTGGCCCTCAGTCACCACTAACTACAATACAGGATTGTGCCTATTTTGACAGTGCCGCTGAGCAGCACCTTATCCGCCAAGCCATTGATAATGGTAAAGCAGTACTGGGAATTTGTTTGGGAGCACAATTAATCGGACAAGCGCTGGGCGGTATGGTAGAAAGCAGCCCTAATAAGGAAATCGGTAACTTTCCGATTCAGCTTACAGCGGCAGGTTTAGCCGATGAGATGATAGAACATTTTGGTCAGGAATTGACTGTGGGTCACTGGCATGGAGATATGCCTGGACTACCCCCACAGGCACAGATTTTAGCTTATAGTACTGGTTGTCCACGCCAGATTATCCGGTTTGCGCCAATAGCATACGGATTTCAGTGTCATCTTGAATTCAACCGCGCAGCAATTGAATCATTAATTCCCCATTCAAAGCTAGATTTACAGCATGCCGGTCAGTATCCGTATATACAACCTGCATCTGAAATTTTGGACTATGATTACGTTCCCATGAATCAGAAACTGTGTGTTTTTCTGGATAAATTATTGCATAGATATCAGACACAGAAGCATTAACACATAGCAAAATGCTTAAACCAGCTCTAAGCCTTGTTGGTAAAAAAACGGTTGATTGCGTTTTGAGCCTGTTCTTTCAAAGCTGGTGTGAGAGCAGTTTGTAGTTGTTTGCATACCATAGCAATAACGGCAATATCGTCGGTGAAACCAAGCGGCCCAAGAAAGTCTGGTATGAGATCTATTGGGCTAAGAAAGTAAAGCAAGGCACCTAGAATCAACATTTTACTGCGTAAAGGCGTATGCGGAGATTTAAGTAGCAGAAATAAAGAGTACAGCTGTATAACCACCGGTTTGCCCAAACGCAAAGCATTTCTGGATAGTTTGGCAAAAAAGCTTTGCTCATTAACCCATCCATGCAGATTGACCACACTTTTCGAAAAAAACTTCATGGCATTGTGTTTTCTTAATAATGGATTTATTTTAAATTTGACGGTGATAAAACCACTTTTACTCGTGCTTGATGGCGTTGCTGGTAAAAACGGACATCAAACCACCAAAAAGCCGATTTTTTTACTGACCAGAATTGTTGTGGCAGCCAGACACCATTAAGAAGATAAGCACAAAACTGGCCAATCCATGGCTGATGTCCTACCCATATCTGAGTGGATGCAGGGGGCTGCTGTTGCAGAAATGTGGCTAGATCAAGCGGGTGGCAGTCCGGATTGAATAATTTGTTTACAGTAAACGGCTGCTTCAGATAACGAGCAGTTTGCTGAGACCTGACAGCTTCTGAACAGTAAATTTGACAATTACCCGGCAAATGCTGACGCAGCCACTGCGCGCTCAGCTTTGCTTGCAGTTGGCCTTTAGTGGTGAGTTTGCGTGCCATATCCTCCCAGTTATCCTCGGCTTCGGCATGGCGCCATAAAATTAAGTCCATATCTTACTCCTTTGGATTATGGTGTCTGAGTGCAGTGTACTGTTATGCTTATGTTACAATTGTTTGGTTTCCATTCACAGTTTGATAGTAGAGCTAACCAGATGGTCTGGCAATGTCACTCGGGCTATCTTTGTATTTTTTAATCAAGCATTAACATTGGAAGACTAAACTGGCGTGAATCGATTTTCTGTAGAAGGTAAACTGGGGCAGAATCAAAGCTGGCGGCTGGCTGACCGTCTGCAAGTTTATATGCAGTTAATGCGTATAGACCGTCCTATCGGCACATTATTGCTGCTCTGGCCCACGTGGTGGGCACTGTGGATTGCAGGTGATGGCCATCCAGACTGGCTAACGGTATTGGTATTTACTATTGGTACTTTTTTAATGCGCAGTGCAGGCTGTGTGATCAACGATTATGCCGACCGCGACTTTGACGGTGCGGTAGACCGTACCAATCAACGCCCGTTTGCTTTGAAAAAAGTGAGCAAAAAAGAAGCGCTTTTGCTTACGCTGGTGCTGTGTATTTTGGCTGCACTGTGTCTGGAGCCACTTAATCGGCTTACTTGGTTGATGAGTGTACCGGCTTTGTTTTTGGCTATGACTTATCCCTTTACCAAGCGCTTTTTTCCGTTGCCGCAACTATATCTTGGCCTGGCATTTTCTTTCGGTATTCCGATGGCTTTTGCTGCAGTGAGCAAACAGGTACCCATGATTGCATGGGTTTTACTCGCAGCCAATACATTATGGACTCTGGCCTACGATACCATTTACGCGATGGCAGATAAAGAGGACGACCTGAAAATTGGTATCCGTACTTCTGCTATCACTTTCGGGCAGCATGATATTACTGCCGTGATGTTGTGCCATCTTGGTTTTGATATATTCATGATTATTGCTGGCGGGATGATTCAGGCCACTATATGGTACTGGCTTGCTTTGCCGCTGGTGCTGGTTTTACAGTATATACAGTGGCGGAATATTCGTACACGAGACCGCAAAATATGCTTTGCTATGTTTTTACGTAACAACCGTATCGGACTTATCTGGTTTGTAGGGCTATTGCTGCATTTTTGGCTAGGCCATCCTTAATACATAACCGTCTGTGCGATTAAAAGATAATATAATTGGGTAATTGATTAATAGTAATGGAAGAAATTGCACATCCTGTAGCTCAAGGGTTTAAGAACCGCTGCAATGAGCAATTTGATAGGAATAGAAAATGAGCATGAGTTTAATTGGGGATATATTACCGGTTTCACACGTGGTTCTCGATTTAAATGTTAGCAGCAAAAAAAGATTGTTTGAGGAAGCCGGAAAACTATTATCCGAGCAGGCCGGTCTGTCACAAGAAGATGTATTTAACTGCCTGTTTGCACGTGAAAAACTGGGTTCTACAGCTTTAGGCAAAGGCGTTGCTATTCCCCATGGTCGAACTGGTACCGTAAAAGATACTGTAGGCGCGTTTTTCCGGCTGCAAACCCCCATTGCCTTTGATGCACCGGATGAGCAACCTGTAAACATGGTGTTTGTGCTATTAGTGCCGGAAAATGCTTCCACTAAACATCTGAATGTATTATCAGAGCTGGCAGGAAAATTTTCCCAGAAATCAGTTCGCAATGCACTTTTGTCTGCTACCAGTGCTGAAAGTGTGCGCGATATACTTGTTGCCGAAGAGCTATAAGGACAGACTTTTATGCCCAGCATATCGGTACGGCGTCTGTATCATGATAACCAGACTAAGCTTAAATTGGCGTGGTCTGCCGGCACCGCTGGCGCTGATAACCGCATCAGTATCGATGCTGATAAACCGGTATTGGCTCTTGTCGGCCATTTGAACTTTATCCATCCCAATCAGATACAGGTAATCGGTATTGCCGAAGTTGAGTATTTGAATAAGATTGAGGCCGGAGAAATCAAAACTACCCTCAATGAATTATTCGACCTTACCATGTCTTTGATCATTGTGGCTAATGATTTACCAGTGCCTTATATGTTGCGTGATTATTGTCATACGCATAATGTGCCACTGTTAACATCAAAAACAGAAAGTCCCTTCCTGATGGATGTGCTGCGCATCTATCTGCAACGGGTACTGGCTGCCTCAACTGTTAAATACGGTGTTTTTTTAGATGTATTTGAAATCGGCGTACTTATTACCGGCCAGTCTGGACTAGGAAAAAGCGAGCTGGCACTGGAGTTGATATCCCGTGGCCATGGCTTGGTCGCAGATGATGCTGTAGAGCTGTACCGCATTGGGCCGGAAACGCTGGAAGGGCGCTGTCCTGCCATGCTGAAAGATTTTTTGGAAGTGCGTGGTCTAGGCGTGCTCAACATCCGTGCCATTTTCGGTGAAACTGCCGTGCGCCCGAAAAAACAGCTACAGCTCATCATCAATCTGGCACTTGCCGATGATAGCCACATGCAACGAATGGACCGTCTGAGTATCAAAAGTGAAACCGAAAGCATTCTGAATGTCTCTATACGTAGTGTGACCCTACCTGTGGCCGTAGGGCGCAATCTGGCCGTTTTGGTGGAAGCTGCAGTAAGTAATTTTATTTTACAAATGAGAGGTAAAGACAGTACCAAGGAATTTTTGGATCGTCATAATTCAATGCTGAAAGAGGATGCGGTGAATCATGAGGATAATATTGATTAGTGGATTATCCGGTTCTGGAAAATCTATTGCTTTGCGTTTGCTGGAAGATGTTGGATTTGTCTGTGTGGATAATCTACCAGTTAAGCTTTTACCCGGTCTGATTGAGCATTATGCCGCTAGCCAAACAGCTCAATTGGGTGTAAGCGTAGATATTCGCTCACGCTTTAATCCAGCAGAAGTGTTAGAGCTAGTAAAAAGATTGCGGCAGCTAGGGCATCAGGTAGATCTGCTGTTTTTAACTTCATCGGTACCTGTTTTGCTGCGTCGTTTTTCAGAAACGCGCCGCAGCCATCCTCTGGCGAAAGAGCACCAGACACTGAATGAAAGTGTCGCTGCCGAACAGGAATATATGTCTACATTACAAAGCTTTGCTTATGTAATCGATACTTCTTTGCTCAACGTACCTCAGTTGCGCCGTCAAATACAGCAATGGTTGAATCTGCCGGTAGCTCCCCTGCGTGTGGTACTAGAATCTTTTGGCTATAAATATGGAGTACCAGCAGGACTGGACTTTGTCTTTGATGTACGGTTTCTTCCCAATCCTTATTACGATTTTGATTTGCGTCCTTTCACCGGACTGGATGAACCAGTAAAGGATTTTTTTGCTCGCCAGCCGGTCATGGCAGAAATGATTGCAGATTTATCTGGTTTTTTATGCCGCTGGTTGCCCGAAATGGAAAAGGAAAGCCGCAGCTATGTTAATATCGGCATTGGTTGTACCGGTGGGCAGCATCGCTCTGTATATATTGTTCAGGCACTCGCACAGCAGCTTAATGCATATTCGGTAATCGTTCGGCATCGGCAGCTGGAATTGAGAAAAAATTCTGAAAAAACGGTATAATAAGTACAGTGAATTATTCAGGCAGCCTGAAATCAGGCTGCCTGAGTGTTTTCTGTGTTGGATTTTTAGCAGACAAGGACAGTTTATGGCGATTCAATGGTATCCCGGGCACATGAATAAAGCCAAAAAAGCCATTGCCGAGCGTATTAAAAGTGTGGATATGGTCATTGAGGTACTGGATGCACGTTTACCGGCTTCAAGTGCCAATCCATTGCTGGCCAAGCTAGCTGCCGATAAACCCAAACTGAAAATACTTAATAAACAAGATTTAGCCGATCCAGAGCGTACGGAGCTATGGCTGACCGACTATCGCGCCCAGCCTCATACCAATGTACTGGCACTGGATGCATCAGAAAAACAGGCAGCAAGTAAAATCATTGCAGCGTGCCGATCGCTGGTACCCAATCGCCATGGGTTAGACCGTCCGTTAAGAGTGCTTATTTGTGGTATTCCTAACGTAGGTAAATCCACATTGATTAATGGTATGCTGGGTAAGCGCAGTGCCAAAACCGGCAATGAACCAGGTATCACTAAGGCAGAGCAGCGGCTAATATTGGCAGATGATTTCTGGTTATATGATACCCCCGGTATGCTGTGGCCTAAAATCATTGTCGAAGAAGCCGGTTATAATTTGGCCGCTAGTGGAGCAGTGGGTCGCAACGCACTAGATGAGGAAACAGTGGCACTTGAATTACTAGATTATCTGCGCCGCCATTACCTTTCTTTACTGCAACTGAGATATCAGGCAGATTTGAGTGAAAGTCCGCACTGGCGTGATGATAATTGGCTAGAATGGATTGGTAAAAAACGCGGTGCCTTGTTAAGCGGAGGCCGTATTGATTACCAGAAAGCAGCTGAGCGTGTGCTCACCGATTTTCGCGATGGACTGATTGGCCGAATTACATTGGAAACCCCAAACCAATGGGCAGTGTGGCTGAAAAAAGGACAAATGCAGGAAGCTCTGCTAAAGGCTGAGCGCGCAGCCAAAAAAGCTGCACGAAAAAGTTGATTTCTTTTCTAGACCTTATCATGACTGCACTGACAGCGTAGGAACTCATGGCTATGAATCATACAGTCTCTATCGAAGCTTTGATTGAAGCTGCATTACTCACCCAAAGTGAGGCACTGAGCGAGAAGCAATTGTGCTCACTCAGGAAGCCGCCTTTATCAGCAGATGAACTGAGTAGTGTATTGTCTCATTTGCAGGAGTGTTGGCATGAACGCGCATTGAATTTGGTGCATTGTGCCGAAGGTTGGCGATTTCAGGTCACACCGGTAGCATATCCGTTGCTGGCCAGTCTGGATGTGCAACGCACACCGCGCTATTCACGTGCAGTATTGGAAACACTAGCAATAATTGCCTATCAGCAGCCGGTTACACGTGGTGATATAGAAGCAATACGTGGCGTGGCTGTTTCCAGCAATGTGTTACAAACATTGCAGGATCGTGGCTGGATAGAGATTATCGGACAACGCGACAGTGTAGGGCGACCCAACTTATGGGCCACTACCGCTACATTTTTAAGTGATTTACAGCTGGAAGATTTAAATCAGCTGCCACCTTTAACCGAATTGGGTGAACTGGTTTTACCTGAATTAAGTGAACCTGCGGAAGTTTCAACAACCGCAGAAGAACCGTCGGATGACGGATCGGGAGTTTAAACATGAGTCAAGCCAACAAAAAATTAACCAAGCGCCAGATACGCGATGGTGTGGCCTCAAAGAGTAATAAAGTCAGCAGTAAAGGCCGGCAAAATAATGAGATTAAAAAGGCTGCATCAGAACATAAAAATGCAACCACCAGAAAAAACACCGCTTTTGAACAGAAAGTGGATAACAAAGCACGTATCCAGCGCGCCAGAAAGCTGGTGCAGCGCACACCCAGTCAAGATATATTGCAACGTTCCCGTATACTGAAAGAACAGCGTGTTAACCTGGAAAAAATGGAACCAGTGCGCTTGCAAAAAGCCCTGGCTGCTTCTGGAGTCGGTTCACGGCGTGAAATGGAGCAGTGGATCAGTCAAGGACAGGTGCGAGTAAATGGCAAAGTAGCGCAGTTAGGTGACAGAATCACGCCAGAAGATGAAGTCAGCGTAAGAGGTTCTGCGATTAATATTAAATGGCCAGATCGCCTGCCGCGCATCATGGTGTATTACAAGCAGGAAGGCGAGATTGTCAGCCGTGACGACCCGCAGGGGCGAATTAGTATTTTTGATCGCCTGCCGCAAGCGGCCAGCAGCCGCTGGGTGGCAATTGGTCGTCTGGATATCAACACCTGCGGCTTACTGATACTGACAACTTCCGGTGAATTAGTGAATCGTTTTGCTCATCCGAGTTTTGAAGTTGAGCGTGAATATGCAGTACGCGTATTGGGTGAGCTCAGTGACGAGCAAAAACAAAACCTGCTGAATGGTGTAGAACTTGAAGATGGTATAGCAAAGGCTCAACATCTGTGGGAACAGGGTGGCGAAGGAGCCAATCGATGGTATAACATCATCATCAAAGAAGGGCGTAACCGTGAAGTACGGCGCTTGTTTGAAAGTCAGGGATTAACGGTAAGTCGATTAGTACGCGTACGCTTTGGTCCAATCTCCTTACCTAAACGTTTAAAACGCGGGCAGTATTATGAATTTAATGAATTTGAAGTTGCCGGTATCATGAAATGGGCAGGATTGTATCAATCTGATTATGCAAGAAAAAAAATAGATTCTTGGCATAAATTCTGAGCTTATAAGCACCCTATTTTATGTTATATCTGATTTACCCATGCAGGAAATTATTTACATAATTTCCTGCATTGTTTGATTTTTATCAAGAAATTGTGTGATTTTTTATACAAATTAATCAAATGCTTTGTATTATTTTGCTAATCGGCGCAATATATAAGGTATATAAGCTTTTGCATTATTCGTCTGGTTGTCCACATTCAAGAAAATGGAGTCAGAATGATTTCACCGATGCAGGTGCCTGAAATTGAGCACCGTACATTTGAATTGACACATTACGATGGGGTAACACGCACCGTATATTGTACTGATGTAGAAACAGAATTTCCTGATGGGTGTCTGATTACTTCTACTACAGATTTAAAGGGAATAATTACACATGCCAATGAAGTATTCGTGCATATGAGCGGCTGGTCGCGCGAAGAGCTGATGGGTGCTGAACATTATATCCTTCGTCATCCCGACATGCCGAAAGTGGCTTATAAAGATTTATGGGATACCGTGCAAGAGGGTAAGAAATGGCACGGCTATGTTAAAAATCTGCGTAAAGATGGTGGATTTTACTGGGTATATGCAACAATTGTGCCTAATATAAGGGATGGTGTGATTCAGGGATATACCTCAGTGCGGCGAAAACCATCTCGCAGCAAGGTGCTGGAAATGCAAAGTCTGTATGAAGGACTAATGAAAGAAGAACGGGGTAATTCATGACCATTAATTTTCTGATTGCACCAGATTTTCCCCCTGAATTCTATGCTGGCTGGCATTTTCTTAATACCCGTCTGCAACGCCTAATTGATGCTCCAGTGCACCTGTTTATGGCCAGCAATGCTGAAGAAGAGCAGCAGGAAATTGACAAAGACAATGTTGATATTATCTATGCAAATCCATTTAATGCTTCTAAGCTGATTAGAGAGCTGGGTTATTTGCCGGTCGTTCGTCCTGTTAATCGTTTCGATGAAATGGTGATTGCCAGTGCGGCTGACAGTGAAATAAAATCACTTCAGGATGTCAAACCAAGTATGAAGATTTTATGTACCGAAAATTATGATGTCAAATTGATTGCTTTACGTCTACTAGAAGCAGTAGATATTGAAGAAAAAGACCTTACTTGGGTAAAAAGTGAATCATTTTCAGCAGTGGCTCGCGGTTTGATTCAGCACGAAGGTGATATAGGCTTATTTATGTCTTCTGCCTATCATAAGCTGACTTCAATTACACTCAGCCGCCTAAATTTATTGATTGAAAGTAAAATCAATGATTTATATCATATGATTTTGCTACATCCGCGGCATGCAGAGATGCTGGATACTTTACAGAATGCATTTACATCCATGCATGAAACACCGGCAGGAGAAATGCTGCTGGAAGATCTGGGTCTGAATGATGGGTTTGCTGTTTTGAAGACAGAAGAAGTAGAATTATTGATCGACCTAATTGAAACATTACGCGATTAAACCTGCTACAACCATTTTTATTTTATAATTAAATACGCAACTTGTCAGACAACAGGTTGCGTTGTTTTTTGTAAGAGCAATGGTTATACGCGTGAGCAGTCCTGATATACAGACGAAAATATCTTTTCCCAGAATATTACTTGCCCCTATGCAGGGACTCATAGATGCCCCTATGCGCGATTTATTAACTCGTATAGGTGGCTTTGATATTTGTGTCACTGAATTTGTACGGATTACCCATACCATACACGGTAAGTCTATGTGGCTGAAATACATGCCAGAGTTGGTACAGAATAATCAGACTCAAGCCGGCACAGCTGTGGCTGTTCAGTTACTGGGTAGCCATGCGGAAAATATGGCTTTAAATGCATTGAAGGTAGTAAAATTAGGTGCCAACCATATAGATTTGAATTTTGGTTGTCCGGCTCCTACCGTCAATCAACATCAGGGTGGAGCCGTACTTTTGCAGTATCCAGAAAAAATCGAACAAATTGTTGCTACCGTACGTCAAAGTTTACCAGCAGAAATCAAACTGAGTGCAAAAATGCGACTGGGCTATGAACATAAAAATCTGGCACTAGAATGCGCTTACGCAATCGAACAGGGTGGTGCTGGTGAAGTCACCGTGCATGCACG
The DNA here is from genome assembly GCF_026535955.1 of Snodgrassella sp. B3837. NCBI lineage: Bacteria > Pseudomonadati > Pseudomonadota > Betaproteobacteria > Neisseriales > Neisseriaceae > Snodgrassella > Snodgrassella sp. B3837. Next base: position 69,625 of record NZ_JAFNPI010000006.1, read on the forward strand.
TACAAAAACAGAAGGCTATCGACCACCCGCACACTGGGAATGGATAGGACGCATTCGCAAAGCTTTAAGCATTCCAGTTATTGCCAATGGCGATGTGTTTACTTTAGCCGATTATCATCAGATTCGCGAAATCAGTGGTTGTACCGATGTCATGCTCGGACGCGGTGCTGTTCAATGTCCGGACTTAGCCAGACAGATTGCCGCCACCAATCGGGGGATCAATCTTCCTGCTTTAACATGGACCGAAATTTTGCCATGGATTGAGGATTTTTTTAATGGCTGTTGTCAGCTACGAAATAGCCATGCCAATTATCCGGTGGCGCGTTTAAAACAATGGCTTGGCATACTCAGACTGCACTATGCAGAAGCCGGAGAGTTATTCATACAACTACGTAAAATAACGGCCATTGCAGACATTCAAAAAGAATTAAATCTACACACAGCAGAAAATGGAATTTCGGTATGAACTACAAAATTATCCAGTCAGCCAGTAATACCGAACTCAAGCATCTGTCGCGGTTAATTGCACAATCACATTATCGACGTCAGCACCGGCTTGCTGTAGTGGAGGGAATACACCTGATTCAGACATTTATGCAGGCAGGTCACCCCATCCACACAATGTTTGTACCGCAAGTTCGTGCAAATGATTTTGAAATAGTTGCCTTAATGAGAGAGCTGCCGGCACGGCAAATTGTACTAGTTGCCGACCATTTGTTAGAGAAAATCAGCGATTTAGCTCACTCAAAAGAACCAATTGCCATCTTATCCCTGCCTACGCAGATTAAAGCACCTATAGATAACGATGTAGTTGTGTTAGAACGGGTACAAGATCCAGGTAATGTTGGTACAATTTTACGCAGCGCTCTTGCGGCCGGTGTTAAGCATATTGTGCTCAGTAAAGACAGTACTGACGTTTGGTCTCCAAAAGTCTTACGGGCCGCCATGGGTGCACATGCTTATCTTTCTATACAGACGGTTGCTGATTTGGATATTTGGCGTGCAGAATACGCTCATCCCTTATACGCTACCGCATTAAGCACTGCAGCCAGAAACTTGTACACACTGAATCTGACTCATCCTGTTGGCTGGCTATTTGGTAATGAAGGCAGTGGCTTAAGTGCAAAAATGCTACACAGCGCTACCGAGCATGTAATAATACCAATGATCGGACAAACAGAATCACTTAATGTTGCCATGGCTGCAACTGTCTGTTTATTTGAACAACAGCGTCAGCGACTGACGGCTGGCGGTACACTAAATTAACCAAATTATGTGTCGGGTACATGCAAATCAAAATTGTTCACATTTGAATAAGTCTGTTTACACCGATAAACACCGCGGACAAACAGCCAGTTTGATGTTATCCTGCAACTCTTCCAGAACGTGGATATATAAGACATTTCGAGCATGAATAAACGGATTTTAACCATTATTGCCGCCATCGTGGCTGTCATATTGCTTGTCGTACTCGCTTTACCTTGCTATTTAGGGGTAAAAACGCAGCAAAGCATGGATGAACAACGCGATTTACTGGCTAAAAGCTCTTTTTTAATTATCGATAAACAAAGCTATCAGCGTGGATGGTTTACCTCTACTGAAACCATGCAGATTCGCTTTAAACCAAGTTTTTTTGCTGGTATTCAGCAACAGCTTCCTGATAATGTGCGTACCGTATTACAACAGCCTATTACCGTGGTTAATCATGTACGGCATGGTTTATTTGCCGGCAGCATCCGGCCGGTACGAGCACATGTGGAAACAGAATTGCGCTTTACCCCGCAGGCACAGCAGATTCTGGCTCGTTTTTTCGGGCAGGAAGCTCCGGTTAAACTTGAAAACACCATCAATTTGAGCGGCAGCGGGCAGATGCATGTAGTGATACCTAAATTTAATTATGAAGAATTATCTGGTATTAAAATAAATTGGCAGGGCTTGGATTCTACTATTGATTACGCTGAAGATTTCAATAGTTATGACAGCCATACAGTCAGCCCTGGTCTGGACATGATTCTGTCGACCAAAGGCCGTGCTTCTTATCAGGATTTGCAGTTTACCAGTCATACTGAGCATGGAAAGACATCCTTGGCTCTTGGAAACAGTGACCTTAGCATAAAAGATATTACTTTTATTTGGAATGATACCGCTGACAACAACATCCGTCTGGATCAGCTGGTTAATCTGGTTACTAATCTGCAAATAGGTGCCTTTATCAGTCCGGCCGGCAATAATATGCCCACCAAAATCAATATTCAGAATTTGAAACTTTCTACATCCACCAAAGAGCAGGATCAATGGATTAATAGTCAGGGTAAATTCGGCTTTGAAAGAATGCAGTACGGCAATGATGTCTATGGCCCTCTGGATATTGATGCAGCCGCAGAACATTTGGATGCAGCCAGTCTGGTAGCCATCAATAACAAAATTACTCAGCTATCTACCCAGAACCTGAATAATGATCAGCTACGCGCAGCCATTGTTTCTGCCGTACGAAACGAAGGATTGGGTTTGTTTACGCATGATCCTTTAATCAAACTCAATACCTTTAAACTGCAAATGCCACAGGGATTGATTGATATTCATGGTAATCTTGGTTTTAAAAATCTGCTTGCATCTGATATGCAGCAACTGAGCACCATGCTGAATAAAACTGAATCCGAAATGGATTTCGCCATACCGCAGGCAATAATGGAAAATTTTGCCATAAGTCAGGCTAGAGCTTTGTTTACTGTTGATGCCAGTGCTGGCGGTGCAGAAGCGCTAGAGGATATTGACCAGACCATACGTCTAATGATTGATAGTGCAATTAAATCCATGCAGGCAAAAGGCTACATTCAGGTGAGCAACGGTATTGTGAAAACCCATCTGAAATTAATCAATGGCAAAGTTTACCTAAACGGCAAAATGTGGAATATAGAGCCGGAGCCAGAAACCGAACCTGATTATGCTGAACTGCCAGCTGCATCTGCAGTAGCCGCTAGTACAAGCCATTAGACTGTTACTTTAGTCATAATCAACAAACCCTCTTTATCTTTTTAGATAAAGAGGGTTTTGAATTAAGATTATTTATAAAAGTACTGATATTTGTAATGCTTCTGAATATTGCACTGTTTTACTGTCCACGTAAAAATAAAGCATCTAAATCTTGCAAGCGCAATTTTACCCATGTCGGACGGCCATGATTGCACTGATTAGCACGTTCAGTCTTTTCCATATCCCGCAGTAATGCATTCATTTCTGGTAAAGTTAATCTACGTCCAGCACGAACTGAACCATGGCAAGCAAGAGTAGAAAGAATTCGATTTTCACGTTCTTTTACTACATCACTGCTGCCAATAGTTATCATATCAGCCAATACTTGCTGAACTAGTTGCTGAATATCACTTTTTATCAACATGGCCGGAACGGAATGCACCACCAGCTGCTGGTTATTCTCAATCTGAATGTCTAAACCATATTCCCGCAGCGAAATAGAATAGTCCTCTGCTGTAGCCACTTCTTCATTGCTCGCTTGAAAGCGTACTGGAATGAGTAATGTCTGACTACTTACTTTACCTGTAGCATCGCGTTGTTGTTTCATCTTTTCATAATTCACTCGCTCAGCAGTAGCATGCATATCTACCAAAATGAGTGCCTCTTCAGCTTGAGCCAAAATATAAATATCCAGTAACTGAGCAATGGCATAGCCCAATGGCGGAATTTCCGTATCATTTACCGTTGTCTGCTGCGTTGTTGAAGCAGTTGCTACACCTCGAGCCTGTTCCCACATTACGAGTTCACTATCTGCTTCCGACTCAAAATTGGCCGCTATAGAATTGTCTGTCGTAGACGGTTCCTGTTTATATAGCTGCGCATAAGTGTTCAGAGCAGCTTGCGATTCTCTTAGACTCAAGTTACGGTGCAGTGGCGTATGGCTACGCTGATAAGGAGCCGGAGTCTTCTGTAAATTGCTTTTATTTTCAGAATTTGCAAATAGCTGCTGTACATCAGCCGGTTGCTTTTGCATGATGTCAGCCAGTATGGTGGCTGGTTGCGAAACTGATTCGGTTTGAGCGGCATTTGTTGCCGCCAGACATTTATTCAGAGCATGGAAAATAAGCTGATGTACGGCCTGACTCTGCCGGAAGCGTACTTCCGATTTAGTAGGGTGCACATTGGCATCTACCTCTGTTGGTGGCAGAGTTAAAAAAAGCACGAATGCCGGTGTGAGCGCCTGATGCAAAACATCGTTATAAGCTTGTTTTACAGCATGTAAGATGATTTTGTCACGTACAAAGCGCTGATTAACAAATATATATTGCTGACTGGATTTTCCCTGCATAAAGGTCGGTTTGCCAATCAGCCCATACACACGCATGGTATTCATGCTTTCGTCCACATTTAGACTGGCAGCCGCAAAATCTGTACCCATAATAGCGGTACAGCGCTCAAACAGCGATTGAGCTGGCAGATTAATAACATCTTTGCCATTATGCTGCAAATCAAAAGCTACATCAGGATGTGCCATCGCCAGACGCTCAACCATAGTGCGGCAATGGGCAAATTCGGTACCTGCAGATTTGAGAAATTGTCGTCTGGCCGGAGTATTGAAAAAGAGCTCCACTGCTTCTACTGTAGTACCAGCCGCATGAGCAGCAGCTTTGATAGGGCTGAGCCGGCCATCTTCTGCGTATATCTGCGTGGCATGGTTGGCATCAGCAGTGCGACTGGTTAAGGTCAGACGGCTTACAGAAGCGATGCTGGCCAGACCTTCACCGCGAAAACCCATGCTCATAACTTTTTCCAAATCTTCCAAACTGCCGATTTTACTCGTGGCATGGCGATGCAGAGCAAGCGGTATATCGGATTCACTCATGCCTTGTCCATCATCTGTCACACACAAACGTTTGATACCACCAGCTTCCAGTTTTATATCAATATGGCTAGCACCAGCATCGAGACTGTTTTCAATAATCTCTTTTAGCGCATTGGCCGGACGTTCAATTACCTCACCGGCAGCTATCTGGTTGATTAAATGATCTGATAACAGATGTATCTGGCTCATATTTTTCCTGTAAATAGTTATTCAGCAGCAGATGAAGAATTATTTGTTTGTGCCTTTGCCCAGCTTATGGCGCATGATTTCAATAATTGCCGGTAGCAGTGAGATAGCAATAATGATTATCAGGGCCAAAGATAGATTCTCTTTGATGAACGGCAGATTGCCAAAAAAATAGCCTGCATATGAAAAGAGCACCACCCAGAGAATAGCACCAATACAGTTATAGCGAAAAAAATGACCGTAATGCATGTGCCCCATACCGGCGACAAAGGGGGCAAAAGTGCGCACAATCGGGACAAAACGAGCAATAATTATGGTCTTTCCACCATGTTTTGCATAAAACTCCTGAGTTTTGTGCAAATAAATCTGCTTAAATATCCGCGACTGTGGATTGGCAAACAGATGTGCACCGAATTTCTGACCCACATAAAAATTAACTGCGTCGCCAATAATAGCTGCCAGCAGTAATAACACTACCATACAATGAATATTCATTTCCCCGACGGCAGCAATACCACCAGCAGCAAACAACAATGAATCACCAGGTAGAAAAGGGGTAACCACCAACCCCGTCTCACAAAATATCAACGCAAACAGAATCACATAAATCCAGACACCATATTGAGAGACAATAAATTGCAGGTGCTGGTCAATATGTAAAATAAAATCAATCAGAGCAGAGATAATATGCATATGCTAAGGCGGCAAAATAAAAGGGGGTATTTTAACGCAAAGCTTTCCGCGAAAGCAGGAATATGCATGCTAAAATCAAAATCATGACAACCAGCCCCTAAATTGAGGCTGATACACATTAATTTAATCTACAGAATAAACTATGAGCCAATATGTGTACTCCATGCTGCGCGTAAGTAAAACCGTGCCGCCACAGAAACAAATTATCAAAGACATTTCCTTGTCGTTTTTTCCAGGCGCCAAAATTGGCCTGCTGGGTCTGAACGGTGCAGGTAAATCCACTGTACTGAAAATCATGGCCGGTGTAGACACCGAATTTGAAGGCGAAGCCATTCCAATGAGTGGCATTAAAATCGGCTATTTACCACAAGAACCCCAACTGGACGCTAATAAAACTGTTAGGGAAGAAGTTGAATCCGGATTGGGCGATGTGGCTACCGCGCAAAAGAAACTGGAAGAAGTTTATGCTGCCTACGCCGAACCGGACGCAGATTTTGATGCGCTGGCTGAGGAACAGGCTCGTTTAGAGGCCATCATTTCAGCAGGAGCTGGTGACAATATAGAGCATCAGCTGGAAATTGCTGCAGACGCCTTACGGCTGCCGGAATGGGATGCCCTTATCGGCAATCTCTCTGGTGGTGAAAAACGCCGTGTGGCTTTGTGCAAACTACTATTGAGCAAACCAGACATGCTTTTGCTGGACGAACCTACCAACCATCTGGACGCCGAATCCGTAGAATGGCTGGAACAATTTCTGGTTCGTTTTCCTGGTACTGTAGTAGCTGTAACGCACGACCGTTATTTTTTGGACAATGCTGCTGAATGGATTCTGGAATTAGACCGCGGTCACGGCATTCCATGGAAAGGTAACTACAGCTCATGGCTGGAACAAAAAGAAGCCAGACTGGAACACGAAGCCAAAGCCGAAGCAGCGCGAATAAAAGCTATGAAACATGAGCTTGAATGGGTGCGACAAAATGCCCGTGGGCGTCAGGCCAAGTCCAAAGCTCGATTGGCACGCTTCGAAGAAATGAGTAACTACGAATATCAAAAACGCAATGAAACGCAGGAAATCTTTATTCCTGTAGCAGAGCGTCTGGGAAATGAAGTTATCGAATTCGAACACGTCAGTAAAAGTTTTGGCGACAAATTACTAATTGATGATTTGAGTTTTAAAATCCCGCAGGGAGCCATTGTCGGCATCATTGGACCAAATGGAGCTGGTAAGTCCACATTATTCAAACTGATTACCGGACAGGAACAACCAGATCAGGGACAAGTGAAGATTGGTCAGACTGTTAAACTTTCTGTTGTAGATCAGAGCCGGCATGGCCTGCATGAAGATAAAACCGTTTTTGATGAAATTGCCGAAGGCAGGGATATTTTACAGGTAGGACAGTTTGAAATACCGGCACGAGCCTATCTAGGAAGGTTTAACTTTAAAGGGAGTGACCAGAGTAAAATCGTCGGCAAACTCTCCGGCGGTGAGCGCGGTCGGCTGCATCTGGCAAAAACTCTAATTTCTGGCGGCAACGTGCTTTTGCTGGATGAACCCTCCAATGACTTGGATGTAGAAACCCTGCGCGCACTCGAAGATGCTTTATTAGAATTTGCTGGCTGTGTACTAGTGGTATCCCACGATCGTTGGTTCCTCGACCGTATTGCCACCCATATATTAGCGGCAGAAGGCGATTCGAAATGGGTCTTCTTTGATGGCAATTATCAAGAATATGAAGCAGATAAAAAACGCCGTCTGGGTGAGGAGGGGGCCAAACCCAAACGTATCCGTTATAAACCGGTTACCCGCTAATTAGCTTTGGCCGGTTCAGCGATCACAATAAATCTATCCTGGCCGGCCTTTAGTTTATAGGCATATTAAATCCATTTATGCCTTTATCCAAAATCACATCAATGATTAATCAGCTCAAAAGCACTTGAAAAACGCTGGTTCAGCACCATTTTCTCATCCAATTTTATAGCATATTTACAGGAAAGATTGAGGCATTACATGGCTGAAGTTTATGATTCTTCTCCGGTGCAGCCAACAACTATGGCAATGTTGCCCCTACGCGACGTTGTTGTTTACCCGCACATGGTACTGCCCCTTTTTGTCGGGCGCGAAAAATCCATAGCAGCGTTGGATGCAGCTGTGGAGCATGACGAGCCCGTATTCTTACTGGCACAGAAAAATGCCGATACAGATGAACCACATGCAGAAGATATGTATGCAATGGGTACTGTAGCCAACATTCTGCAAGTACTCAAACTACCAGATGGCACAGTTAAAGTGCTGGTAGAAGGTCTGTATCGTGCACAAGTACAGTATATAGATGAGAGCGGACCTTACGCCGAAGCGCACATAGAAAAATGTGCCGACATCAATACCGATTCTCATGATGATGAAGCATTACGGCGTACATTGCTTTCCCAGTTTGACCAACTGGCAAAGTTAAACAAAAAAATTCCTGCTGAGGTAGTAACTACCATTCATGGGATTGAAGATTTAAGTAGACTTGCTGATACTATTGCCGCCCATTTGCAACTTAAACTAGATCAGCGTCAGCAAATATTGTCTATGATAAATGTTACAGCAAGACTGGAACATTTATTGCATCTGCTTGAATCAGAACTGGACATCCTTCAGGTAGAAAAACGTATTCGAGGCCGCGTCAAACGGCAGATGGAAAAATCTCAGCGGGAATACTATCTGAATGAACAGGTAAAAGCGATTCAGAAAGAGCTGGGTGAAGAAGATGATGATCTGGTTAATCTGGAAACTCAAATTCGTGACGCTGGCATGAGCAAAGAAGCTGAAGAAAAATGTCTTTCTGAATTCAAAAAATTACGCATGATGCCACCAATGTCAGCAGAGTCTACCGTAGTTCGCAACTACATTGACACTCTGCTGGAGCTTCCGTGGAAGAAAAAATCTAAAGTAAGCAAGGACATTGCCAAAGCAGACCTAATTCTGAATGCAGATCACTACGGATTAGAAAAGGTCAAAGAGCGTATTCTGGAATACCTTGCCGTACAGAAACGCATGAATCAGCTTAAAGGTCCTATTTTGTGTCTCGTAGGACCACCGGGTGTAGGTAAAACCTCACTGGGCGAATCCATAGCTAAGGCTACAGGACGAAAATATGTACGCATGGCATTAGGCGGTGTGCACGATGAAAGTGAAATCCGTGGCCACCGGCGCACTTATATTGGTTCCATGCCTGGTAAAATTCTGCAAAACATGGCCAAAGCCGGAGTGAAAAACCCACTGTTTTTGTTGGATGAAATTGATAAATTAGGTAATGATTTTCGTGGTGATCCAGCCAGTGCTTTACTGGAAGTGCTGGATCCTGAACAAAACCATTCATTTTCTGACCACTATGCAGAAGTAGAATTTGATTTGTCGGATGTAATGTTTATTGCCACATCCAACAGTCTTAACATCCCTTCTCCTTTGCTTGATCGCATGGAAATTATTCGTCTTTCTGGCTATACCGAAGACGAAAAAATCAATATTGCCATGAAATATTTAGTGGCTAAGCAAATCAAACAAAACGGTGTACGGGAAGGCGAAATCAGCATCGAAGAATCTGCAGTACGCGATATTATCCGCTATTACACTCGTGAAGCCGGTGTTCGCTCTTTAGATCGAGAAATAGCCAAAATTTGCCGTAAAGTAGTGATGAAACAGGCTGTTGCAGAAGAAAAACTTAGTGCCGGTAAAGCTAAAAAAACCAAAACCAAGCCTGAAGCAATCGTAATTAATGCTGATAATCTGCATGATTATCTGGGTGTTCGCCGCTTTGATTATGGCGTTGCAGAAAATGAAAACCGTGTTGGTCAGGTCACCGGGCTGGCTTGGACTGAAGTCGGTGGTGAGCTTTTAACCATTGAGGCAAGCAAATTTCGTGGTAAAGGCAATATTTTGCGCACCGGTAAGCTTGGTGATGTTATGCAAGAATCTGTTAGTGCTGCATGGAGCGTGGTACGTTCCCGGGCTGAAAGCTTAGGCATTGAACCTGATTTTTATGAGAAAAATGATATTCATGTTCATGTACCCGAAGGAGCGACCCCTAAAGATGGACCCAGTGCTGGCAGCGCCATCACACTGGCTTTGGTTTCTGCGTTTACCGGTATTCCGGTACGTGCAGATGTGGCAATGACTGGTGAAATCACTTTGCGCGGCGAAATATTGCCTATTGGCGGTCTTAAAGAAAAGCTGTTGGCTGCATTACGAGGTGGTATCAAACATGTGTTGATTCCAAAAGACAATGTCAAAGATTTGGAAGAAATTCCTGCCAACATCTGCGAAAAACTCACTATTCACCCAGTACAGTGGATTGATGAAGTGCTCAATCTCGGTCTGGCTTATCCGCCTACTCCATGGACAAGCGTGCCTGAAGAGGGGGTAATAGCTAAATCTGCGGCCAAGTCAACTACTAAAACCGTAAAACATTGATATGCAGCCATTCACCAACACTAATTGGTGAATGGCTTTGTTTTTGGCATGATTTAACCTTATGCAGCGGTGACGATGCTTGACATAAAGAATTTGGGCTTGTTATAAAGTAATCGTAATGTATTGTTCAGGTTCCACTGCACATATGGTTCCTGAAAATCAAATGAACATAACAACAGAAAGGGACTTTATTGTGAATAAGTCTGAATTGATTGAAGCCATTGCCCAAGAGGCTGATTTATCTAAAGCTTCTGCCGCCAAGGCTCTGGACGGTATGATTAGTGCTGTTACCCGCACTTTGAAAAGTGGCGACACAGTTACGCTGGTAGGCTTCGGTACTTTTTATGTTGGTGAGCGTGCAGCCCGTGCTGGACGTAATCCTAAAACAGGTGAACCGTTAGAAATCAAAGCAGCTAAAACGCCTAAGTTCCGTGCCGGTAAAGCACTGAAAGATGCTCTGTAATACAGTTTTATGTTTTAAATCAAGGCGGGATATCCCGCCTTTTCTTTTGTCTGTCGTTTTTGTGCATTAGCTGTACAAACAGCATGGTTGAGCCTCACAAAAAACGATACAATAGGCTTCTTTTATCTGCTTTAGAAAAGTTAACTGAATCTCATGTTCCACATTGTAGAAAAATATAGAACACCGGCTCAGATTATTCTCGGTGTGATTTGCTTGAGTTTTGTATTTGCCGGTGGTTACACACTCGCTGTTCCCGGTACAGATTACATCAGCAAAGTTGGCGACATTAAAATCAAAGTAAATGATGTTAATGATTTTCAGCGACGAATACAAAATGCTTCTGGGAATCCGGTAAGCAAAAAGCTGGTATATGATTCACTGGTGGATCAGGCATATGTGCAGCAGGGTGCAAATGATATGAATATCACTGTACCTATAGATCAGATAAAGCAGGTTATTGCATCTGATCCCAGTTTTCAGGAAAACGGAAAATTTGTAGAAGCCAAATATCGCGCTTTCCTGCAACAAGCAGGTATGTCTGAAGATGCGCTTATTGACGGTATGCGTAAACAATATGCCATGCAATCCATGCTTAATTTGATGAAAGCGGGAAATGTGGTCAGCGATGCTCAGGCCAAACAAATGGTAAATCTGTTACAGGCTGCTCGTGAAGTACAGACATTGACATTTCCTGCCGCTGATTTCACTCATAGGGTAGTAGTAGACGACAGCAAACTGAAAGCTTATTACGAAGCGAATAAGAAAAAATATTATTTGCCGCAGGCTGTCAAATATGAATATGTCCAGTTGTCTGCCATGGAACTTGGTGCTAAAGAAAGCGTGAGTAAAGCAGAGATACAGGAAGCCTATAATCAGATTCCGACTACGGCCTCAGCACCCAAACCGGCACTAGAGAACGTCCGTACGCAGCTGACACAGGAAATTCAAGCCCGTAAGGGTGCGGCTGTGGTAGCTAAATTAAAAGAAAATGTTAGTGACTTGGCTTTTAATAATCCGAAAACCTTGCAACCGATAAAAGACAAGCTAGGTTTAACGATTCATAAAATAGATCAGGTGTGGCTCACTCGAGACATGGCTAATAATAGTGGCATGCCCAAGGCGTTACAGGATGCATTATTTGGCAACGATGTTCTGGTTAAACGCTACAACTCTGAACCAATTGATATAGGCAATGGCAACTACTGGGTAGTTCGTGCTATCGATGTGCGTAAAGAACACCAGGCATCCTTTACGGAAATCAAAGCACAAGTTCAACAAGATTATGTGGCCGCAGAAAGCAAAAAATTGGCTTTAGCAGCAGCAAAGCAAGCTTTAAACAACGTTAGTACAAACGTCAATGCCAGTTTGAGCTGGTCGCAAACAGCTGATTTAACGCCGCAGCAGGCTGTAGCCATGATGTCTAAAACTGATTTTCAGAGCTGGATTAAAGCCAAACCTGTTAGTGGCAAACCTGCATACATTCTTTTGAGTGATCAGCAAAATCCAGTACTTGTAAAAGTTAATGCCATAAAACAACCACAGGATATGGCGAATGTTCTGCCGCAGGCAAAACAGGTAATCAGTCAGAATTTGGCACAGAATCTGGCCACCAGTAATTTGGCCTGGTTAAAGAGTCGTTATAAACTAAAACAAGGGGCACAAAAGCTGGATACAGCTGACGAGCAGTAATTTATACCATTGACCTTATAAATTTTATAAGGTCAATATTATTTGGGACACTGAATTTTTCTGTACTGCATGCAGTCTGAAACACTTCATGCAGATAAAGGATTGTTGTGTTGTATAACAGTTATCATGCTGTATCGGGTGAACTCCTATTTAGCCATACATGTCTGACAAAAACTGAATTTGATGTGCAAAGTCAGCAGCTCAGCCAGCGTCAATATGATTTTGCCAGTAAAAATGTTCAAACTCGTACACAGTATTTACTGAGCTTTGCATCCCGGCTTGAAGAGGCGCGAGACGAGCTGGCCTATCAGATTTGTATAGAGGTAGGGCGGTGTCTGCGTGAGTGTGAAGCTGAAATCACAAAATCGATAGCCCTTATCCGATACTACGCTCATCTGGCTCCAGAGCTGTTGGCGCATAAAACAATTGCTACACAGGCGAGTTTGAGTCAGGTACGCTTTGAACCGTTGGGTACGGTACTGGCAGTGATGCCCTGGAATTATCCAGTATGGCAAATTTTACGCTTTGCTATACCAGCCTTATGTGCTGGCAATGCCTGCATGGTTAAGCCCGCACTTTCTGTTGGCAAAATCAGCCAGATGCTGTTTGAATTGGTGGGTGAGGATTTACCTTTCCAACTAGTCTGGTTGGAGGAGGAAGATATTGAATATGCCATATCTCAGACACAGGCGCTGGCTTTCACAGGTTCTACCCATACTGGTCGGCATCTGGCGGCACTAGCAGGAAAACATCTGCGTAAATGTGTTATGGAGCTCGGTGGTAGTAATGCATTTATCGTGTTAAATGACGCAGATATTGAGCAGGCAGCTGCTGAAGCATGCTATTCACGCTTTCGGGACGCTGGCCAATCATGTAATGCAGCCAAACGCATTATTGTTCATGCTGATATAGCTGAAGAATTTATCGCAGCTTTTAAACGCCATTGTCAGAAATTACAGATGGGGGCTCCATGGTTGTCTGCAACCACACTTGCTCCTTTACATCGACAGGATTTGCGCGACAGTGTACACGCACAAGTGATGGATGCACTGGCACATGGCGCAGAATGTTTGCTGGGAGGAGAAATACCAGAAAATCTGCAGGGCTGGTTTTATCCCGCTACGATTTTAGATAAAGTTAATCGGCACTGCCGTGTATACAATGAGGAAGTATTTGGACCTGTAGCGCTCATTCTGAGAGCTGAAGACAGCGAACATGCCATAATGCTGGCCAATGATAATCCTTTCGGGCTTGGAGCCAGCATTTACAGCAATGATACAAATCATGCATGGCAGTATGCTGAACGCCTCAACGCTGGCAGTGTTTTTATTAACCGTCATACCAGCAGCGATCTGCGTTTGCCTTTCGGTGGCGTTAAAGATTCGGGTTTCGGACGAGAGTTGTCGGAATTTGGTATATATGAATTTGTCAATGTTAAAAGCTATTGGCAAAAATAGGCCATTTATTCAAATAGTAATGAATCTGTTTGAAAAATAATGTAATAATGATAGTAATAATTTTTATTGCATAAAATAATGATTCTGCTTAGTGAAAAGGGATATAAGTCATGTATGTAGCCAGACGTATTTACTGGTACGTACTCGCCGTAATACTCATTCTGATTGTGTTAGTGTGGCTGATATTTTCTCACACTCACAAAACTGTGTATTTTGATGCAAATGGTCAGATTGTAAACAAACAATCCGAAGCTCAATATGTACGTCAGTTTCATGATGATGGTAAAAAAATCGAAGTTCAGGATTTTTACTATCCAGACAAGAGCAAATATAGTGACAGCTATGCTTTACCGATAGATAAGCTGCAACAATTTATACCCGCAATGAAAGAGGGTAAATTGCAACTCTGGTATCCGGACGGCCAAAAAAAAATTCAAGGTAATTACAAAAACGGTAAACCTGTTGGAAAATGGCATACCTGGTATCCAAACGGCCAGATGGCGATTGAAATGAGCTGGCAGAAAGGGCAGCCTAGTGGCCGTACTATGAGCTGGTATGAAAACGGACAAAAGCGTGGCGAGCTGAATTTTATTAATGGCAAAGCTGAAGGGCGCTGGCAGCGCTGGTATCCGAACGGTCAGTTGAAACAGGATATGTATGTGCATCATGGTATCGTACAAACCATGACAACATGGGATGATAAAGGCCATTTGCTAGCCGATGTAGCCATCCACGAAAATAAAGTCAGTGGTGTGGTTTTGAGCTGGTATGACTCAGGGGCTAAAAAAAGCGAATCGGTTTTTGAGAAAAACGAACTAATGCGTAAAACCGAGTGGGATGAGGATGGTTTGGTTGTTGACCTGAATGACAACTAATCTAAATTTATAAAATTTATTTAAAATAAATATCTTTATGAAGTCCACAACGCGGATTGAATGCTGACTGACAAAATGGGCAACGGTGTTGCTGATATTGCGCATAGGTCAGAAGATGTCTACATTTACCACACATCACGGGTTTGCTGTTTTGCACCGGCATGGCAACAAACTTATGATTGCACAACTGGTCGTGACATTTGAAGCAGGCGTAATACAGTCTGCATTCTGCACATTGCAGCGCGGCAATGTCAAACTCTGTATGATAATGAGTGCAGCGACCACATGAATCGGTATCAATTCCAAGAATCATAGATATATTTATCAGCACACTAGCTCAGCAATTTAGATTAATTTTATTTTATCAGAATAGAGGCAACCTTTGGGCAGTAATTAAGACAGCATATAAAAAACTGATTTGGCAACGTGAAGTCTGAATATAAAAAACCGAATCTTAAGATTCGGTTTTTTTAGGACATTATCACATTACGCTTTACATGCGCTCAATCAAGGCTTTACCAAAAGCAGAGCATGAAACTTCTTTAGCGCCTTCCATCATACGAGCAAAATCGTAGGTAACAATTTTATCAGCAATGGCTTTTTCGATTGAGGCATTAACCAATTCAGCAGCCTCTTTCCAGCCCAGATGACGCAACATCATTTCAGCAGAAAGAATAATGGATCCTGGGTTAACTTTATCCTGACCAGCATATTTAGGTGCAGTACCATGGGTAGCTTCAAATACGGCATATTCATCAGAAATATTGGCACCTGGGGCAATACCGATACCCCCTACCTGTGCAGCCAGCGCATCAGAAATATAATCGCCATTGAGATTCAGTGTCGCGATGACATCATACTCTGCCGGACGTAGTAGAATCTGCTGGAGGAAAGCATCCGCAATGCAATCTTTAATTACAATATTTTTACCAGTTTTCGGATTTTTAAATTCGCACCAGGGTCCTTCACCAATTAATGTAGCACCAAACTCATTTTTTGCTACTTCATAAGACCAGTCTCGGAAACCGCCTTCGGTGAATTTCATGATATTACCTTTATGAACAAAGGTAACGCTGTCGCGGTCGTTATCAATAGCATAGCGAATGGCCGCACGGGTTAAACGCTGAGAACCTTCTTTAGATACAGGTTTGATACCGATGCTGGAGGTTTGCGGGAAACGGATTTTGGTTACGCCCATTTCACCTTGCAGGAAATTGATAATTTTTTTGGCATCAGCTGTTTCAGCCATCCACTCAATCCCTGCGTAGATATCTTCAGTATTTTCGCGGAAAATAACCATGTTTACCTTGCTCGGGTCTTTCAAAGGTGAGGGCACACCGGTAAAATACTGCACTGGACGGACACATTGATATAAATCAAGCTGCTGACGGATGGCTACGTTCAGTGAGCGGATACCACCTCCCACGGGTGTAGTCATCGGCCCTTTGATGGCTACTTTATATTCTTTAATCGCTTCTAATGTTTCATCCGGCAGCCAAGTATTTTCACCATACACTTTCGTGGCTTTTTCACCGGCATAAACTTCCATCCACACAATTTTTCTTGAGCCGTTATAGGCTTTGGCTACTGCTGCATCAATCACGTCTTTCATTACCGGCGTAATGTCAACACCAATGCCATCCCCCTCAATAAACGGAATAATTGGATCATTCGGAATGGGTTGGCCGGAAACGATTTTGTGACCTTCAGTAGGCACTTTAATGTGACTCATGGTAACTCCTGTAATGTTACTTTTTCTGATAGATGACTACATATTTCAGTTTGTAGTCCGTCACAATGATTATCCTTTATTTTGTTAACTTAAGCCAGCAAAATGTAGTGCAATGTAGTCAGAAATATGTCTAAAGCCATTCAGACATATAGCAGGTATAGATCTGAATGTGAAGTATTAGCAGCTGTGTTCTGGACTCCATAAATCAGCCTGATACTCATGCTGATAAAAATCGCTGATCCCAAGACCAATCAAACGAAACAATGCCTCATCATCAGGCATTCGTTGCATCAGATCCTTCCCAGCTGCTACCAAGGCAGTTGCATCCGGCAGTGGTGATGAATAGGTTTGAGAACGGGTATAAATCTGAAACTGAGTATTTTTTAATTTCAAAGTAATGCAATTACCCTGAAGACCCTTTCGCTGCATATTTTGTACTAAAACCTCAGCCAGATCGGGCAGATGGCTAGCAATTTCTTGCAGGCTTTCATTATTTTCTAGCGTAATTTCAGTAGAAATCTGCTGTCGGTTGCGTTCTGGTGTAACTACACGGTCGTCACGGCCTTGTGCCAAATCAAAGAGGCGATAACCCCAGCGGCCGAAATGGTGTACCAGAACCGACATGCTTACTTTGCTTAAATCTCCAACAGTTTTCCAGCCTAAGGCATTCATTTTCTGCTCAGTTACTTTGCCGACACCGGGAATCTTGCCTAAAGGTAGATTGTGTAGAAAGTCTAATACTTGTACTGGCGCAATCACAAACTGGCCATTGGGTTTACGCCAGTCGGAAGCAATTTTGGCAAGAAATTTATTAGGGGCGATACCGGCAGAAGCTGTAAGACCCGTTTCTTTCAGTATAGACGCACGGATTTCCCGTGCAATATCGCGAGCATAAGGCAAACGACCTTTGTAATCGGTAACATCCAGATAGGCTTCGTCTAAAGATAAGGGTTCGATTTGGTCAGTATAGCGCCTAAATATATTGTGAATCTGACTGGATACAGCCCGATATTTATTAAAATCTGGTGGGATATAAATTGCCTGCGGGCACAATCTTTTGGCTGTTGTTACCGACATGGCTGAATGTAAACCATATTGACGTGCCGGATAGGATGCAGCACAGATAACCGATCTGGGACCATCCCAGGCCACCACAACAGGTTGGTCTTTTAGTTCAGGACGGTCGCGTAATTCAACTGAAGCATAGAAAGCATCCATATCTATATGGATTATTTTTCGTTCCGTCATATTAAGTCAATAAATACAAAAGGATGATTTACAATTTTTCAGATTTGTTTAGGCTATTCCTCGTAGGCTTATCTTTTATCACCGCAAATACTTACCATCTTATTGTAAGCAGGAATCTAAACCCGTATTTGAGAATAGTCTACAATTTTTACCAAAAATCAGTTTATCAGAATAAAAGTGCTGATATATAACCATTCATTGCTGTAAGGATAATAGCCGCTAGTACCAATGCAAATGTGTACAAAGCAGAATAGACAGTATTTTTCTGTAAAAGATTGAGATTGTTTTTACACAGATTATAAACTTTGGAAACCTGAATGAAATATAAAAGTATTCAGTTTAAGGTATTCTGGCCGATGTGATTTAAGATATTTTTTCCACTCAAATTAAACAGACACCAATATTCAGCAGAATTATTGGTGCCTGTCTGGAAAATCAATTAGCGCAAAGTGTAGCCGTTGAGGTATTTGATGCGTTCATTAGTCAATTGAGTATCGCATTCCAGCCGCAGAAATTCTGCATAAGTTGCTGAGCTTGCTTTAGCTCCACGTGCCTGACACTGACTGGTTTTATTAGCTATCCATTTTTGTTCTTCGTGCTGTAAGGTTTTGCGCACGGTGTCGTCCAGATTACGCCATAATGTGTTGATTACATTGTTAGCGTTACGGTTGTTGTCACGTGCCAGCTGTAGCTGACTAGCATTTATCTCGCCCTGTCTGGCAGCATTTTCAGAATTCCGACTCATTGCATTATCATTAGCCTGATTGTCGTTAATTACAGCTGCTGCGTGGCCGTTCAGAATGGCACTGGCCATCTGTGCAGACTGGCTTTGTTGGTCAACCGGTGTAACTTTAGCATTAGGATTATTAATTAACTCAATGGCGTCAGCTCGTTTATAGGTATGGCCATTAATCACTACTATATCCTTGATACCGTAGGGCAATAACGCGTTGCCCAGTACAGTACCTAAAGTCTGTATGCCAGCCAAATCGAAGTTAGTAGCCGCACTGGTCGCAGACGCTGCATTAGATGCAGCATTGCCATTAATGGTTACAGGTGAATATTGAATGGGTTTAGTAAACTCATTGTCATGCAAAACCACTTCATTGCCTTGCAATTGCTTATTCATGCGAGCAATAAAATCTGTTTTACCAAAAAGCAGTGGAGCATTGGTTTTAATCTGCTGCCAGATATTGGTAGGGACAGTTACTTTAAGTTCACTGCTGCAAACCGGATTACCATTTCCATCTTTATCTAATTTACCTTCAGACAAAGCAATATTTAATTCGCCGCCGGCACTGATTACTTTATCGGCATCAACATACTGACGCCTATCAGTCTGAGCAAATTGACGGGCATTGTTATCAATACCAGTGTGCAGAGTATCTTGGATCTGGTTGCGGATTTGTTCGGTGTTACAGCTTAGTTTTTCTGATGAATCATCGCGAGAACAGGCAGCCAGTGAAAGAATGCTGATAATGCTATATACGAGTACGCTTTTTTTCATGATTATTTCCTAAACAAACATGGATAAAATACAGACAACTCAATTACATATAACCCAAGTTCATTATGCTGCGTATGTAACCATTAATCATTTGATTTTACTAAAAAATACAAAAAAGCCTGAACATTGTTCAGGCTTTGGATAATCGAGGTGAAAATTAACGCAAACTATCAAGAATAGAATAAATTGGGCTTAGAATTGCTTCCCCAAGACGCAGAGAGCGCTGACCATTCCATCCGAAATCATCATCTGGCCACTGATTATTATCTTTAAATGGCATTTCCAAGGTGTATGCCAGACATTTAAATGTTTCACCGATATAGGAAGTAGCAATATTCAGATTGGCCTGACCAGCTGCATCTTTTTCATAGCCATATTTATCTTGAAAATCGGGACTGGCCACCAAAAAAGCCTGTTTGAACTGCTCCTGTAATTGATGCAAACGCTCATCAAAAGAAGGAATACCTTCATTACCAGAAAGGAATACGTAAGGAATAGATTCGTCACCGTGTATATCCAAAAACAAATCCACGCCGGTCTCATGCATTCTTTCGCGTACCAGATACACTTCGGGGCTGTTATGCATACTCGGATGCAGCCACTCACGATTCAAATTGGCTCCGGCGGCATTGGTGCGCAAGTTGCCCAGTACCGAACCATCAGGATTCATGTTGGGAACAATATAAAAAGTAGCTCGATCCAGCAAGGCTCTTGCTGTCGGGTCTTGATGGTCCAGTAAGCGTCCAAGCACGCCTTCGATAAACCATTCAGCCATGGTTTCACCCGGATGCTGGCGCGCAATAATCCAAATTTTTAAATCACTGGCAACTTGATTGCCGATAGTGAGTAAATTGATATCACGTCCTTGGATAGTGCTGCCTAAATCTTCTATCTGACACAATCCACTACTTTGACTGTCACCCAGTAAATTCAGATGCTGTTCATAGGTATATGGTTCGAAATAGGCGTAGTACACACTGTTGGACAATGGCGTATGGCAAATGGTTAAGATGCCATTTTCTAAAGTTGTAGGGACACGAAACCAGTTTATTCTGTCATAAGAGCACATGGACTGATAATCTTCCCAGCCGGCTGGATAAGCTGATTCGGCTGTGTTGATAAAATTCAGACGAAGATTTTGGTAGGCTACGCCCTGCACGCGAAAATAAAACCACTGACGAAATTCGGCAGCATTGTCTTTGGGAAGTTTGAGCAGGATATTAGATGGATCATTGGCTTCAACAATTTCAACCTTACCACCATCAAACTGTGTGCTGATTTTAAGCATGCAACCACTTTCATTTAAACAACGGTCTTAATTCTTATTGTAATCTTTCTGTATTCGACTTACCACGTCTGCCAGAAAAATTTATGGCAATTTGATAATCATTTTATATTGAGCGATAAATTGCGATTGATAAAGGATTTAACGATTCCGCCAATGGAATGCTTTTTTCTGGACGTTCAATGCAATCAGAATCACTGGCAGCAGAAGTGATACCAGTCTAGGTGCGGCTATGAAACTTTTAGATTACTATTGTTTGAATTTTAAAATCTTTTTAGGATTATGATAAATTCTTCGGCGCACAGCAGCGCATTCCGCTAAAATAAGCAGTTATTTTCTGGTTTTTGGCTTTGCAATGGCCAGAATACTCCTATCAGAATTAATTTAAATTAATGGCTTACATGAACAATATACGCAATTTTTCTATCATCGCCCATATTGACCATGGGAAGTCGACCTTGGCGGATCGCTTTATTCAGTATTGTGGCGGTCTGGAAAACCGGGAAATGAGTGCTCAGGTGCTCGATTCGATGGACATTGAAAAAGAACGCGGCATCACTATCAAGGCGCAGACAGCAGCTTTGCAATACAAAGCGCAAGACGGGCAAGTGTATCAGCTGAATCTGATTGATACTCCAGGACATGTGGATTTTTCCTATGAAGTATCCCGCTCGCTGTCTGCCTGTGAGGGAGCTTTGCTGGTAGTAGACGCCTCGCAGGGGGTGGAAGCGCAGACAGTAGCCAATTGCTATACCGCAATTGATTTGGGCGTAGAAGTCCTGCCGGTGCTGAATAAAATTGATTTACCGGCAGCTGAGCCTGAGCGAGTGATTGAAGAAATAGAAGATATTATCGGTATCGAAGCCATGGATGCAGTGCGCTGTTCAGCTAAAAGTGGTGTCGGTATTGAGGATGTACTCGAAGAAATTGTCAAGAAGGTACCCGCACCCTCAGGTAAAGCAGATGCTCCATTAAAAGCTCTAATTATTGACTCATGGTTTGATAATTATGTAGGTGTGGTAATGCTGATTCGCATGGTGGACGGCTGTGTCCGTTTGAAAGATAAAGTGCGTTTCATGGCTACTGGTGCGGAAACACAGGTAGAACAACTTGGTATATTTACGCCCAAATCGGTGCAGAAACAACAATTAAATGCTGGTGATGTGGGTTTTTTGATTACGGGAGTGAAAGAACTCGGTTCGGCCAAGGTAGGCGATACCATTACACTGGCTCGAGAACCCGCCAGTGAACCTTTACCCGGATTTAAAGAAGTACAGCCACAGGTATTTGCTGGGCTATATCCGGTAGAAAGCCACGATTATGATGCTTTGCGTGAAGCGCTGGAAAAATTGCAACTGAATGATGCGGCGCTTAAATTTGAGCCAGAAGTTTCTCAAGCACTGGGCTTCGGATTCCGTTGTGGCTTTCTGGGTCTCCTGCATCTAGAAATTGTACAAGAGCGACTGGAACGCGAATTTGACATGGATTTGATTACCACTGCGCCAACAGTGGTTTATGAAGTGTTGCTAAAAAGTGGCGAGCGCATTGAAATTGAAAATCCATCTAAATTACCAGATATCGGCACACTCGAAGCCATTTATGAGCCAATCATTACCGCAACCATTTTATTGCCACAAGAATATGTTGGTGCTGTGATGACATTGTGCAACCAGAAACGCGGTGTACAGAAAAACATGCAGTACATGGGACGGCAGGTGATGCTGACTTATGAAATGCCAATGAATGAAGTGGTAATGGATTTCTTTGACAAACTCAAATCAACATCGCGTGGTTATGCTTCACTGGATTATGAATTTTTGGAATTCAGAGCAGCCGATTTGGTGAAATTGGATATTCTGGTCAACAGTGAAAAGGTCGATGCACTGAGCCTGATTGTACACCGTAGCAATTCAGTCCATCGTGGACGAGAGCTAGTTGCCAAGATGCGCGAACTGATTCCACGGCAGATGTTTGATATTGCGGTACAAGCTGCCATCGGCGGTAAGATTATCGCGCGTGAAAATGTTAAGGCATTGCGTAAAAATGTGCTGGCCAAATGCTATGGCGGTGATATTACGCGTAAGAAAAAACTACTGGAAAAACAGAAAGCCGGTAAAAAACGCATGAAGCAGGTAGGCAATGTAGAAATTCCGCAGACAGCCTTTCTGGCGATTTTACAGGTGGGAGATTAATACATGTCCAAGACAATGATTATCGGTGCTGCAGTATTGCTGGTACTGGGTATTTTGCTGTTTCTGAAAAGCACAAAAAAGCGTGAAGAAAACGGTGAATGGAGCGGTTCGCTGCAATGGGGCTACCTGCTGATGTTGGTAGGTGCGTTTGGTCTGTTATCAGTGCTGATGAGTTTTACTGCAGTACTACTGTTGTTTGTGCTGTTTACAGGCATAGCCTGGTTTAGTCATCGCCGGAAAAGGAAAAATTCTGCTCAGCCCGATGATAATCACTTTACTGATTACATGAGCGGTTTTTTTCCCATCATTCTGGTGGTTTTCATTCTGCGTACTTTTGTCGCCGAACCTTTTCAGATTCCCTCTAGCTCAATGCGGCCGGGGCTGATTCCGGGTGATTTTATTTTAGTAAATAAATTCGCCTATGGTATTCGCTTGCCTATTCTAAACAATGTACTGATTCCGGTACACAAGGTAGAGCGGGGTGATGTAATGGTATTTAATTACCCTCGTGACACTCGAGTAAACTATATCAAACGTGTAATCGGCTTGCCGGGAGATGTGATTACTTATAAGGACAGAACACTGACCATAAATGGTAAGGTAGTTAATGATATTGATGAGCAGAAAATATATAGCTACCAAGAACAGGTACCTAATCTGGGCAAAATTATGATTCAGGCACAACAGCAAACTGAACAGCTAGGTAACAAGGCAATCGAAGTATTGAAAATGCCGCAGCAACCAGCAGTTATCTTAGAAGGTGTTCATTCTGATTTTCCGAATAGAGAAATGTGCTCATATTATCCTGACAGTAGTGGCTTTAGCTGTACTGTACCAGCAGGCCAGTACTTTATGATGGGTGATAATCGTGACAACAGTGAAGACAGTCGTTACTGGGGTTTTGTGGATGATAAGCTGGTAGTGGGTAAAGCGTTTTTGATATGGCTGAATTTGGGTGATATGAAACGAATCGGCACTAAAATTCAGTAATGTCTGATTTTAAGCGCAAGAATCTGTCTTGCGCTTTATCTTTTGTAGTGCACCTGCAGTTAGTATGCGAATGTAGGAAATGTTTGTCGGTAAAGAAATTAGATACAGGATTTATAAATAATAAATGAAAAAAAATGATTTACGCCATGAAAATGCTTTGATTAATGTACAAAAAATGCTTGGCTACCACTTCAAACGCACTGATTTTATACAACAGGCATTGACGCATCGCAGTTACAGCGCGTTACACAATGAGCGGTTTGAGTTTATTGGCGACTCAATTTTAAATTATTCGGTAGCTAAAATGTTGTTTGAGGCCTTTCCACGCCTGACAGAAGGGGAGCTTTCCAGAATGCGTGCCAATCTGGTGAATCAGGATACTCTGGCTCAGATTGCGGCCGAATTGAAAATAGGCGATGCACTATTGCTGGGTAGCGGCGAACTGAAAAGCGGCGGATTTCGCCGGCCTTCAATATTGGCCGATGCCATGGAAGCCCTGTTTGCCGCGGTGAGTTTTGATGCAGATTTTAATACTGCTGAAGCCGTGGTAAGGCGTTTGTATGCGGAGCGAATCCGACATATTAATCCTCAAGACAGCGGCAAAGATGCTAAAACCCGCTTGCAGGAAGGTTTGCAGGCACGACACATGCCCTTGCCAAAATACCGAATTGTAGACCAGATTGGGGAAGGACAGGATCAGCAGTTTTTGGTGCAATGTGATCTGGGTGAAACCGGCTTCCAGACTGAAGCTGCAGGGCATAGCCGCCGTGAGGCAGAGCAGCAAACCGCACAAACAGCTTTGGATTGGATGGAAAAGCATTTTCCACTGGCCAAAACCAGAAAAAAATAAGAATTCATGGCTAAACTATAAATGATATTTCTCGGTTAGCGGCTTGCTCTAAAAGCAAGTTTTTTCAGCAGATGAAAATATCGGCATGAAATGTGAGATTAGATTAGATTAGCTTTTCTTTTGCTATGCTAAAAGCCTATCAAGTTTGGACAAATATTTTACAAATAAGCAGATATATATTGTCAATTCAAAGCTTTGCGTTAAGAAAAGCGATAGGTAATTTTGTATCCTTCTCCAGAAGGTTAATGCATTATTTGGTATTGTTAGATAGCAAAATAGCAAAAAAGCTTGATTATCTGGACTACCGGTTCATCTTAAAAAAAGCTAAGTTATTTTTTATTGATGGATTATGATATCTTCGATTTATCCTTTTACTGAAAAGCACCTCTTCAGAACATTGATTTAATAAGAAAAAAACTTTGAGTTTAGTTTTGGCGCAAATCATTTGTCTAAATGATAAGTAATCATTTATTCTGATGGCTAAGTAGGAATGAATAAATTATATGCACTTGCTTTTGCACGTTTTGTATTAATTTTAGCCTCGGCAAGGCTGTCTGTATTTTTTGAAAGAATGTATGTCTGTAAAGCCCGATTACCAGTATCCCTCCTCATCCGATAATTTCCGTTGCGGTTTTGTGGCCATCGTAGGCCGCCCGAATGTGGGTAAATCCACATTGATGAATCATCTGATAGGCCAAAAAATCAGTATTACCAGTAAAAAAGCTCAAACTACACGCCATAAAGTGAATGGTATCTATACCGATAACGAAGCTCAGCTGGTATTTGTGGATACACCCGGTTTTCAAACATACCATCGCAATGCATTAAATGACCGTTTAAATCAGAATGTCACCGAAGCAGTTGCCGGTGTAGATGTGATTGTATTTGTTGTTGAAGCTTTGCGCTTTTCTGACGCAGATCGTGAAGTTTTGCAGCAACTACCTAAGCGTATTCCAGTGGTATTGGTTATCAATAAAGTGGATAAGGCGAAAGCCAAAGACCAGAGCGTGATGCAAGCATTTATTGAGGAAGTGCAGCAAGAATTTACTTTTGCCAGCATTACCTTGGTCAGTGCCAAGCATGGTCTGGGTGTTGCACAGCTTGTACGCACGCTTAAGCCAATGCTTCCACACGGTATACCGCTTTATCCGGAAGACATGGTTACCGATAAATCGGCACGTTTTCTGGCCATGGAAATTGTTCGCGAAAAACTGTTTCGTTATCTGGGCGAAGAACTGCCCTATGCGATGAATGTAGAAGTAGAGCAGTTTGCAGAAGAAGAAGGGCTGTATCGCATATATATTGCTGTACTGGTGGATAAAGACAGCCAGAAGGGCATTCTGATTGGTAAGGGTGGTGAAAAGCTAAAAAAAATATCTACTGAGGCTCGGCTAGATATGGAAAAATTGTTTGAAACCAAAGTATTTTTAAAAGTTTGGGTAAAAGTGAAATCGGGCTGGGCGGATGATATTCGTTTTCTGCGTGAACTGGGTATGTAAGCTGTTTGGGGCTACCGATAGCAATCAATCAGTCATGGTAAATGATTTTGTTTACATCAAAATATTCTGATATCCTTAACATGTTGCAGAACAGATAACTGCAATGTTGCTGTGTTTGGAAAATCAGATGTCTACACAATGCTATTAAATATTCTAGATTTTGTTCACACTACAATCCGTCAGGTTGTACAGGCTGGAGATACTGTAATAGATGCTACGGCAGGTAATGGATACGATACGTTGTTTTTAGCATCCTGTGTAGGTCCTACTGGGAAAGTAGTGGCCTTTGATATTCAACCTGCAGCTATTGTATCTACACGTACCAAACTGGAAAGTGCTGGTATGAGTGATTGGGTAGATCTGATACAGACAGGCCATGAACATATGAATGAATATATCATAAGCGAAGTTCGTGCCATTATGTTTAATTTGGGCTATTTACCAGGTGCGGACAAAAATTGTACCACTACAGCCATTACCACACTTAAAGCCATGCAGACTGGATTAGCACATCTAGCACCTGGTGGCATACTGGCAGTGGTAATTTATCCTGGTCACGAGCAGGGTAAAATTGAGGCAGAGGCCGTTCTAAGCTGGGCAGAAGAATTGCCGCAACAGCAGATATCCGTGCTGCAATATGCTTTTATCAATCGTGTTCACGATGCACCCTTTGCTTTATTCTTACAAAAGCGCAATTAAAAAACTACGAAAATAATCATGAGGAAAACACATGAAACGCAAGGAACTCATACAGCTGGCTGCTACAGTATTGCAGCGGCTTGATGCCATACTACCGCCTTTGGCTCAGAAACCAGACTGGACAGCTATTGCCTACCGCTGGCATAGGCTGGGTAATAAAGGAGTTCTGGAAAGCCTGCCGCATCCGCATACATTTGATCTTAACTGTCTAGCCGCTGTTGATGAGCAACGCAAGCAACTAGTACGCAATACTGAACAGTTTCTAGCTGCTCGTTCTGCAAATAATGTATTGATGACCGGTGCACGTGGTACAGGCAAATCCTCACTGGTAAAAGCTTTATTGCATCAATATGCCAGCAAGGGTCTGCGACTGGTGGAAGTTGACAAAAATGATTTACTTACTTTGCCTGCGTTGCTGAATATACTAAAACAAAGGCCGGAAAAATTTATTTTGTTTTGTGATGATTTGTCGTTTGAAGATGGCGACGAAGCTTATAAGGCTTTGAAAACCACACTGGACGGCGGTTTATCACAACGCTGTGATAATGTATTAGTCTATGCAACTTCTAATCGACGTCACTTGATGCCGGAATATATGGCTGACAATATGGCTCAGACAAGCCAAGGCGGGGAAGTCCATCCACAGGAAGCGGTTGAAGAAAAAGTGTCTTTGTCTGATCGTTTCGGATTGTGGCTAAGTTTTTACCCATTTGACCAGAATGCTTACTTGCAGGCCGTAGAAAACTGGCTGGCTGAGGCAGGTTTACAAATGGATGATACTGCCCGACGCGCAGCACTAAACTGGAGCCAGAGCCGCGGCAGCCGTTCGGGCAGGGTGGCATGGCAATTTGTGTGCGATTGGGCTGGACGAAAACCAGAAGAGCGCACTCTTTAAGTATTGACAGCTTTAATCGTTGATATATTGGTGTCTCTAAACAAACATAAGACTTTTGATAAGGTATATTTTTATCAAAAGTTTTTTCAATGAGTAGTGGCTTGAGATTCTGAAACTAAGAATTGCGAGGAATCAGTTTTAAACCTTGATCAGCTAACGGACAGCAGTATGAATGGATGTTAAAAAGCTTTTATTCTCATCCTTTTGTGTCAGAATTGCTATCTTAAAATTCCAATTCAGTTATCAAATAAATCCGATTGAACTTTGGGCGGAGCGACCTGTACACTGCGCTCGCCGCTGGCAAAACGAATATTGAGAAACTGACCGGTTTTCAGTTTGTTACCATCACTAATGATATGTCCACGCTGATTGGTTACCACACTATAACCTCTGGCCAAAATCTGCAAAGGTGATACAGCCTCAAGTAACGAATTCTGCTGTTGTAATCTTTGCTGTGCCTGTAGCAGAATGTGTTGCCATAACTGCTGCAATTGCTGATGTTGAAAAACAAGCCTCTGGTGCGCATGGTCGGTTTGAGGCCGCAGATTGATTAAAAGGTGCTGTTGCTGTAAAAGATTTTGCTGGTGCTGCCTGAATTGCCGCTGCATGCTGAGCTGCAATACGCGCTGCATATCTGATAATTGCTGCTGTTGTTGCTGCCAATTTTGCTTTGGGTGTCTTAATTGACGTGCTAGCCAATCAAGTCGTTGTGAAGCATCATAATAGCGTTGCTGCAGTATTTGATAGACACGGTTCTGCAATAAAGCGACATTGCGCCGCAATTGTGCCATATCTGGGCTAACCAATTCTGCGGCAGCAGTAGGCGTAGGCGCGCGCACATCAGCGGCGAAATCTGTCAGGGTGAAATCAGTTTCATGACCCACACCACTCACGGTCGGAATAATGCTATCGGCTACAGCACGAACAACCATTTCCTCATTGTAAGACCACAAATCCTCAATACTGCCACCACCACGGCAGACAATCAGTACATCAGCTTGAGCATGTTGATTAGCACTGGCAATAGCCGCTGCAATCTGCATTTCACTGCCGGCTCCCTGTACCGCTGTAGGGTAAACAATCACACGAATACCACTATGGCGCCGGCGTAAAGTTGTCACCACATCGCGTAAGGCTGCTGCCGCCAGACTGGTTACCACGCCGACTACCTTCGGATGAGCAGGTAAAGGGCGTTTACGTTCGGCTGCAAACAGGCCTTCTACTGTTAATTGTTGCTTGAGTCGTTCGTAAGCTTCGTATAACTGTCCCAAGCCTTTATGGCGTACGGCATTAACGGTAATCTGAAATTCTCCACGGGCTTCATAAATACTGATTTTGCCGGAAACTTCCAGATGATCACCCTCTTGCAATGGCTGGCTCATTTGCTGTGCTACACCTTTAAACAATACACAGCGAACCTGCGCGCGCGCATCTTTTAGTGAAAAATAATAATGTCCACTGGCTGCACGGGTAAGATTGGAAACTTCTCCGCCTACCCACATACCAATCAGATTCTCTTCGAGCAACTGCCGCGCACATGCGTTTAGCTCAGAAACACTCAGCGCCGCAGGCGCAAAGAATTCAGACATAGAAGACACCATTATTTTTTTGTAAATTTATTAGGTGAATATTATACGGACTTTTATGTTGAGTTTCAGTTCCGTCTGCGCGCCATGGTATAGTAGTATTTTATCGTTGAGAGCCACAACATGGACTGGTTAGCCGGTTTAATACAGCGTCACTGGCAGCATCCTCAAATGGCTTTGAGTATCGCATTGTGGCCGCTTGCCAGAATCTTTCAGACCATAACCTGGCTGCGTCGATTATTTTATCGGACAGGTATATTATCTAGCACCAAATTGCCATGCCCTGTAGTGGTGATTGGCAATATTCATGTTGGTGGAGTAGGTAAGACACCGCTTGTAGCAGCTTTGGTAAAGGCACTGCAAGCGCGACAAATAAAAGTAGGTATTATCAGCCGGGGATACGGGCGCAGCAGTAAGACGACTGTTATTGTTGAAAATGGCGCTGTTGTCAGTGAGGCCGGAGATGAACCTCTAATGCTGTTTCAGCAAACACAGGCACCAATTGCAGTGGCCACCACACGTGAAGCTGCCGGCCAAGCACTGTTAGCTGCCTACCCAGACATACAGCTCCTGATTAGTGATGATGGCCTACAACATTATGCTTTGAAACGAGATATGGAAATCGTGGTTTTTCCATCTGCTGATATCGGCAGAAAAATGGATGTACTGCCAAACGGTCCTTTACGTGAACCTTTACGCCGGCTGCAATACGTAAATGGTATTATTTTTAGTCAGGGTAACCAGCAATCTATACAACAGGCCAACCAAGCGGAGCTAATCATTAATAACCAATGGAAAGGTTATAGCTCAATCAATTATGGCGCTTTTTATTCTTTGAATGAGCCGCATCGTACGGCACAGGCTCAAGAATTTAGAGGCAAACATTGTGCTGCCATAGCTGCCATAGGGCGTCCGCAGCGTTTTTTTCTGGCATTGCAAAATTTAGGGATTGAGCTTGTACAAACCGTAGCATTAAATGATCATGCCAGCATTGAATCGGCAGACTGGCCAGAGGCAGACGTGGTATTTATCACCGAAAAGGATGCAGTTAAACTGACCACATCCGTGCCTAACAACATCTGGGTTTTACCGCTTTCTGCACAGATATGTCCTGATTTAGCGCAGTTTATTCAGACTGAATTACAACTACAACAGCGCCCATAAATTCCGATAGTTATTTAATTAAACAGATGCCATCAGCACTGGCTGCTGGTAAAATTTGTTCTAGGAAAGTATCTTGGCTGATATCAATTGCCTCATTTACACGAGAGCATATTCAGAATAAAGCGGGATGAGTACGTAACGGATAGAGAAATGTTGTACTGTCTCACTATTCCGTTATATGGTAAAGTCATTGATGATTGCGATTGGAAATTAAATAAGCGGCTGTGCCTGATTCAAATACAATCCGAATCGATAAGGATATAGCTTGCCACTACAGTGGTATGAAGGACTAAAAATGGATCAAAAATATTTGGATATTCTGGTATGCCCCGAATGTAAGGGGAAACTACAATGGCATACACAGCAGCAGGAACTGTGGTGTCGGGCATCTCGTCTGGCTTTTCCGATTAAAGATGGTATTCCCTATATGCTGATTAATGAGGCACGTCAGCTATCAGATGAAGAATGTGCGGCTAGCGCATGAGTAATTTTATCGTATTAATTCCGGCTCGTTTGTCTTCCAGCCGTCTCCCTAATAAGGCTTTAGCAGATATCCATGGTAAACCCATGGTGGTACGCGTAGCCGAGCGTGCGCAACTAAGTAATGCAGACAGAATAGTTGTAGCTACAGACCATGCAGATATTCAGGCTGCCTGTCAGGAGCATGGAATTGAAGCAGTGCTCACAGCCACCGAGCATGAAAGTGGTACCACTCGGCTGGCTGAAGCTGCAAGGATTTTGAATTTGGCTGATCAGGATTGTGTTATCAATGTGCAAGGGGATGAGCCACTGATTGAACCAGAGCTAATAAATGCTGTGGCTATGCAGTTGGCGCAAAGCAAGGCTCCCATGGCTACCGCTGCACACAAATTAACTGATTACGCTGATTTTACCGATGCGAATTGCGTTAAGGTTGTGCTGAACAATCAAAATAATGCCCTTTATTTCAGCCGTGCCCCGATACCATGGCCGCGGGAACTAATGCGTAGCGGCGCTGAAGTAATGCCTACGGATATCTCCGTGTACCGGCATATCGGTATATATGGCTATCGGGTACAGTTTCTGCACCAATATACTGAGCTAACTCCATCACCATTGGAACAAATTGAGTCACTGGAGCAGCTACGGGTGTTATGGCATGGTTTTAGTATCGCAGTACAAATTACCTCTCACGCACCGGCGGCTGGCGTGGATACAGCAGCTGATCTTGAACGCGTACGTGCCAGCTGGACAAACTGACAACATCAAATCTGAACAGTTTATCTTTTATTTAACTTAAGTGTTTTTCAGGAGTTGCAATGAAAATTCTATTGTTAGGCGCGCCAGGAGCCGGAAAAGGCACTCAGGCACAATACATTACTGCTGCTTTCAATATTCCTCAGATTTCTACCGGAGACATGCTTCGTGCGGCTGTTAAAGCCGGCACACCTCTGGGTGTTGAGGCCAAAAAAATTATGGATGCCGGCGGATTGGTACGAGACGATATTATTATTGGCTTGGTTAAAGAACGGATTGCTCAGCCAGATTGTGCCAATGGTTTCTTATTTGATGGCTTCCCGCGCACGCTGGCTCAGGCTCAGGCAATGGAAAAAGCAGGTGTGCATTTGGATGCAGTGGTAGAAATCGCTGTACCAGATGAAGTTATTATCGAACGCCTATCCGGCCGCAGAGTTCATCAACCGTCAGGGCGTACCTATCATCTGATTTACAATCCACCCAGAGTCAACGGCGTAGACGATGAAACCGGCGAACCGCTGATTCAACGGGACGATGATCAGGAAGAAACCATCAAAAAGCGTTTGCAGGTTTACCATGAGCAGACAGAAGTGCTGATTGATTTTTATGGCAAACAGGATGGTGACAATGCGCCAGATTATATCCGTGTAGACGGTACACAGCCAGTAGATGCAGTGAAAACTCAAGTGTTGGCAGCATTAAAACTATAATATCAGTAAAATCATCAGGCTGTCTGTTCGAAAGGGTAGACAGCCTGAAAATTAGCTGCTATGTACCGAACGATTTCATAATCAAGAATACTGAATAGATATTCTGTTCCGGAGAATTTGGTATGAATATTGCCAAAACCGTGCTTGCAACCCTATTACTTGGTATATGTGCTCTAGCACTGGCACGAAAGGAAACCTTATATAACGAACACTATATAGGTCCAGACGAAAATCAGGCATGGGAAGAGCAGGCTGTACCATTACCCGCCTATCCTGCAGGTAACCAGCAGTGGGTAGATGTATATATCAACCAGACTTACAGCGGCCACCCCAAGCTTTTGCTCAACAGCATTTCCATCAATCCCGATCGAACTGTGCACTATATTCTGAATCAGCAATCTGCGCAGGGCATTAACAATCTTTCAGCAGAAGCGATTCATTGTCCTACACGACGCATGAAAGTATTCGGCTTTGGTGATGATGTTAACAAACGCTGGATCCAGCCACGCAATGGCCAATGGAAGGTAATCGGTACTTCACTGAATGAACTGGATAGAGTGCGCTCTGTACTGTATCAGACCTTCTGTGAAGACGGCTTGCCGCGGAACCACAATGAATTAATGCAGCGCATCACAACTCGCGCTATGCGCTAGACAGGAAGATATGTGGATTGGTTAAATGATGCCCATATTTGGTGGCTGTTAATTCTAGGATTTAGTGCTGGTCTGATGGATGCTGCAGTGGGTGGGGGTGGGCTGTTGCAGATACCTGGCCTCTTTGGTGTACTGCCAGCACAAACTCCCGCTCCAGTTGTTTTGGGGGTGAATAAATTCGCTTCAGCCAGTGGCACACTAGTGGCCACTGCTCAATATACTCGCCGCATATCTGTACCCTGGGCTATGCTGATACCTGCAGCTGTACTTGCATTTGGTTTTTCGTATCTGGGCTCTCATATTGTTGTATACTTGCCAACGTCATGGATTAAGCCGTCTATTCTGGTTATTTTAATCGTGATGGCGGCATATACGTTTCTGAAAAAAGACCTTGGACAAGTTGAGCGCCTAAGTGTGCTTACAAAGCGCGAATACATACATGGTTTGATAATCGGTGCTCTTATCGGCTTATACGATGGCGTTTTTGGCCCAGGCACCGGCAGTTTACTGGCTTTTGTGTTTGTGCGGTTTTTCGCCTTTGATTTTATTACTGCTACGGCTTCATCCAAAGTTATCAACCTGACCACAAATTTTGCGGCTTTGTGCTTTTTTATTCCTCATCACTATGTAATATGGCATTGGGCAATTCCTCTGGCCATAGCTAATTTAACGGGCGGGCTAATTGGAGCCAGACTGGCCATGCGTGGCGGTACTAAATTACTACGCAAAGGATTTATTGTTCTACTATGTATTATGATTGGTAAATTTGGCTACGATTTGATGTGATTGATAATAGAATAAATGATGCATATTTAAGATGCAAACGCGGCAGTAATTATTCAAATATCTATCTATAGTTCAGATTGAATTGTCTTCTGTGGAAAAAGAAGATGAACGCCTTTTACAGAAAAACTGTTGTAATATTTGTCGCGATTCTGATTCCATTATTCCGCCTAGAATGGCAGTGTGCTGATTAAGCCGGCGATCGGCAAATAAATCTATCACACTGCCGGCTGCACCAGTTTTGGGTTCTGCAGCGCCATAAATAACTCTATGTACTCGAGCCTGAATCAAAGCACTGGCACACATGGCACAAGGCTCAAGAGTCACGTAAACGTCACATTTCTGTAAACGATAGTTCTTTTGTTTTTGGCTTGCTTCTGTCAGTGCCTGAATTTCCGCGTGATGACTCACATTATGATCAGTGATGCAACGATTGTAGCCTAGACCAATAATATTATTTTTATAAACAACTACCGCGCCAACAGGTACTTCATCCAATAACTGTGCCTGATGCGCTGCCATTAATGCATGACGCATCCAAAATTCCATGTTTTCTTTTGCTGGAAATATTGCTACTGGCGGATGTTGTTTGAGTTGTTGTCGCCAATTTTCTTTCTCTTCTGTGCCTATGCTTTGAACATTACAGTTTTCAGCCAGTGCAATCAATTGCCATAATACTCTTTCAGTAGTACCTGTACTAATATTTCGCAGTTGTAAAAAAGTTGTAATCGGGCCACGGCGCCGCAAATCTTCCACATTATGTATATTAATTTGTTTTAAGAAAGTAATCGTTTTATGTGGTAATGGGGGCGTGGTCATTAAGGTATTCATATGTCAAAACAAAATTAATGCACTTTATCTTACTATAATTCAATTTGATTCAAGTGAATAAATTATGTCTCATTATTTTAAAATAGTATTATTTTTAAATAAAATCGAACGACATCACATTAAATATTCATCCTTAAATATTCATCCTTATATTTAACGGCAGGATATCGAAAAAAGATGTTTTTAATTTCAGTTAAAAACTTTTAGGTTTTGATTTCTAGTTAGGAAACTGAAGTTTTGTTTGAGTTATTAATCTGTCTTTGTTCATTAACGGCCTGAGCGATGGCTGCTAGATGAATTTCATCGCTGTGATCCTCATGTTTTTCTGGAATAATCCCGAGCTTCTGGAAAAGAGCCTGATCCTTTTCTACCTGAGGATTTGCAGTTGTTAATAACCTATCGCCATAAAATAATGAATTAGCGCCGGCTAAAAATGCAAGAGCTTGAGTTTGTTCATTCATCTTTTCCCTTCCTGCGGATAAGCGAACATGGGATTTTGGCATCATAATACGGGCTACAGCTAGGACTCTAATAAAATCGAACGGATCAATATCTTTTTCATTTTCCAGTGGGGTACCTTTAACCTTAACTAAATTATTAATGGGTACACTCTCTGGATGTTCTGATAAGTTGGCTAATTGAATTAACAGATTTGCTCGATCTTTAATTGACTCACCCATGCCAAGAATGCCGCCACAGCAAATTTTCACACCGGCTGCTCTGATATAAGCTAGTGTTTGTAATCTTTCGCTATAAGTACGAGTAGTAATTATATGACCATAAAATTCAGGTGAAGTATCAAGGTTATGGTTATAGTAGTCCAATCCCGCATCGGCAAGGGCGGTTGCCTGTTCTTGCGTCAAACTACCCAATGTCATACAGGTTTCCATTCCCAATGCTTTTACTCCTTTTACCATTTCTAAAACATAGTGCATGTCTTTAATAGTAGGATGCTTCCATGCTGCACCCATGCAGAAACGAGTGGAACCTGCTTCTTTAGCAGCTTTCGCTTTATCAATTACTTTCTGTACTTCAAGCAATTTTTCTTTATTCAGCCCGGTATTATAATGGCCTGATTGGGGACAATACTTGCAATCTTCAGGACAGGCACCTGTTTTGATAGATAAAAGTGTCGATATTTGTATTTGATTGGCTGGAAAGTTTTGTCTGTGCACAGTTTGTGCCATAAAAATTAAATCATTAAACGGCAATTTTAATAATTCCATAACTTCCGGCAATGCCCAGTTATGGCGAATAGCACCTAATGACATATAAATTTCCTTTTGGTGTCAATCTGATAATTACAGTGCATCTTAATATGTAAAACTTTGTTGTCAACCGTTTTGAATATATTTTTATATTAAAATAATAAATTTTGAATTACATCTCTTTGAATTAGTTTATTTTTCATTTATAAATTAAATTTTTTTATCAGGTAAAAGCAATAATGTATTTACTGCTTTATATGAGAAAATTTATTAGAATCGAGCCAATCAAAGGGTTAGAAATTTTATTTATTTCAGCGATATTATGTGTAGATATTAATTCAAAATTTAATTAAATTGTTGAATCAACAATGTTTACAAATTAAATATCAGTAAGTGTTAAAAATTAGTTTGTTTTTGCTATCTTTTAGCTGGAAAATTTATCTGGGGCTGTTTTAGAATAAATATAATTTGATTAGCTCAGTAGATATTCTTTTCTGCATGGAATGAGCAAAATACTGGAAAGGGAAATCAATATGCAAAATTGTGTCATAATCACTGGACATAGCCGAGGATTGGGGCGCGCATTGGCTGAATATTATCTGAATCAAGAGGTTAAGGTGATCGGATTATCGCGCCATGGCTGGGATAATCCGCCGGAAAGGCTATTACAATATGCTATTGATTTTGCCAATACTGAAGCTATATCCACACTGGTGCAATCGGCCAGTTGGCAAAACGGACTGGAAAATAAAAATGAGGTCACGCTGATAAATAATGCCGGAATAGTGGAGCCAAATGCTCTGGCGGGTCAGCAAGGCTGTGATGCCATTTCCAAAGCCATAGCTGTAAACATCACTGCGCCTATGCTGCTCACTAATGCAGTAATTGCAGCTGCCACCAAAGCTTCTATACGCATTGCCCATATCAGCAGCGGTGCCGGTCGCCATCCCATTGCCGGCTGGAGTGTATATGGTGCCACTAAGGCAGCTTTGGATCAGCATGCGGCTGTCATTGCTGCGGAGCAGCATCCACGCGTGCGTATTGCCAGTATTGCACCTGGTGTAGTGGATACCAATATGCAGCAATGCATCCGTACAGCAGATGCCGCCAAATTTCCCATGGTAAACAATTTTATTAACATGAAAACAAATAGCCAGTTGCAGAGTGCAGCCGAAACCGCACAGAAGATTGCGGCCATGATCGCTGCAGACGATTATGGTCAGCAAACACTGCGGGATGTGCGGGAGTAGACAAGGGTTTGTTATAATGGCTCCCTTTTTGCTTTGCCTGACAAAACTCCATGACCTCTGCCGCCTACCAGCAACAGCTTACTGAGAAACAATTTTATCTGAATAAATTATTTGCCGACTGTGCTTTTCCTGCGATGCAGGTTTTTACTTCACCTGCATCACATTATCGCATGCGTGCTGAATTCCGCATCTGGCATGATGGCGAAACATGCAGCTATGCCATGTTTGCTCCATGGGAAAAGGCTGGTAATGGTAATGTGCAAAAATTGCAGCACTTTGCTGTCGCTCACAAAAATATCGATTCACTGATGCCAGTATTGCTTGATTGCATACAGACTAGTGAGTTACTTAAATCACGATTATTTCAGGTAGAATTTCTGACTACACTGGCTGGAGATACGCTAGTTAGCCTGATATATCACAAAAAACTGAATAACGACTGGATGCAGGCAGCTAAAGTCTTAGCCTCTGAGCTGGGTATTCAGATCATAGGACGCAGCCGTGGACAAAAAGTGGTACTTGAGCGCGATTACGTTATCGAACGATTAAGCGTAGATAATGAAGTGTTTCAGTACAAACAATTGGAAGGTGGCTTTACCCAGCCTAATGCAGTAGTGTGTGAGTCGATGCTTAGCTGGGCGACAAATGTTGCGAAAGCTATTCATATGGGAGATTTACTGGAGCTTTATTGCGGTAATGGAAATTTTACCTTGCCATTGGCACGTCATTTCCGCCGCGTACTGGCTACCGAAGTATCAAAAACCTCAGTACAGGCTGCCCGCTGGAATATAGATACCAACCAAATTCAGAATATAGCTATTGCACGGCTTTCGGCTGAAGAATTTACTGAAGCCTATACCGGTGTAAGAGATTTTAAGCGTCTTGTCAGCGAACAGATTAATTTGGCTGATTATGAATTCAGTACGGTATTTGTGGATCCACCACGAGCCGGTATTGATGCAGACACGCTGCAACTATTACAGAAATTCGACAATATAATTTATGTATCCTGCAACCCAGTTACCCTGCATGATAATCTACAATCCTTGTTAACAACACATCAGGTAAGGCAGGCTGCGATGTTTGACCAGTTTCCGTTCACGCCGCATATTGAATCAGGTGTCTGGTTACAGAGATGTTAATATCTAATTCATAGCATGTTTTTCTATTTATTATATTTTATATCAATAAAAAAACTGCCTGATATTTGCAGGCAGTTTTTTTGCAGAAAAACATTTTAATTCTGTTCTTCAGTTTGTACTTTCTGGCGCAGGCGCAAGCCTAGTTCCCGCAGTTGCTTTTCATCAACATGGTTTGGTGCATCTACCAGCAAGTCTTGTGAGCGTTGGGTTTTCGGGAACGCAATCACGTCTCGAATGGAATCGGCACCCGCCATTAAGGTTACCAAACGATCTAAACCGAAAGCCAGACCGCCATGGGGTGGAGCGCCAAATTTCAGATTATTCAGTAAAAAGCCGAATTTATTCTGCTGCTCTTCAGGCGTGATTTTTAGCGCAGCAAATACTTTTTCCTGAATATCTGCGCGATGGATACGGATAGAACCACCGCCGATTTCCCAGCCGTTTAATACCATATCGTAAGCACGGGCAATACATTCTTCCGGAGTGCTTGCGAGCAGGTCTTCGTGGCCAGCCTTAGGAGCGGTGAACGGATGGTGCATAGCAGACCAGCGTTGTTCTTCCTCATCATATTCAAACATGGGGAAATCAACTACCCATAACGGGCGCCATTCATCAGTAAAGTAACCATTGGCAGCACCATGTTCGTGGCCAATTTTGATTCGCAAAGCACCAATAGCTTCGTTTACCACTTTGGCTTTATCGGCACCAAAGAAGATAATATCGCCATTTTGAGCACCGGTTTTGTTAATAATTGATTGCAACGCGGTGTCTGACAGGAATTTCACAATTGGTGACTGTAAACCACTGTCTTCGCTGTTATTTACTTTGCTAATATCATTAACTTTGATATAAGCCAGACCTTTGGCTCCATAAATACCCACAAATTCAGTATAGGTATCAATCTCCTTACGGCTCAAAGAGGCACCGTTCGGTACACGCAAAGCTACAACACGGCCATTTTTCATGTCGGCAGCCGCACGGAATACTTTGAATTCTTCCGTTTTCATTACGTCGGTGAGTTCGGTAAATTGCAGGCTAACACGTAAATCCGGTTTGTCTGAACCATAAAGGAACATAGCATCATGCCAGCTCATGCGAGGAAATGTAGGCAATTCAACGGACAAGGCTTTCTGAAATACCAGTTTTACCATGTTTTCAGTGATGTCCATGATTTCGTTTTCGTTCAGAAACGATGTTTCAAGGTCGATCTGGGTAAATTCCGGCTGACGGTCAGCACGTAAATCCTCATCACGGAAACATTTAACAATCTGATAATAGCGGTCAAAACCGGCCACCATCAGTAATTGTTTGAATAATTGCGGTGATTGCGGTAAAGCGAAGAATTCACCTGGGAATACACGGCTGGGCACCAGATAATCACGCGCACCTTCTGGAGTGGAGCGGGTAAGCATCGGTGTTTCAATATCGATAAAACCTTGGCTATCTAAATAGCTGCGCACGGCCATAGCAACACGATAGCGCAAACGCAAATTATTTTGCATTACTGGACGGCGTAAATCGATAACGCGGTTGGTCAGACGAACATTCTCGCTGATGCCTTCATCGTCAATCAGGAAGGGGGGCGTAGCTGCAGTATTGAGAATCTCAATTTCTTTGGCAAGCAATTCAATGCCACCAGAAATCATTTTGTCATTTTTAGTACCTTCCGGACGTGCGCGCACGCGGCCGGTAATGCTCAATACGTATTCATTACGTGCAGAATCAGCCAAGCTGAATGCTTGCGGTGTATCCGGATCAATTACAACCTGTACAATGCCTTCTCGGTCACGCAGATCTATGAATATCACTCCGCCATGGTCTCGGCGGCGATGAACCCAACCCTTCACGGTGACGGTTTGGTCGAGGTATTGTTCGTTGATTAAGCCACAATAGTTGGTTCGCATTTTGATGCCTTTGTTACTGTGATTACGGTTAATTGTGTTATCAGGAATATCCATTCCGGCCAGTTGTATGCTAATTTGGTCTGGCAGGCTTATGTAAAGAAAATATTGCCTGTAAAGATTGGTTGTGCGGTGGTTCATCCGGCTGCACCATTCCCAATGAAATAACATATTTCAGTGCATCGTCCACACTCATATCAATTTCACGTACATCTTTACTGTTGACCATAATATAGTAGCCACCAGTGGGATTGGGAGTAGTGGGCACGTAAACCGAAATATATTCATTGGACTGGGTAGCATCAGA
Source organism: Snodgrassella sp. B3837 (assembly GCF_026535955.1). Classification (NCBI taxonomy): domain Bacteria; kingdom Pseudomonadati; phylum Pseudomonadota; class Betaproteobacteria; order Neisseriales; family Neisseriaceae; genus Snodgrassella; species Snodgrassella sp. B3837. The sequence goes on from NZ_JAFNPI010000006.1 coordinate 109,967, forward strand.
CTGCTTTGGCAATGCCGACGCAATATTATCCGGTATATGTCCAGATACAAATCCGATTGTCCAGATATTGGGTTGCGGAAACGGAATGAGAACCGGTGTTTTAAATGACTGGCGCGAATCTGACAAAAGAGATTCAGAAACTTTTTTTACGCCAGAATAGATACTTTTCACTACCGGAATACGTCCCCACAAGGCGTCCCATGCGGCAAATATTTTACGTCCGAGCATATTTGCAGCCAATAGGCCAGTGAAGAAAACCACGATTATAGCTGCTACAAGACCCAGACCATGAATTTTAAAACCGAAAAGTGCCTGTGGCTGCCAACGTGCCGGTAAAATATTCACCAGCTCATCAGCCATGCCGATGATATAGCTGATTACCCAAATGGTGACAATAATGGGCAACCAGACCAGCACGCCGGTGAGCATGTACTTTTTCAGAGATTTTTTTAGTTTTCCGCCCTCGGCAGGCTGTGGTGCCATATTTTGAGAAAGTCCTTTTAATCTGTTCTGATTACAAATATCAAACTTTATATTATACCCATATTTGGTTGTTTTCACAGTGGCTATTACTGATGTTGATTAAATTTTATTTTAAGGGGCAAACAAAGATTCAGAATTGGTTTGATGATGTCTGAGATACATCTTTATTAAATGTTATATGTGTTTGATTTGTATCGTCAGCATCGGTATGCTGAATTGATCAAATGTATGTATTTATATTTTCGTATACAATTAATTTGTTTGATTTTAAATTTTTGATATTAAATAAAAATAATAGAGAACCTTTTATTTTAGATTCTGCAAGCATTGGTTTACCGAATTTTTGAAGATTCACATTACCATATCAGCAAAATCGATTTAATTTCTTATTTGCAATTTATAACTAATGAATAATTAATAATTACAAATAAATTTTTATGTTAATCTATTTGGTATAATCTGTACCTTGATCAATATTCTTATAACGTTTTAGGAAGTTATAGCTTTCTGTATGGCCAGTTTCCGTTTTTTCTGTGCGTGGCTGACATGGTGGGTAACAGGTGTTTGCGGTTCTTTTTTACTACCTCAGGCTTATATCTGGCCATGGATTAGTGTTTTTTTCGTATTGTTGATACTGTTTGTGTGTTCTGGTTGGCTGTGGTGTCGTTGTGTTGCAGCACTATGTGCAGGTGTAATTTTTGGGTTATGGCGCACCGATACAGTCTTACAACAGCAGTGGCCAATAACCGATAAGGCTCAACTACAGATTGTGACTATTCAGGTTAAAGATATACCGCAGCAGGATACACAACGCAGCCGCTTTGTTGCTCAAGTAAACCTACCCGACGGCCGGCAGCAACAATGGTTGATTACTGATTACAGCAGGCAAGAATGGCCAGTGGGGAGCCGATGGGAGATTAAGGCCAAAGTTCGCGCTGTTATCGGGGAAAACAATATGATTGGGTTCAATCGTGAAGCGTGGGCGCTCAGTAATGGTATCGGAGCTATGGCTAATGTCGTTAAGGGACAACGTAAAGCTTTAACAGCTGCTTCAGATTGGAAAATAAAACTTGCTAAGTGGCGCATGTGGTGCAGCGCACGTTGGCATAATCAGGAGCAAAAATATCCGCAAGGTGTAGCTCTCCTGAAAGCGCTTGCTGTGGGGGAACAATCTGCATTACCAGCAAGCGCATGGCAGATATTCCGCCCGTTGGGACTAAATCATTTAGTCAGTATTTCCGGATTGCATGTGGGGATGTTGGCTATGCTGGCAGGATGGCTATGCAGCAAGTGCTTGCAGTATATGCCGGTACGAATCCATCAGCCGTGGATATATACGCGCTCTACAGCAGTTATAACTGCCATTGTTTACAGCGCTCTGGCCGGCTTTGCTGTACCTACACAGCGGAGTATGCTGATGATTATTATACTGGCACTTACGTGGCGTCGCGGTTATTTACGCGCTTTTCAAGTGTGGTGGCTGACCATAGCATTAGTGCTGCTGTTTGACCCGCTAGCGTCATTAAGCGTGGGTTTCTGGCTTTCTTTTCTGTTGGTAGCAGTGCTGATGTGGGCAGGTGACGGTAATAGTCAGCATGCTAAATGGCGGCAGATGGTACAGGGTCAATGGGCTGCCGGTATGGCTTCCGTGGTGCTGGTGGCTTATTGTTTCGGTTCGGTAGCCATTATCTCGCCACTGGTTAACGCTGTTGCCATTCCCTGGTTTACCTTGGTACTGGTACCACTGGCTTTGCTTTCGTTGATATTGCCATTAGATATCTTACGCACGATGGCGGCTTATCTGGCTGAGCGAACCATGCGTATGCTGCATTGGATTGCTGATTACGCTCCAGAATACTATCCGGCACAGGCACCGTTAGCCTTGTGGTTGATTGCTGCTGTTGCAGTTATGTTGTTACTTTTGCCTAAAGGCTGGTATTTGCGGCCTTTGTGTTTGCTTATTTTGCTTTTATTGCTGTGTTACCGGCCTCCTAAACCGGCTTTTGGCGAAACTAATATCAAAATATGGGATGTAGGGCAGGGACTAGCCATCAGCATTACTACCGCCAGACATGAATTGCTATTTGATACTGGTACAGCTTACGCGGCACAGTCTGTGCTTATGCCCAACCTGCGTGCGGCTGGTATCAATCGTTTGGATACGCTGATATTGTCACACCATGATAATGATCATGATGGTGGTGCTTCGTTAATTAGGCAACAGCTGCAACCACTGAAAATTATTGCTGGACAGAGCAAAGCCTATAACTTTCCGGTGCAACCCTGCCTAGGTGGTGAAAACTGGAAATGGGATGGAGTATGGTTTGAGTTTTTGAATCTACCAGTAACACAGAATAATAAAAAAAATGATTACAGTTGTGTTTTGCGAGTGATCAGCGCTGATAAGGCACTGCTAATAACTGGAGATCTGGGAAAACAAGGAGAACGAGCTTTAGTAGAGGCTTATGGTGATGATTTATTTAGTCAGATTCTTGTATTAGGCCATCATGGTAGTAAACATTCCAGTGAAAAAAACTTTCTTCGTACTGTGGCTCCTATCTATGCAGTAGCCAGTGCCGGCTTTGCCAATTCTTATAGCCATCCTCACACAGAGGTTCAACAGTTACTGAAACAAGAAGGTGTTACTCTATTACGCACCGACCGGCAGGGAGGATTACAGACAACTCTATCTTCACACCCACTACATTGGAAGTTATTACAAAACTACCGGCCTTATTGGCAGCGTAAACCAGCATTACTTTAGTTTACCAGCAACTGAACGCCATAATATACTGGCGTATAATGGATAAAATAAATAAACGGCTGATTTGAAGGATTCAACATGCACTGGCGTAAACTATCTATATATATCCTGACAGCTTTCATACTGGCTGCATGTGCTACCCCAGAGCAAAAAGCAGCACGGGCTGCGGCAGAGAAAGCTGCACAGCAAAAATTACAACTTGATCTAGCTGCTCAGTGCGACCCTCGCACCGCTGAGCTGATGCAGGCTCAGATGCAGAATCCAGCTTTTTTTTCTGACCCTGCTAATGCCAAAATAGCTCAAGAGTACATGCAGAAAGTAAACTTGCCTATTTTTCAAAGCTGCTACAAGCTGGCATGGAATAATTATATCAATCAGGTGAAGCTAGAGCAGGCGCGTAGCTGGGCCATGCAACGTAGATGGGACAATGATATGGACTGGATGATGTTCCGGCCGCGTTGGTGTCGAAGTAGTCACAATGGACGGACATTTGTTCATCGCTGCTAATGCAAAAAAACAGACAGGTTTAACCTGTCTGTTTGCCTTGTTATAAGTTTACTTACTGAGTTAGAACGTCTACACCTTTGGGAGGTGTAAACTTGAACTGTGCCCGGTTTAATTGTGGATGCGTATTGATTTTACTGAATGTAATCGTAGTCAGATTACCAAAGCTATCCTTTAGCTGCATATTAGCCAGATTCTCACCTTTAAAACCGATACGAATATTCTGATAGCCTGTATTACTACGTTTAGGTAAGGCACGGACATAGTCAATACCGTTGCTGCTACCATCATCAGATAATGAATAGTTGGCATTTAAGGCTGTTTTATTAGATAGAATGGCTGCTGGAGAATCGCCAATTGTCTGATTTTGAGCACGTTTTGTGACTTGAGCCAGATCCTGATCATAAAGCCAGACAGTGTTTCCATCACCTACTATTATCTGTTTATAGGGCTGGGTGTATTCCCAGCGAAACAGCCCCGGCCGCTGAATAGCAAAAATACCCGCAGTTGTCTGAGTTCGCTTTTTACTTTTCACTGACTGACTAAACTGTCCGGAAATACCATCTGTATCAGCATTGAATTTTTGCAAAGTTTCCAGTCCGCCTGCATTAACCCATGCAGTACTGAAAGCCAAAATGCCGCTGAGTACAGCCTGAGACAAAATCCGCATTAAATACTCCTTTGCTTAACAATTATTGAATATTTTAGCTGTTTACAGATAAAGTTGGAACAGAAAATCAATGTTTGATAGGTCATGCCATTCTGGACTAAGACCTAGACACGTCTGCACTTGGCATAAAAATACCAATAAAAAAGCGGATAAATCAGCTTTTTTATTGGTGTGGATATTAGCCTATTTTACTGTTTAGCAGCCTGCTCAAAACGGGCATAATTCTGTTTTGCCTGTTGAAGTTTGGTTGTATTTTCATTCATTTTGTTTTGCAGCTCTGCTACTTTATTGTTGTCGCCTTTTGCCTGAGCTTTTGTTAGCTTACGCTGTGTTTCATCAATTTTATTATTTAGCTTAGCGATTTTCTGCTGATATTTCTGACGCAAATCATTGTTGTTACAATTTTGCGCAATATCGGCTTTTTGTGCATTAAGACGGTTAATCTGTCTTTGATTATTATTAGCGCGGGCATATTGCATTTGATTATCAATCTGTTGCTGTTTTTCAGCACAGGTTTGCCATTGATGATCGGCCAAAGCTGGTAGGGCGGCAGACAATGACAGACTAAGCAGAGCCACTTTAAGTATACGTGTTGTTTTCATAAATTTAACCTCTAGAGAAAATTAATTCTGTGTATTGTAAAACTAAGCAGCGATAAACACTATCTAAAATGTAAATTCAGTTTAAATCAAAGTTTATTTTGTTACTGCAGCGCATGTATACTGAATGCTCAGTTTTTTACCCCTTTCTGTGAAAATGTCCATTGCTGCCTTATTGGAATCAGCTTTGTTAAGTACTTTGCCTGATGAAAAATGTTCTTTGAGCCATACTGCTCATAAATTATGTATTCAAACACCAGCCAATGCTCTGAAGAGGGAGGTAACGGCTGTTATACGTGATTTTCGTTTTGCCGGCCATCCCGCAAGACCTAAGCTGGTACCACCTTCTAAAGTGAAAAGCCGTAAATTTTCAATCGAGGAAGGATATGCGGCTTTATTACACGCCGTTTGTCATATTGAATTTAATGCAATCAATCTGGCGCTAGACGCAGCCTACCGCTTTCGTCTCATGCCAGAAGAATTTACCCGCGACTGGGTACGTATTGCAGCTGAAGAAGCACATCATTTTCAGCTTATGCGGCAACGTCTGCAAGCTTTCGGCTATGATTATGGTGACTTTGCTGCGCACAATCATTTATGGGACATGGCCTATAAAACCGCATTCGACCCACTGCTGCGGATGGCTTTGGTACCACGCGTTTTGGAAGCACGTGGGCTGGATGTTACCCCAGGAATGCGCTCTAAAATTGCACAAAAAGGAGATGAGCATACCTGTGCAGTATTAGATATTATCTACCGCGAAGAAGTAGGCCATGTTCAAGTGGGAAATTATTGGTATCAGTATTTATGCGCACAACGAGGGCTAGAACCACAGGCTTTATTTCGGCGTTTACTCAGCCGTTATGATTTATTTATTTTCCGAGGTTATGTAAATATCGAAGCACGAGAACAAGCAGGTTTTTCCCGTTTTGAACTGGAAATGCTGGAAAATTTCGAACAAAGCCGCCAGTCTGATGTACACAACTGGCGGCTGGCATTGCAAAACTAAATATGTATTCTGTTAGGTAATAACGGCAAAAGAATTCTGAAACTGTATTCTCAATCTATTTCATAGCCGCAGCGAGTGCATTAACATTAAAACGGAACATATCGATATAGGTTGCCGCTGGCGCTCCGTTGCTCAAGGCATCTGAGTACAAACGACCACTGATTTTTGTCTGAGTTTCGCTGGCAATTCGCTGCACCATTTTCGGATTTTTAATGTTTTCTATAAAAATAGCTTTGATATGCTCACGGCGTATCTGGCTAATAATTGCTGCCACCTGTCGCGCTGATGGCTCGGCTTCAGTGCTTACACCTTGCGGAGCAATAAACTGAATACTGTAACGCTTGGACATGTAGGCAAAAGCATCATGACCAGTCAAAACCTTACGTTTGTCTGCCGGTACAGTATTAAATATTTTAGTAGCCCAGTTATTGAGCTCCGCCAGCTGGCGCTGGTAAGCCGCCAGCCGCTGCTGGTAATAGGCTTTGCCTTGCGGATCAACTTTAATCAATGCTCCGGCAACATTACGCGCATAGGTCTGCATCAGAACCGGGTCATTCCATATATGTGGGTCTGTGTGCTGATGATGGTCGTGGCCGTCGTCTGCCATCATCAAAGGCTGAATACCCTGAGTAACAGTAGCCAAAGGTACACGGCTTTGTTGAGCAGCTCGTTGCAAAGACAATGGTTCTAGGCCTAAGCCATTAAGTAGAATCAGTCTGGCTGAGCGCATGTCGCGTAAATCCTTACTGACCAGCTGATACATATGCGCATCCTGATCATAACCAATCAAGCTTCTGACCTGTACACGTTCACCGCCAATTTGCCGTGTAACATCGCCCAGAATACTGAAACTGGTGATAACCGGCAGCGGTGCCGCCTGAAGCAGGCTGGCTAAACTACACAGAAACATACTAAGCAGGCAAATAAAAAAGCCTCGTTTCATTTTTTATATATCCTTCAGTGGTTTATGATGCAAAAATTATCTCTAAGCAACATGGTGTCGCTGACGTTTATAGACTCGCCATAGAATACCGCTTTCACTGCCAACAAATAATGACAGTATATAAACCAGACCACAGCACAGAATAATAGCCGGCCCAGATGGTAAATCAATATAGAAAGACAATAGCAGACCTATATAGCCACACAACACAGCAATAATAGCTGCTATCATCAGAATACCGCCCATAGATTTCTGCCACAAACGGGCACTGATAGCGGGCAACATCATTAAACCTACAGACATCAGTGTTCCTAAAGCCTGAAATCCAGCAACTAGATTCATCACAACCAGTATTAAAAAAATAATGTGCCAAAGCGTGCCTTTACCGTTCACAGCACGTAGAAAAAGTGGATCTATGCTTTCCAGCATTAGCGGGCGATATATCACGGCCAATACCAGCATTGATATACTGCTCACTATCGCCACCAGCGTCAGCGCTGACTTATCGACTGATAAAATCGAACCAAAGAGTAAGTTCAATAAATCAACACTGTTTCCGCCACGGCTCACCAACACCACACCTAAGGCCAAACAGGTAAGAAAAAAAGCGGCAAAGCTGGCATCCTCGCGCACATTGGCAAATCGGCTGGCCAAACCGGCCAGCAATGCCATCAACAGGCCAGCAATAAGCCCGCCTAAACTCATTGCTGGTAAACTTAAGCCAGCTAGCATATAGCCGGCTGCTGCACCCGGTAAAATAGCATGCCCAAGCGCATCCCCAACCAGACTCATACGCCGCATCATCAAAAAAACCCCAACCGGCGCAGTACCTAAAGCCAGAAATACAATTGAACATAATGCATAACGCATAAAATCGTAATCAGCAAAAGGCTGAAAGAGTAAATAGGCCATATTCATTAATTTACCTGTTACACCACTGATCCTGTTCGTATTGCTGCATTGCTGCGGCCGCCTGTTGCAGATATTGTTCAGTCAATACATGATCCGTTTTACCCGCTGCAATTTTTTCCCGAGCAATTAACAAAGTGTAGGGGAAATACGCCTGCACCTGCTCATAATCATGCAAAACCGTAATCACCGTACATTGCTTCTGCTGCTGGTATGCTTTCAAAATATCCAACAAAGCAAAAGTTGTAGCAGCATCAACTGCGTTAAATGGTTCATCAAGCAACAAAACACGAGCATTCTGAATCAACATGCGTGCCAGTAATACTCGTTGAAACTGGCCGTTAGACAACTGAGCGATACTGCGTGCCTGATATTGCAGCATACCAACTTGAGTTAATACTGCAATAATCCGCTGATGCATAGATTTACTGATACCCGCAAAGAAACCAGTTTCATACCATAACCCCATTGCAACTAGTTCAAACACACTCATAGGCTGACTGCGGTCAATATCCGACTGCTGAGGCAGGTAAGCTATATCAGAGCGCTGTAAATGCTGCCAGTAAATTTCACCACTATCGGGTCGTACTAGCCCCATAATGGCTTTGAGCAACGTGGATTTACCCGCTCCATTAGGGCCGAATATTGCCCACATTTCATTTGGTTTAAAATCAATGCTGAGATGATGGATAGCTGGTCGCTGGCGATAACTAACCGTGACATTGTCTACCTGAATACTCATGATGCACTCACTGCCCATGCATACATCAACCACATCAAAGCCAAAATAACGCCCACACCCATCAACCGTTTACCCACACCGCATAGCAAAAGTGAAAACATTGTGATGCCTCTACCGGATCAGCCCAATGACAATTTAATGTTATAGTATAACATTACATTCATCATACCTATACTATAAAGTTTTAGCAAAATGAGAAATTTTAAGCAGTCAAAGGAAATGATAAATGATGTGTTAGCGCTCTAATGGGCAAGCGGTTGGGATGCAAAGCTTGTTGCAGCCGCACAGATAAAGGAGAGGGCAAACCTAGTATGGCAGCAGCAATTGCTTCGGCACATAAAGGCGCTGTCAGCAAACCTCGGCTGCCATGAGCTGTATTAATAAACATACCTGGCTGCCATGGACAAGGTTGATTAAGCCGATAATTTTTGTCCAAACGCAAGCGGGCATACTGTTGCAGCATCGCCTCTGCATTGCCCACAGGCCCAGCCAAAGGCAAATGATCAAATGCATCACAGCGTATAGCCGCATGTCCCTGTGGTTTTGCATTCGGATTCAGATTTGCTGCGAGATGTGGTAGCCAGCGGCGCAATTGCTGCCAGTTAACATTTTCATCCTCTTCATTTAGGCTGTTATCGGTATTGTTCGGATGAAAAGTGGCACCAAAACAAAGTTTATCCTGCCATGCGGGGGTAATATAGCTATTTCCACTTAGCGCACAGGTTGGTTTTATAACATCAGTTCTAAAACAAGCTGTGGTAGTTTGTCCTCTGATTTTATGCAATGGCCAGCCAGCAACTGGAAAGAGCGTATCACTGTCCGCTCCGGCACAGATAACTACATGGGATGCTTCCAAAGTGAATGATCGATTCATATTCTGACAAACAATTTGCCAGCCATTATTCTGATACGCAACACTTGTAACTTTAGTTGCAGTCAACACCTCAATTATAGGTTGTCTAAGCAAAGCATCAACCCAGCTATAAGGATTGATGGCAGCACCAAATGGCCACCATAATCCCCCTGAAGGTAATTCCATACCGGCAATATCACCAGCCTGAGTCTGCGTGATAGATCGAAACAAAGCATTATCAGGATTTTGCGAAGCTAATAATCCATTGCGATTTTTTTCAGCATCATTGTAATTCAAATGGAGTACACCACAGTCTAGCCAGCCTTGACCCACTGGCAAACTATTTTGAAGCAGGCTACGGCTAAATCCATAGCCTGCCAGCAACAACTCTGTCTGCACAGTATAATTGGGAGAAATTTTGGCATACAACAGCCCGAGATAGTTGCCAGAGGCAGCACTGGCGATGGCATGTTGTTCAATTACTGTGACCGCAATCCCCCGTTTGGCAAGAGCAAAAGCAGTGGCAGCTCCAGAAATACCGGCACCGATTACCACTACAGATTTAACTGCTAGAGTGGGAGGCAATGTTAGCCAAGGTTTAAAACCACTAACACCAATGTCAGCCTTATCGTGTGAAAAACCCGAGTAAAACTGCACCCAGTGCTTATATTCTTGAGGCCGAATCAGAAGGAATTTACCTGCCGCTCGAAATGGATAGCTGAATACCGGTTGCTGTTGCCAGAATAATCTTGCCTGAGTCCAAAACCTCACTATCGCTTGCCCAGAGGCTGAGGTAGCCAATAATGTCTTCGGCCAGCTTTCGGCTACAACTATAACCTCAGCCTGCTCATCATTTCCCAACTGCTGAGCCAGCTCATCTGGCTGTGGCCAATTATGGAAGACATAAGCACTCATGGCAGCCGTACAGTTTCATTATGCTCAGCTGATGCACCGCTACCCTGATTTAGCCAGAGCCATTGCTGTTGCAACGTCTGCCGCAGACTATTCTGCTTTTGCTGAGAAGTATGTAAACCAGCAGTAAGTTTTTGATAATCTATGGAGAATGAGGGTCTAGTAAACGTACCGTTAATACGTAACGGCAGTAAAGTCTGTTGTTGTGCTCGTCGAGTGGCAATCAGAACATTATAATCCATCTGTTGTTGTAACCACTTCACATCACCAGTACCCTTGATATCAAAATTATCAGCATGTAGTTCCATACGGCTACTTCTGGTATTTCCATTACTCAATGGAATCTGCAAGCGAATATAGCGAAAAGGCGTTTGGCTAGTTTCGTTGTAAGCTACAGTTGTCTGACTGTCACTATTTTGCAGAATATTATTAATATCAATACCGTTCCACACACCTTGACGAATATGGATATCCGCCTGACCCGAAAGACTGGAAAGCCATTGCTGACGGTTGACACCTGTTCCATGGAAATCAAAGTCTGCATCGCCTTCACCATCAAGATTATGCAAACCAAATGTATCTTGTAAAAATGATTTCATTTGCACACCACGTGCATGTTGCCGTGCTTTCCAGCTTAAAGGATTAGAATTAGTCACCTGCAACAATCCATCAGTATTGCCACCATACATATTTAAACTGATAGGGTCCAAATTCAATGTACGTGCATTTAGAGACAACTGAGTTTTAAACTGATTCACAACTACCGTTGGTGTGAGCAGAGAATCAATGGATAGTTGTGCCGTAAGCGACCGTTTCCTAAACCAGCGATACCATAACTGTTGCCAGTCTGGCGGGAGCAAACTAGTACTGTTATCTGCATAAGGGCGTAAATTTAACTGTGCCAGATGAATGCTTCCGTTTATTTTTGCTTGCTGTTTATCATGTTGATAGTCAAGAGAAATGCTGACAGGCTGATTATCAAACTGGCCTTGCAGATTAAGCTGACCGTTGCCGGCATCGTCGCCCTGAACACTGCCAGATAAATCACTGATGAAACGGGAGTTGGGTAGGGCATTGACAGTATCCTGGTGGCTATTCACCGAAAAATTGTCAATTTTCCAGTGGCGCATATCCAACCATGATAGCTGACCGCTGACAGTAAGCGCGGTCTGGAACAAATGGCTTTGCCAACCGCTGTCAATCTGAAACTGAGGTAAAAACCAGTGATTCTGCAACCAGCTGGTATTGGTGGAAGACACCGTGGCATTAATCGCATTATCACCAATCTGAGCTGTAGCAACACCATTTAATTGTGGTAAAAACAGTTTAGCCCAGCCTACCTGCCAGTTTTGCCCATTGCCGGTCACATGCAACTGATTACGCTGACTATGCCACTGCCATTGCACAGCAGCTGTCTGCAATAACTGCTGCTGTGGCAACCAGCGTGCATCAAAATGCCACTGGCCGTTACTCTTACCCAAAACAGAGACTTTCGTATCTATTTCCAGATTAACATCTTTCCACTGCATCACAGCATCAGGATGATAAACAGCATTGAGCTTGCAATGCAGAGTTTGCATATCTTGGCCTCCTAAAATTCCCTCCAGTTGCAGTGCACTGGAGCTGCCAAGATTACGCCATTGAAGATTCATCTGCTTAATATACTGTAAGTTCTCATCGTCTTGAATATTAAATTTAGCGTTTTCTAGTATCAGCCGGTTTATATGTAAACGTTTACCCGAATATGCTTTCTGCCATAAATCAGCCAGATTCCACTGGCCGTTACTACCGCGTACCAGATTGATACTTGCATCGTTAAGCTGCAACTTTTCAATTGTCATGCGGCCAAAGAAACTTTGCCAGCCCAAGCCGATTTTCATCTCGCCTACATTAATGTCATTTTTTTTAGTGGCAACATTTTTAACCTGCACCTGATGTAATGTCACAGTAGGGCGCGGAAACATAGAACGGCTGATATCTGCATCAAAAAAAACTTGTCTGCCACTATCGGCCACAAACTCATTAGCACGTTTATTAATTTCTTTAGCATTAAACAAATAATGCAACACAGCCATATCAATGGCCAATAGTAAAAATATGCTCAGGCAGCCAAAAACCAGCAATTTCAACCAAAATTTGCCTGAATGCAATAATGAAATCATAAAAAATTAATTTAAAATTGTTTCAGAATATGGATTTGTCGGCTTCAAAACAAATCCATTCTGAAATAACCGTTACAATAGAAAACAATCCAAGCCTTACAAAAGCGTGGATTAAGTCCATATAAAAATACTTATATCAGTCCGCATCTGAAAACAGAGTTAATAAATTAATTCTGTTTAAAATTTACTTGCCCGTCATTTAATTTAAGACACAGATTATTTTAATGATGCATATGATGAGAATTTTCAGTTTGGCTTATATCAGCAGAAGCGGGTCCTATAGCAACAGGCACATTCAGAATAAGGGGGCGTGCATGACGGAAAGTCAATCGCACTGGAATAGTAGTATCTTTAGCCAATTGTTTTTTTAAACCCATCAGCATAATATGCATTTTCCCTGGCTGTAAATGTGTCACTTTGCCAGCAGGTAAAGGCAAACCTTTGGGCAAAGAACGCATTTTCATCACACCGTCAGTTTCTACCGTTTCATGCACTTCAGCAGACATCGCCACCGGTGTCGAAGCGCTAAGCAATATATCATCCCTGCCGGATTGATTATCCAGATCCATAAATACACCACTGGATGACATGCCAGGCACACTAAAACGAACCCAAGCATTATTTGCTTCAATGCCCTTAGCCATCAGCAGGCTAGCATAAGAAGCTAATAATGCAGTAAACAGTAGTTTTTTCATGTTATCGCCTTCAGCAAATTTCACAGTAATTTTGTTTGTGATGATTTAACCAGAATTAGCCTAAACCATCACAACTTACTTACATTATACCGCCAAATGAGGTGCAAAAATCTGCAATAATTGAGCCAGAATTTTCGGATTGGCAGCTACAATATCACCACTGTCCAGCCATGCCTGCTCACCTTGCATATCGGTAACAATCCCACCAGCTTCCTGAACAATCAGAGCACCGCCGGCAACATCCCAAGGTTTAAGATTAAATTCAAAAAAACCATCCACACGGCCACAGGCTACATTACATAAATCCAATGCGGCCGAACCTTCACGACGTGCACCGGCTGTTTTAGCCAGCACATCTTTTAAAATGGCTAGGTAAGTATTCATCATACTTTGATCAACCACCGGAAATCCGGTAGCAATCAGACTGCGCAGCAAGTCAATACGACCACTTACTCTAATACGTTTGTCATTTAGTAGCGCACCTTGCCCACGGCTGGCAACATATAGATCATTGTGCTCTGGAGCATAAACCAGTGCTTCAGCCAATGTTCCCTTGTGCAATAGCGCCATAGAAATAGCATATTGCTTATGTCCATGCAAATAATTCGTAGTTCCATCCAGAGGATCAATAATCCACTGATACTCAGCATGAATATTTCCCAGCTGGCCGGCTTCTTCACTCAGAATAGCATGCTGGGGATATACTTCCTGAATAGTGCTAACAATAATTCGTTCCGCCTCACGATCAACATCAGAAACAAAATCGTTAGCAGCTTTATTGTCAATTTTAATATTATTTAAATTGCTGCTGGCGCGATGCATCATCTGGCCGGCTTTACGCGCTGCTTTCCAGGCAGTAGTCAAAATAGGATTCATGCTCATTCTCGTGATATGGCTGATAAAAGCTTCAAACAGATAGAAAAGACGTGTTTTAAAGAACAAATGCCGCATTAAAACAACATAGCGGCAATGGAATAGAGAAATTAATTATACGGCAAAATTGCTTTTTCCAAAACCGGCTACTTTCATATACAGAATATATAAACTCATTTTGCTATAATATGCTGGATATATCAGCATTCTGCTATTTCTGAGCTCTTCCCCAGATTTAATATTAAACATGAACAAACCCGTACTTCCCGATTTTTTAAGTAACATACTTGTAGTACTCACACGTACCAGCCATCCGGCAAATATTGGTTCCGCAGCACGTGCCATGAAAACCATGGGGCTCACCAACCTGACACTGGTCGCACCAAATCTGATGCAAACTCCCATGACAACGCAGCCTCCAGTATTCGACAGTACCAATCCAGACACATTTGCTTTACCGGAAGAAAGCTTTATTCTTGCATCTGGAGCAAAAGATGTGCTGGAAAACGCACACGTAGTAGCCACACTTAATGAAGCTCTGGCTGATACCACATTATCTTGTGCCCTTACCAGTCGGCGGCGTGAGCTGACAGCTCCTTTGTACACACCACGCGAAATTATGCCTTCATTACTGGATACAGCCAGAGCTGGGCAAAAAATTGCATTAGTATTCGGTAATGAAACTTATGGACTAAGTATTGAGGAAGTACAAAGCTGCAATCGCCTAATTACCATCAACGGTAATCCTGAATATTTTTCACTAAATCTAGCTCAAGCCGTACAGGTAATCTGTTATGAATTATTCAGCCACGTAAACAGCAGTATGGCCCATTTGATACAGCCAAAAAATCTGGCCACACATCAACAAACACATGATATGGTGGCACATCTACGTCAGGTAATGGATAAAGCCGGATTCTTTAACCGGCGTAATGAAACAAGGTTAATGCGCCGTATGGCTGCCATGTTTGACCGAGCGCAACTCAGTACCGAAGATATTGACATCTTACGTGGCTTTTATAACACCATTAACCAGCAAATTCAGAAAAAGCAAGATTAACTTTCAATAAATCATGTTTATAAAGGAGAAAGCACTACTCATGAATTATGCTTCTGATCCCATCTGGTGGCGGTTAAAAAAAACCATTGTACGCGATTTGGCTAGTTTACTAACCGCTCCATCACCATGGATTTCTACCGTAGAATTGCCTATTTCCCAATTACTTGGGGATGATGGCTTTCGGTTTTTACTCGCTCTTGATAAACATCCCGAGGATTTATATTTATTCCTGAAAAGACACAGTGGTTACCAATCCCATCTGGGTATATACGCAGAAAAATTATTGCAATACTGGTTTTTAAATGCCCCTCATAGCCAGCTCATTGCCCATAATCTGACAGTGATGGATAAGCAGCGTACAGCGGGAGCCATGGATTTCATCGTACAGCTGAATAATCAGAAATATCATCTGGAATTGGCGTGTAAATATTATGGTAGTTATTCAAATGAACTGGAAAGCTTTAATGGCCTGAATCAGTCAGATCTGCTGAAAAACAAAAGGGATAAAATCATACAGCAGCTAGCATTGAGCACAAGTCTAGAAGCCAAAAAATCGCTGGCAAAGTTATCTGTGCAACCAGAAGAGCTCCGGCAAGCCAGTATAATCCGAGGCATGCTCTTTACCCCTACGGGCAACACACATTTTCACATACCAATAAATCCTTTATGCTGGCAGGGGCGATACATCGAAGACTGGTCTGTTTTGGAAGCTCTGGAAGACTCTCGCTTTTATCTTCTCAATCATTTATCTTTACTATCACCAGCACGCCTTAGCAGCAATGCAATCGTGAATTTTGATCAGATTAAACAAATAAAGCAGGGTATCATAGCAATAGTACAAAAGCATGAAGATGGTTACTGGCACGAAACAGAAAGAATCATGAAAAAAGACAAAAATCCTGTGCAACCATAAATTACTGCAAGTGTCTCGGACATTACATAGGCTTTTATAAAGGCTTATGGTAAACTTGCGATTTAATTTTGTCTGCATGAAAGAATGCCGGGTACTGACAGCCCAGGCAGTGCCTGAAGACAAATCAAACAAATCAGATTAACTGACATCTAAGGGTTAACGATGAGCGTAACAGTAGAAAAATTAGATAATTTAGAGCGTAAAATTATTTTGGCTCTGAACTGGGAAGACATCCGGGCAAAAGTCAATGCACGAATGAAAGTGGCACAGAAACGTGCTCGCGTTGATGGCTTTCGCCCTGGTAAAGCACCACTGCGAATTATTGATTCCATGTATGGCTATGGCATTCGCGATGAAGTGCTGAACGAAATGACCCATAAAGCTTTCGAAGACCTCATTGTAGCTGAAAAACTCAAAGTAGCAGGCCTGAAAAGCCTCACCGCTTTGGAAGATGAAGATCAGGACGATGAAAAATTCTACAAAATTGCTGTAGTGTATGAAGAATTTCCAGAAATCAAAATCGGCGATTTAACTTCTCAGGAAGTCACCAAATTCAGTACTGAAATCGGTGATACAGAAATCGATAAAACAATTGACATCTTGCGCCAGCAGCGTACCCGTTTTAATCACGTAGAACGGGAAGCACAAATTGGAGACCGGGTAATCATTGATTTTGCCGGCAAAATTGATGGAGAGGCTTTTGCTGGAGGATCTGCTGAAAACTATCCGTTCTTACTAGGGAAAGGCCAGATGCTGCCTGACTTCGAAACAGGTATTGCCGGTATGAAAGAAGGTGATGTAAAAGAAGTATCAGTTACCTTTCCAGAAGATTACCAGAGCAAAGAGCTCGCTGGTAAAACAGCTATTTTTACCATTACTCTAAAAAATGTTTCTGAAGCTGTTCTGCCGGAAGTAAATGAAGAATTTGCCAAATCACTGGGCATTGAAGACGGCGACGTAGAAAAAATGCGTGCTGAAATCAAAAAAAATGTCAGCCGAGAAGTAAACCGTCGCGTTAGTGAAATGACAAAAGATAGCGCTATTAACGCTTTGCTGGCCTCTACACCTATTGAAGTACCTACTTCTATGATTACCGAAGAAGCTAAAAGCATGGCAGCACGCATGAAAGAAAATTTTGCCGCGCAGGGTATGGATCAAAAAGATTTGGACTTGCCGCTTGACATGTTTAATGAACAAGCTAGTCGCCGAGTAGCCATTAGCCTGATTATGGGCGAATTGATACGCGAAGAAAAACTGGAGCCAAGCGAAGAACAGGTACGTAAAGTTATCAATGAGTTCGCCGACAGCTATGAAGATCCACAGGAAGTTATTGATTGGTACTATAGCGACAAAAAAAATCTGCAAGTGCCAACTTCTCTGGCTATCGAACAAAATGTTGTAGACTATGTCCTCAGTAAAGCCAAAGTTAGCGATAAAGTGCTTACTTTTGATGAAGTAATGGGACAGCAGGCACAGGCCTAAACATAGCAAACATTGAATAAATGACCAAAAGCACCAAAGTAGTTGAGAAGCTGCTTGGGTGCTTTTATTTCTATTGAGGAAAAAACATGTCACATATACAGAATCTTGGTCTCGTACCCATGGTGGTCGAACAAAGCGGCCGTGGTGAACGCGCATACGATATCTATTCACGTTTACTTAAAGAGCGGATTGTATTCATGGTAGGGCCTGTTACAGACGAAACCGCCAATCTGATCGTAGCGCAGTTATTATTTTTGGAAAGCGAAAATCCCGATAAAGATATTTCTCTCTATATTAATTCACCGGGTGGGTCTGTCACTGCCGGTATGTCTATTTTTGATACCATGAATTTTATTAAACCAGATGTAGCTACTTTATGCTTGGGTCAGGCTGCAAGTATGGGAGCTTTCCTTTTATCTGCCGGAGCTAAAGGTAAACGCTTCGCATTGCCAAACAGCCGTGTAATGATTCACCAACCTCTCATCAGCGGCGGCTTAGGTGGACAAGCATCTGATATCGAAATTCATGCGCGTGAATTACTCAAACTGAAAAAACAGTTAAACGAACATTTGGCTCGTCATACTGGCCAAAAACTGGCACAAATTGAAAAAGATACAGACCGTGATAATTTTATGTCAGCAGAAGAAGCACAGAAATACGGATTAATTGATGAAGTACTGGTTCATCGCCCCAAATAAACATTCCTGATGCTTAATTAACTAAGAGCAAGCTTTAAATCAATATAAAATCGAAACCAAAAATTGGTTTCGATTTTATATTTTTTCACAATACCTATCAGTATAAATTATTCGAGCTGAAGTCAGCTTTTACGTTGATTACTAATACCCATTAGCATCGCCAGTATCACCATTACTGATAAAGTAGCAGTACCACCATAGCTTACCAATGGCAAAGGCACTCCCACCACTGGCAGAATACCACTAACCATGCCCATATTAACGAATGCATAGCAAAATAATGTCATAGTCAGTGCACCAGCTAAAGTACGGCAATACAAAGTAGGTGCTTTAAGCGTAATATATAAACCGCGCACCAAAATAAATGTATATACACTCACTAGCAGAATATTGCCAATCAGACCAAACTCTTCTCCAAAAACTGCAAAAATGAAGTCAGTTGTGGATTCAGGAATATAATCAAGATGTGTCTGAGTTCCTTCGAGCCAACCTTTTCCCCAGATTCCTCCTGATCCAATAGCCGTCATCGATTGCAGGATATGATAACCAGCACCAAGACGATCTTTAGTAGGGTCAAGCAAAGTCAGTACCCTCATACGCTGATAATCATGCATCCCATAATTCCAAATTATAGGCAGCATAGCCACAAACCCGATAATCGCAGTAATAATAACTTTCCACGGTAAACCAGCAAAAAATATAACAAACAAGCCGGAAGCCATAATCAAAGTGGCAGTACCTAAATCAGGCTGTTTCAAAATCAGTGCTACAGGGATAAATATCAGCACAAAGGCAATAATATAGTGATACCAGCGAATATTACTTTCATTTTTCTGAAAATACCATGCAATCAGCATTGGTACAGCAATTTTCATGATTTCTGAGGGCTGAATTCGTCCTATCCCAATATTTAGCCAGCGAGTAGAGCCATTTACAGTGATACCAGCAAAATGTACACCTACCAAAAGTAATATACCTAAACCATAAAGGGGTAAAGCAAAATTACTTAATATCTGCGGTGGAGTCCGTGCAATCAGCCATAATAAAATAAAACTAAGAATAGTATGCAAAGTTTTATTTTCCAGCTGGCCAAAATCTTGTCCATCTGCCGAGTAAAGCAGAAATAAACTCATGACATAGATTATCAACATAGCATAAAACAGCCATACATCCATCGGTGCCCAGAGCTTATACCAGATACGTTTCAACCATTGCTTCTCATTAATCATATTTATTTATCTCACAAGCCTGACTGTGGATGATAGGCACGCAGTAATGGTGGCAGAGCAGCCTGATTATGCTCATCATGCTGTTGCGCATCCATCATGGCATTATTGGATAAATCATTTACCGGCAAATCAGAAGTATTACTGGCCACACCTGCGCTAGGAAGATTTTTGAGTTTCAACAGATAAAAATCGGCCAGCTGTCGAGCCAATGGTGCAGCCGTAGCTCCCCAGCCATTATTTTCAAGAATTACAGCTATAGCTATCTGAGGTTTGTCAGCCGGTGCAAAAGCAATAAACCAAGCATGGTCACGTAACTGCATTTTTAGTGCTGCAGCGTTATAACGAGCACCTTGCTTAATCTGTACCACTTGTGCCGTCCCCGTTTTACCTCCCATGGTATAACCCAGACCAGAGCCGATTGCAGCAGCAGTTCCACCCGGCTTCAATACTTTTTGCATTGCGTCCTTCACATATTCAAAATTGCTGCGTTTAAATGGCACAGTTCTGACAGGCTGAGGATCAATCAAGGTCATTTTTTGGGAATTATGGTCGAGTAAAGCCTGTACCAGATGAGGACGGTAAACAATGCCATCATTACTCAAAATAGCAGTAGCAAAAGCCATTTGTAATGGTGTATACGCATTGTAACCCTGTCCAATGGCCATACTGACACTATCGGCCGGTTGCCACACCCGTGCCTGTGGCTTATAACGAGCAAATCTTTTCTCTTTCCATGCACGAGTTGGCAACACACCTGCATATTCATGATTAATATCAATACCGGTCTGTTTACCAAGATTGAATTCGGCCAGATAGGGCGACATACGGTCAACACCCATTTCGTAGCCAAGCCGGTAAAAGAATGTATCCGATGATACCTGAATAGCCTTACTCAGATTAGCAGAACCATGTCCACCTCGTGCCGCATCTCGAAACTGATGCGTAGAGCCAGGAATACTCCATACACCTGGAGCAGGCAAGACGGTGTTCTGATTTAGTTTGCCACTTTCAAGTGCAGCCATAGCCAAAAAGGGTTTGAAAGTAGAACCGGGTGGATACATCCCTTGTGTAGCTCGGTTCAATAATGGATGGCGCCAATCTTCATTCAAACTTTTCCAGGTTTCCGTGTCTATTCCATCAATAAACAAATTAGGGTTGTAGCTTGGTTTGGATACCATTGCTAGAATGGCTCCGGTCTGCGGATTTATCGCCACCAACGCACCTCGTTTATTGCTCATCAGCCGGTCGGCTTCCTGCTGTACACGGATATCCAGTCCTAGCCTCAACGTTTGCCCTGGAATGGCTGGTACGGTTTTTATTGTCCGAACAATATGACCCTGAGCATCTTTTTCAACTTCACGATATCCAGGCACACCGTGCAGCTGGCGCTCATAATATTCTTCCAGCCCCATTTTGCCGATATGTGTGCTGCCACGGTAGAGGTTAGTAAGATTAGCCTTATCCAGCGCCGCCATATCACGGTCACTAATACGGCCGATATAACCAACAATATGTGCCAGTAACTCACCATACGGGTAATCCCGAAAAGTCCGGGCATTTATTTCCACACCCGGAAACCGATATAGTTCAGCTGCAAGGCGGCTGGCTTCTTCCATGGTGAGCTTTAGTTTTAAAGGGACTTTATCGTAAGACCGGTAATCAGCGCGAAATTTAGCAAAACGTTTCAAATCACTGGGTGTGATGTCTACATAAGCGCGTAAAGCATTAATAGTATCATCAATTTTTCCCGGCACCTGATTAGGGATAATCTCCAGCGAATATGCGGGATAATTATGGGCCAGCACTACACCATTAACATCTACAATTTCACCGCGTACCGGTGGCGTAGGAATCAGAGAAATACGATTATTGGTAGCCGCAATAACATAATCATCATATTTGATAACCTGTAAATAAACAAAGCGTGCAATTAACAGGCAAAAACAAACAATAATTAATATAAATGCTACTGCAATCCGTAAACCCAGATCACCATACTGAGCCGGTTTGGACGGACGTTTTTTTTTGGTTCGAAATTGCAGTGCTTTCATAGACGTCTAGAGTAGGCGAGATAAAGCATGAATTTAGATAACAGAGGCCAGAGCAAAGCACTGATAAAGGGTGAAACAAAAAGATTCCAGCCTGTGAACTGATGCGTAGAAAAAAAATGAACAATTACCAAAATTAGTGTCATCAGCATCAAGCTACCAAAAATGGTTAGTGCTTGAAACCCATATGAGTAACCAAGCATCTGGTGCCGGTTTTGCTCAATTACATACACCGCAGCAATCAAAGCAAGTGCATGCTGACCAAATGGTGTACCCTGACCAACATCCACAATCAGACCAAGTATAAAAGCCATGCCAATACCAACATTCTGCGGCCGGTGTAAGCTCCAGTACAAAGTCATCATTGCCGTACAGGCTGGCAGCCAACCGGCTAGTGGCTGGGGAATAGGAATTAAATCTAGAAATAATGCAGCCACAAGACTCAAAACAATAAGCCGTTTTCGGGTATGGCGGTGCAGGCTGTCAACTTCAGTCATGATTGGCGGATGTTGGGTTAGTCACTGCTACATCAGCAGAATAATGAGCTGTCTGCCCATGCTTTTGGGGAATAACCAGCACAAATGTGCTGCTACGCATTTGTGCCACCGGCTCAATCTGAGCACGATAATAGGGCGAACCATTACCACTTTGTGCTTTTGTGACGGTAGCAACTGGTATGCCTGCTGGATAAACACTATCCATTCCAGACGTTACCAGCAAATCATTAGGTAATAAACTGGCATTAGCCGGAAAATAACGCAAGTCCAAACTACCAGAGCGACCATAAACCAATGTACGAACTCCAGTGCGCATAACCATAGTCGGAATCACTGCATTAGTACTGGTTATCAGCATAACCTCCGAACTTAAAGGCTGAACTGCAGTAATCTGTCCGATTAGGCCATGCTCATCACTTACTGCATCTCCCATGCGAATCTGATGATGGCTACCTTTATTAATAATAAACCTATCAGCAAGCGGATTACTGTCATTTGATACAATCTGCGCTACCTGCGCCTGTGGCAAAGCTGCTTTTTGCACCTGATTCAGCTGATTCAGATTAAGCACAGACTTTAACTCTACTGCGTGCTGACTAAGCTGCAATTTTAATTGTGCATTCTGAGCCTTCAATAATCTGTTTTCATTGCTCAGATTTTGCTGCTTCTCAAGAAAAACCATACCATTGGAAACAGCGTTAACCGGCTGCATAGCCAGCCACTGAAACGGGTACAAAGCCGTAGCAATATAATTGCGGCTTATTTTAACCACATCATATCGGTTATCAAGCAAAAGCAACACTACCGAAACCAGTGACAGAACAACCAGTTTACTGGTACTGCGCAGACCATTGTGAACAAAATTTAGTGAAGGCTCTGCCATTATCAATTACATTGAACAAAAATTACGGCATTTAAGGATTAGATACAAATACAGAATTCATCTTACCAATCATATCTAGCGCATGGCCAGAACCACGGGCAACACAGGTAAGAGGATCCTCTGCAATCATAACTGGCAGACCGGTTTCTTCTGACAGCAAACGGTCAAGTCCTTTCAGCAAAGCACCGCCGCCGGTTAATACCAGACCACGATCGGCAATATCTGCACCTAATTCCGGAGGTGTTTGTTCCAGAGCATTTTTAACAGCCTGCACAATTTGATTTAAAGGTTCTGTCAGCGCTTCTAGCACTTCATTAGAACTAATTGTAAAGGCGCGCGGAATACCTTCAGCAAGATTGCGTCCTTTAACCTCAATTTCTTTAACTTCCATCCCGGGGAAAGCAGAACCGATATTTTTCTTAATTTCCTCAGCAGTTGACTCACCAATCAACATGCCATAATTGCGGCGCACATAATTGATAATGGCATCATCAAACGCATCACCACCCACACGGATAGAGTGGGAATACACCACGCCGGATAACGAAATTACCCCCACTTCAGTAGTGCCACCGCCAATATCCACCACCATGGACCCTGTTGGTTCTTCGATCGGCAAACCAGCACCAATCGCTGCAGCCATCGGTTCTTCAATCAGGTTTACGATAGATGCACCCGCTGCCAGAGCAGAATCACGAATAGCCTTGCGCTCAACCTGAGTAGAACCGCAAGGTACACAGATTACGATACGCGGAGCAGTAAAACGGCTATTGTTCACTTTTTTTATAAACTGCTTCAGCATCTTTTCAGTAACATTAAAGTCAGCTATCACACCATCTTTCATCGGTCTGATTGCTTGAATGCTACCCGGTGTGCGGCCCAGCATTTTTTTCGCCGCCGTTCCCACAGCCAGCATGCCGTTTTTGGCATTTATCGTATCGTTCTGTACCGCCACCACAGATGGCTCGTTCAATACTATGCCTTTATTTTTAATAAAAATCAGAGTGTTAGCTGTACCAAGATCAATAGCCAGATCATTGGATAAATATTTGGTAAAAAAGCGAAACATGGGGCTGTCCTAATGAACTTTAAAATTATCAGTATGGCAAAAGCAGTTGTTTGACACATTAACCAAAGCAAATCAATGCGCCATAGAATAGGGATTTCGGTTATAATTCCTGACTATGTAAAAACCGAATCAGAACGCGCAATGATACCGCAGTTTGCTCGTTTTGCTAAATCAAATTTAAGGATTTTTGATGGCTTTAACACTAAGTGATGTAGATAAGCTCGCACGCCTCTCTCGCTTGAGTCTTTCAGAAGCTGAGCGAAATAATATGCTGGCAGAACTTAATCATGTATTCGAACTGGTCGAAAAAATGCAGGAAGTCGATACAAACGAAGTTGAACCGATGGCACATCCTCATGAACTCGCATTACGTCTACGCAATGATATCGTGACTGAAACTGATCAGCATCAGGCTATACAATCTTGTGCACCTTTGGTTGGCAAAGATATGTACCTTGTACCTAAAGTAATCGAATAAGTTCAGATTTGCCAATTAAGCCATATCTTTAATTTTTGAAATTATCACAGACAGCTTCTTATCACACTGTTTGAACATTATCTGACCACCATGCCCAAAAACTACACATTGAAACAATGCAGTGATTTACTGCAAAGCAAACAGGCTTCAGCAAGCGAGTTGGCACAGGAATACCTAGCAGCCATTGCAGCGGATAATCCCAGCCTGAATGCCTATATTACGCTGGATAAAGAACATACTCTTACAGAGGCCAAAGTTGCCGATAACCGTTTGGCACAAGGTTCAGCCAGTGTATTGACAGGTGTACCCATAGCCTACAAAGATATTTTTTGCCAGCAAGGCTGGCGCAGCGCGTGTGCCAGCAAAATGCTGGATAATTTTACCGCCCCCTATACCGCCACTGTAGTACAGAATTTGCTGGATGCAGGTATGGTCACACTGGGTCGAACCAATATGGATGAGTTTGCCATGGGTTCAACTACTGAGACCTCACATTATGGCATTACCAAAAACCCTTGGCAGCATGATCATGTTCCTGGTGGTTCCTCCGGTGGTTCTGCCGCTGCTGTTGCGGCGCGACTGGCACCGGCAGCATTAGGTTCAGATACTGGTGGTTCTATCCGTCAACCGGCAGCTCATTGCGGCATCACTGGTCTGAAACCTACTTATGGTGTCATCAGCCGCTTTGGCATGGTGGCTTATGCTTCCAGTTTTGATCAGGCCGGCCCAATGGCACAAACTGCTGAAGACTGCGCTTTGCTACTAAACAGTATGGCCGGTTTTGATGAACGAGATTCCACCAGTATAGAGCGTGATAAGGAAGACTACACTCGAGATTTAAACCGTCCGCTTCAGGGTTTAAAAATAGGGCTGCCACGAGAATTTTTTGGAGAAGGGCTTGATTCACAAGTACATTCATCCATTGAGGAAGTATTAAATATACTGAAAAAACAAGGGGCAGAAATTATTGATGTCTCTTTGCCGCATACTGAATTATCCATTCCGGCTTATTACGTTTTGGCATCAGCAGAGGCCAGTACCAATTTATCTCGGTATGATGGTGTTCGTTACGGATACCGAGCAAAAGAATTCAGCAATTTAGATGAAATGTACAGTAAAAGCCGTGCTGAAGGCTTTGGTGAAGAGGTAAAACGGCGCATCATGATTGGTACCTATGTATTATCACATGGTTACTATGATGCCTATTATCTTAAAGCACAAAAACTACGTCGTATGGTTGCCAACGACTTTCAAGCTGTACTTAATCAATGCGATATTATCTTGGCTCCGGTAGCACCTACTGCTGCACCGAAACTAAGTAGCCACAGTAACGATCCAGTGCAAATGTATCTTTCTGATATATACACCGTCTCACTTAACTTAGCTGGATTGCCGGGCATCGCCTTACCCGCCGGTCAAACCACCAGTGGACTGCCTGTGGGCGTACAGCTCATCGGTAACTATTTCGCCGAAAGCCGCCTGCTTGGAATTGCACATCAAATACAGCAACATAGTGACTGGCATACCAGAACACCATTTGCACAATAACAGCCAGTATACGAATTGAAAGAAAACAGAATGAATTGGGAAACTGTAATCGGTCTGGAAATCCATGTTCAGCTAAATACACAATCCAAAATTTTTAGTGGTTCTTCTACTGCTTTTGGTGCAGCGCCGAATGTTCAGGCAAATGTAGTAGATTGCGCCTTGCCCGGTGCCTTACCAGTAATGAATCGCGAAGTGGTAAATAAAGCCATCAAGCTTGGTTTGGCATTGAATGCCACAATTAACAGGAAAAACGTATTTGACCGGAAAAACTATTTTTACCCTGATCTACCAAAAGGCTATCAGATCAGTCAATTAGATTTGCCGATAGTAGAGCATGGGCAGCTGGAAATCGTAGTAGGTGATGAAGTTAAAATCATCAACGTGACCAGAGCGCATATGGAAGAAGATGCTGGCAAATCTGTACATGATGAATTCGAACACTATACCGGCATTGATTTAAATCGTGCCGGTACACCTTTGCTAGAGGTAGTTTCCGAACCTGAAATGCGTTCCGCTGCCGATGCCGTTGCCTATGCTAGAGCAATGCATAGCTTAGTTACATGGCTAGATATTTGTGATGGCAATATGGCAGAAGGTTCATTTCGTATTGATGCCAATGTATCAGTGCGCCCTAAGGGACAGGCTGAATTCGGAACACGCTGTGAAATTAAAAATCTGAATTCTTTCCGCTTTCTGGAGCAGGCCATCAATTACGAGGTTGAACGGCAAATCGAATTGATTGAAGACGGAGGCAAAGTTATTCAGCAGACTCGCCTGTTTGACCCCAATAAGGGGGAAACACGTGCAATGCGCAGCAAAGAAGATGCTCATGACTACCGTTACTTTCCAGATCCAGACTTATTGCCGGTTGTAATTACAGATACAATGCTGGAAACGGCCAAAGCCTCCATGCCTGAGCTACCAAAAGAAATGGCTGCACGCTTCATAGAGCAATATGGTATTTCTGACTATGATGCACGCTTATTAACCAGTAACCATATTCAGGCCAGCTGGTTTGAGCAAGCTGCAAAAATAGAGGGGCATGGCAAACTTGTAGCCAACTGGATGCTTGGAGAACTTGCGGCTGCGCTGAATAAAGCCGGAATTGACATCTCAGCCAGCCCGATCAGTGCCGAGCGTCTAGCTGGACTGACTAACCGGATTGCAGATAATACCTTAAGTAACAAATTAGCTAAGCAGGTTTTTGAAACCATGTGGGACAGTAATCTGTCTGCTGATGCCATTATTGAGCGTGATGGCCTGAAACAAATGACAGATATCGGCGCTATAGAACAAATCATCGAGGAAGTGCTTGCTAAAAATCAGAAATCTGTTGAAGAATTTAAATCAGGTAAAGAAAAAGCATTCAACGCTTTAGTAGGTCAAGTAATGAAAGCTTCACGCGGCAAAGCCAACCCGCAGCAGGTGCAAACTTTATTACGCAGCAAACTGGCTTAAGCGTAAAGGATTAGATATGAAAAAATGGCTGGTACTGACTATCTTATTTGCATTGTCCGGCTGTGGCTTTCATCTGAAAGGCACATCCGCATTTGATACACCTTTGCCCTATCACAGCTGGAAAATAGATGGTGGTAGTATGCAACGGGCATTAGAAGTAGTATTGCGGCGTCAGCCAGATGTTGTTGTTGATACCGAACAGCCAGATGTGGTCGTAAAAGTAATTGCTGCTACTCAGGATTCAACTACATCTTCTGTAGACTTGTCCGGTGGAGCCAGTGAATATTTGTTATCACTGAACGTTACGGTACAAGCTTATCGCCACGACCAGCCATTAGGAGATCCTATTCAAGTAACTGTAAATCGTTATATGGATTATTCTGATCATGAAGTGCTGGCAAAAGAAAACGAACAAAACATGATTTGGCATGACATGCGTACCGATGCAGCAGAACAAATAGTGCGGCGTTTGGCTTTTCTACCCGTCAATACCACAGAATGAGTGAAATATCTATCCATCCTCTGGCCGCAGCATATCTGATTCATGGTGAAGAAGATTTATTGCGGCTAGAGGCTATAGACAAAATCAGAACAGGCGCACGCGAGCAGCAATATTCTGAGCGTGAAGTCGTCATAATTGAATCTGGCTTTGATTGGTCATCTCTATTGGCTTCAGTACAATCTGTAGGTTTATTTGCTGATACAAAACTATTGGAAATACATTTGCCATCTGGCAAACCTGGCAAAGAAGGTGCGGCAATACTACAGCAACTTGCTGAGCATCTACCAGAAAGCACTTGTCTGATGCTGATATTGCCTAAACTGGAACGTACACAAATACAGAGTAAATGGTTTGCGAGCTGGGTTAAAGTCGCTCAAGTCTATGAAGCCAAAGCAGTCAGCCAGACAGCTTTACCTCAATGGATAAAAAAACGCCTAGCTGAAGAAAAGCTTAGCATCGACAACGATGCTTTAGCACTATTTGCTGAAAAAGTGGAAGGTAATCTTCTAGCGGCAAAACAGGAAATTGACAAAATTGTACTTATCCATCCTGCTGGTCATATTGTTACACTGCCTGAAGCACAAGCTGCAGTGGCAAACGTGGCGCGATTTGATGTATTTCAGCTATCAGCTGCATGGATGAGTGGCAATTCCGAAAGGATGGTACGACTGCTTGATGGACTGGCAGCAGAGAGCAATGAACCAGTATTACTTTTATGGGTAATCAGTGAGGACATCCGTACCTTATTACGCTTACTGGCAGCACAAAAACAAGGAAAACCCCTCAGCGAATTACGCCAAAGCCTGCGCTTATGGGGAGAAAAACAGACTCTGGCTCCGCTGGCAGCCAAACGCATTGGTGTAAAACGTTTACTAGGCGCTTTGCAGACATGTGCGCACATCGACAGACAAATCAAAGGTGTGGAAGAGGGTGATGCATGGTCTGAAGTTAAGCACCTGTTTCTGACTTTGACAGCTTGATTACCATGCAAACTAATTCTCTTCCATATCGCAATAAATGTGACAAAAAATGAAAACAGTTGAAAAAAGCGTTTTAGTACTCCATAGTGCCGAGCACATATTTGATCTAGTCAATAACGTTGAAGATTATCCTCAGTTTTTGCCATGGTGTAATCGAACAGAAATTTTAAAAAGAGATGAACATTCACTTGAAGCAGTGTTGCATATGGATTACATGAAAATACGCCAATCCTTTGCTACTCGGAATATCAATCACAGACCTCACAAAATACAAATGAGTTTGCTTAACGGCCCGTTTCGCCGGCTAGAAGGTTTCTGGCAGTTTACCCCTATCGATAATTTAGGCTGTAAAATTGATTTTCGCTTGGAATATGAATTTTCTAGTGCCGTACTTTCAGCACTAATTGGACCTGTTTTCAACCATATAGCTACTACACTAGTAGATGCATTTATTCAGGAAGCCGACAGACGCTATGATGACTGATATTATGGTTGAAGCCGTGTACGCAACATCTGAATGTCAGCATCTATGGCAAGGTAAAGTCGCAGCGGGAACCACAGCACGTCAGGCATTATTAGAATCAGATCTGCCACAACAATTTCCACAAATTGATTTTCGTACAGCCCCTATAGGTGTATTTGGCAAAAAAATTAAAGATGATTACATCCTGTGCAACTGGGATCGCATAGAAGTTTACCAGCCATTACTTATCGACCCAAAAGAAAATAGACGTCGTAAAGCACAACAAAAAAAGTAATCCGTTTTTTCTTGTATTTAATTATCTTACTTGCAAAACATTCTAAGGAAAATCTATGTCCCAAATACGGCTCATAGTAGGTCTGGGCAATCCGGGCACAGAGTATGAACATACACGTCACAACATCGGTTTTGATTTTGTCGATGAACTGGCCAGATTATGGAAAACCAGTTTCAGAGAAGAAAAAAAATTTTTTGGACAAATCGCACGAGTTAATCAGGCTAATAGAGAAATCTGGCTATTAAAGCCATTTACATACATGAATAAATCTGGCACTTCTGTTCTGGCGCTGGCAAAATTTTATAAAATTACACCTGCAGAAATTTTAGTAGTTCATGATGAGCTTGACATACCTTGCGGACAGATAAGATTCAAACAAGGTGGTAGCAATGGTGGTCACAACGGCTTAAAAGATATTCAGGTGTGGCTTGGCAGCCCAGATTTTTATCGCTTACGCCTTGGCATCGGCCATCCCGGTGACCGTAACCTTGTTGTCAGCTATGTATTGCATAAACCACAAGCCCAGGAACAAAACTTAATCAATGAAGCAATTCAAAAGTCACTGACAGCTATGCCTTTACTACTTGAAGGCGAATACAGTAGCGTACAACAACGATTACACAGTAAATGAATTTTGAAAGTTAAAGTAATGAAATACCGTGATTTACGAGAATTCATTGCCATGCTCGAGCAGCAGCAGCTATTAAAACGGGTTCAGATCCCTGTATCACCATATCTGGAAATAACCGAAATAGCAGATCGGGTATTACACAAACAAGGGCCGGCTTTGCTGTTTGAAAAAACAGTCAGTCAGTCAGGAAAACCATATAATTTTCCGGTTTTAGCCAATTTGTTTGGCACAGCAGAGCGAGTGGCCATGGGTATGGGCGCAGAAAGTACTGCTCAATTAAGAGAGATAGGCAAAACTCTAGCTTATTTGAAAGAGCCTGAACCGCCCAAAGGTATTAAAGACGCCTTTGCCAAACTTCCTTTACTCAAAGATTTATGGAGTATGGCGCCACTTATCACAAAAAAAGCACTCTGTCAGGAAATCATTCTTGAAGGAGATGCCGTCGATTTAACGCAGCTTCCTATTCAGAAATGCTGGCCAGAAGATGCAGCGCCACTCATAACATGGGGATTAACCGTCACCCGCGGACCGGACAAGAAACGTCAGAATCTTGGTATTTACCGACAGCAATTACTAGGAAAAAACAAACTCATTATGCGCTGGCTAGCACACCGTGGTGGAGCACTTGATTTTCAGGCATTTAAACAAAAATATCCTCATAAGCCTTATCCTGTATCAGTTGTACTTGGCTGTGATCCGGCCACAATACTGGGAGCAGTTACTCCCGTACCAGACAGCTTGAGCGAATATCAGTTTGCCGGATTATTAAGAGGTTCACGTACCGAACTAGTAAAATGCATTGGTAACGATTTACATGTACCAGCCAGAGCAGAAATTGTGCTTGAAGGCGTGATACAGCCAGATGAAATAGCGCTCGAAGGCCCATATGGAGATCATACGGGTTATTACAATGAACAGGACTATTTTCCAGTTTTCACTGTAGAACGCATCACTATGCGTGAAAATGCTATCTACCACAGCACCTACACTGGCAAACCGCCAGATGAGCCTGCTGTTCTAGGCGTTGCCTTGAATGAAGTATTTATTCCTCTATTACAAAAGCAGTTTCCTGAAATAATTGATTTTTATCTTCCTCCCGAAGGATGCTCTTATCGTATGGCTATTGTCAGCATGAAAAAACAATATGCTGGACATGCCAAAAGGGTCATGATGGGATGTTGGAGCTATTTGCGGCAATTTATGTATACCAAATATATAATTGTTGTGGATGATGATATCAACATACGTGACTGGAAAGAAGTCATTTGGGCTATTACCACTCGCATGGATCCCGTACGGGACACAACACTAATCGATTATACACCAATAGATTATCTCGATTTTGCCAGCCCCATCAGTGGCCTAGGAGGTAAGATGGGATTGGATGCCACCAATAAATGGCAAGGAGAAACTAACCGTGAGTGGGGCAAAGTGATACGCAAAGATGCAACAACCATAGCCAAAATCGATTCCATATGGCAAGATTTAGGTTTATAAATTGCTATTGGCTCCATGCAGTTTAAAAAATTTAGCAGCATAATCAACATATGGTATGCACATGAATAGTAAGATATTTAATCAAATCTGTACTATCTGTTTCAAACTGTGCACACTTTTTATATTAACTGCCTGTCAGACATTACCGTCACTTCAGGGAAGAACAACAGAAACCCATGTTGCAGCCGATATCCCATCTTCATTAGCTTATGCAAATGCTTCTCTTGTTAGCCAGCATCCGGGATTTTCGGGTATATACCCACTTGATGATGGCCATGAAGCCTTTGCAGCACGTGTTGCCTTGATACGTGCAGCTGAGAAAAGTTTGGATGTTCAGTATTACATATGGCGCAATGACACATCTGGGCAGCTATTATTCCACGAACTTGTCTTAGCTGCTCAGCGAGGCGTACATGTCCGTCTACTATTGGACGACAATAACACAGTAGGACTGGATAAAGTTCTCACGGCTCTCAATCAGGAACCTAATATCGAAATCCGGTTATTTAACCCCTTTATCCATAGGCACTGGCGCGCGTTAAGTTACATTACCGACTTTGCGCGATTAAACCGACGCATGCACAACAAATCCATCACTGCAGATAATCAGGCTACCATTCTTGGTGGGCGTAATATCGGTGATGAGTATTTCGATATGGGAAAAGGTACGTTGTTTGTTGACTTGGATATTCTCGCCATAGGTCCTATCGTCAATCAGGTATCTAATAATTTCGATCGCTATTGGAACAGTGCATCTGCATATGATTTTAGCAGCATAGTTCACAGACGCAACAAACTTCAACCTAGTATGACAGTATTTAAGCGGCGTAGTTTCAACCGTTTGCGTGCAGATAGTTACGACAATGCCTATAATCGTGACAATTTCGTCAATCGCTTACTAGATGGCTCACTTGACTACCAGTGGGCACATTTAATTTTAGTAAGTGACAATCCAGAAAAAGCATTGCCTAAAAGTAAACAGGAAACAGCTAAGCAAAATATCGAGACAGGTATTGTAATTGCTCCAGATACAAAAGATACCAATTATCAACATATCATAAAATATGAAAAAGTCAGTTTAACTCTGAATGCACTTGCCGCATCAGTTGTTGAACCACAAAAAGATTTACTGGTTATAACTCCTTATTTTGTACCAACTCAAACGGGTCTAGAATATCTGCAAAAACTCAGAGAAGAAGGGGTAAAAATCAGAATTCTTACCAACTCACTGGCTGCAACAGATGTACCAGTAGTCCATTCGGGCTATTCCCGCTACCGTATTCCTTTATTAAAAGAGGGTGTTGAAATATACGAACTGAAAAATCAGGGTTTTATCAAAGGTCACCGTGACAGGGCATTTACAGGTAATTCTGAATCCAGTCTTCATGCCAAAACATTTACTATAGACGGACAACAGCTTTATATTGGTTCCCTGAACTTCGACCCACGTTCCGCCAGACTCAACACCGAAATGGGTGTTGTTATTCAATCACCCGAAATGGCACAATATATGAATCAGGCCATCAATGAGGCCTTACCTGACGTGACTTATCAAGTAAAACTCTCACCTGAGGGAAAACTAGAATGGTTGAAAAATAACGACAAAAATCAAATCAAGGTTTATCATCATGACCCAGATACCAGTGTGTGGAAACGAGCTTGGGTAAAAATACTATCATGGTTACCATTGGAAAGCTTGCTTTAAGACCTTAACTAAAATTATCTAATCTCAATTAACACCCAAAAATACAAGGTAAAGCTAATGCTGCTATTTATCGACAATTACGATAGTTTCACCTACAACATCGTGCAATACCTTGGTCAGCTAGGTGAAACAATAACCGTTAAAAACAATGATGAAATAACTCTGAAAGATATAGAATCCTTAGCTCCAAATAAAATTGTCATCGGCCCAGGTCCCTGTACACCGAAAGAGGCAGGAATATCAGTAGCCACTATCCAGCATTTCGGCGGCAAAATCCCTATTCTGGGTATTTGTCTTGGACATCAGGCCATTGGCTTTGCTTATGGAGGCAATATAGTCCGTGCAAAAAAAGTAATGCATGGTAAAATTTCGCCTGTTTATCATCACAACAATTCATTGTTCACTGGCCTGCCTAATCCAGTAAATTGCACCCGTTATCATAGTCTGGTTATAGAAAAAGAAACTTTACCAGACAGTCTTGAAATCACCGCATGGACAGATGATAACGAAATTATGGGTATCAGACACCGCTCCCTTAGAATAGAAGGGGTACAGTTTCATCCTGAAGGCTTACTCACAGAATATGGCTATCAGATGTTACAAAATTTTTTAGAGCAACACCCATAACCATAATCACATCTGCAAAACGAAATCTACTCTAGAAAGAATAAATATGATTACGCCGCAACAGGCTCTAAACCGTCTACTGGACAATAACGAATTATTTTACGATGAAATGACCGACTTAATGCGCCAGATTATGAATGGGGAAGTGGCGCCAGAAATCATAGCTGCCATACTAATTGGTTTACGTATCAAAGTAGAAAGCGTATCTGAAATTGCCGCCGCAGCAACAGTCATGCGTGAATTTTCCACTAAAGTACCCGTACAACAACGGGATCATTTGGTAGATATCGTAGGTACCGGAGGCGACAATGCTCATACTTTCAATATTTCAACTACCAGTATGTTCGTCGTAGCCGCAGCAGGTGCCAAAGTTGCCAAGCATGGTGGGCGTTCAGTATCCTCTTCAAGTGGTTCTGCCGATATTATCGAAGCCATGGGCGCGGCTCTCGAACTAACGCCCGAACATGTAGGCGAATGTATTGATCAGCTAGGTGTCGGATTTATGTATGCTCCCAATCATCACAACAGCATGCGTTATGTTGCTCCGGTACGCCGAGCGCTTGGCGTACGTACCGTATTTAACATCTTAGGACCATTAACCAATCCGGCAGAAGCATCAAATCAGGTTTTAGGTGTATTCCACATAGATTTAGTGGGTATATTATCACGTGTACTGAAACAGCTAGGCAGCAAACATGTGCTTGTGGTTCATGGCAGCGATGGCCTAGATGAAATTACGCTCACTGGTACAACCCGCGTAGCCGAATTGAAAAACGGTACTATCATGGAATATGATATTCATCCAGCACAATTCGACATGCCGGTTATCGAAGACCTGAAACCCCTTAAAGTAGCCAACAGCGAAGAATCACTGCATATCATGAACGCTGTACTAAACGGAGAAAAAGGGCCTTGTCGTGATATCGTCGTTTTGAATGCGGCTGCCGCCATTTATGCATCCGATATCACTACTTCATTGGAAGAAGCAGTGGATTTAGCAATTACTGCCATTGATTCTGGCAAAGCCAAAACCAAACAGACAGAATTTATTCAGAAAACACAACAATTAGCTGCCATACAGAAAACTTAACATGCAGTAAGCTTGCAGATGTTCACCCTGCATCACTGCAATTAATCGTTTACAATAAACGCTACAAACCGTCAACAACACATTAATATCATGTTAGACATTCAAATACTCCGACAAGACATCGACACAGTTGCCCGAAAATTACAAACCCGTGGTTTCCAGCTGGATATTGCAGCATTCACCCAACTAGAACAGCAACGCAAACAATTGCAGATTCGTACTGAAGAACTGCAAGCTAAACGCAATAGCCTGTCCAAACAGATTGGCGCCTTGAAAAGCCAGGGTAAACATGATGAAGCCAACGAAGTGATGGCCGAAGTAGGCAAAATTAAAACAGAGCTCGAACAGACTGATCAGAATTATCAAAATATACAAAGCCAGATAGATAATTTAATCCTAACCATACCCAACCTTCCTCATGACGATGTACCAATAGGAAAAAACGAAACCGAAAACGTAGAAATCAGACGTGTTGGTACACCACGGCAATTTGATTTTCAGATTAAAGACCATGTCGATCTCGGCGAACCACTAGGCTTAGACTTTAAAACAGCTTCAGAACTGTCTGGTGCCCGTTTTGCATTAATGCGTGGTCCGATAGCACGACTACACAGAGCATTAGCACAATTTATGCTTGATACTCATACACAGAAGCATGGATATGTTGAGCATTACACCCCTTATATCGTTAATCCCGAAATACTCGTAGGTACAGGACAGCTCCCTAAATTTGCTGAAGACATGTATAAAGTTACTTGCGGCGGAGAAGAAAACAATCAGGAACAATATCTGATTTCTACCGCAGAAATCACCCTTACCAATACCGTACGTGAACGCATTCTGAGTAAGGAAGAATTACCGAAGAAATTAACCGCACATTCACCGTGCTTCCGCTCCGAAGCCGGATCATACGGTAAAGACACACGCGGACTGATACGACAGCACCAGTTTGATAAAGTAGAAATGGTACAGATTCAGCATCCTGAAAATTCTTATGCTGCACTTGAAGAAATGGTTGGTCATGCAGAAAAAATACTTCAGCTTTTGGAATTACCCTATCGAGTAATCATATTATGTACAGGAGACATGGGCTTCAGTGCAGCCAAAACATACGATCTAGAAGTGTGGGTACCTGCACAGAATACCTATCGCGAGATTTCCAGTTGTTCAAACTGTGAAGATTTTCAGGCACGACGTATGCAAGCGCGCTTTAAAGATAGCGAGGGTAAAAACCAGCTAGTGCATACATTAAACGGTTCCGGTTTAGCTGTCGGCCGCACATTAGTAGCTGTGCTAGAAAATCATCAGAATGAAGATGGTAGCATCAACATTCCTGTCGCTTTACAACCTTATCTAGGGGGGCAAAGCATATTAAAAGCACAAGCAGATACTCTATAGATCATTGAATTTGAATATTTCTATCAAAATTTAAAGGACAATATAACTGATCCATTGTATATATTGTCCTTTAATGTAAAGACGAGTATAATTATCTCCCTGTTGGGTCGTTAGCTCAGTTGGTAGAGCAGTGGACTCTTAATCCATTTGTCCAGGGTTCGATCCCCTGACGACCCACCATCATTATAATAATTAATTTAATATTTTATCTTGCGCTACAATCGTACATATACATCCATTAAATTTCGGTTTTGACAATTTTTGACATATCAACATAATAACATTGTCATTTTTATATTAGAATACAAATACTTTTTGATTATTAATTCTAAGCAATTATTAATTTTTAGAATAAGTTATCCCTAAAACACTTGTACAATATATTAGCTAATATCATTTATTACCCAAATATTACTAAAATGAAAATTGTATATTTTCATCCAATATAACAATAACCTGTAAACTAAATTTATTTGCTGAAAACGAGCATAAAAGCTTGCAACAAATATATCTTTACTTTATGTTATCAACAATCACATAATTTTTTTACAGGGGTAGGGTATGGATAAATCTTCTCTTACAGAAGAACTAGAAGCATTATTTAAACTATTTGAAAAAGGTGCGATAACCAAAGAAGAGTATGAAGCTCAGAAAGCCATACTTTTATCATCTAAAGCCAAAACTTCGACTTCCGAAGAAGATGAGAATCAGGAAACTGTTCCGATATTTATAGAAGAACCATATCAAAAACAAAACGAACCAGCACACAGTAATAGCGTAAAGATAATTTTAATCATCATTATCGGACTTATTATTATAGTGGCCATGTATTTCATTTTTGCTGGTAACAAAAAAGACCTGCAACCCAACTATGGTTCCGGTACCTTATCTGCAAGCGCAGCAAGTGAAAGCATTACCGTAAATGCGCAGCAAACGAGTAATACTGCGGATAAAAATCTGGAAGACGACTCCGATAGTACTGGCCTAAATCTGAATACCAAGACGCCGGAAGAATTAAATCAGCTTTTGAATAAATTCCAGCAGGATCGTGCAAAAGCATTAGCTAATCTACGCAATATATGGTCAAATCTTGATCCGGATTTTAAAGCGACTATACAACAAGAACAAAAAGACTGGGATAACATAGCATTAACCACTTCGTGCTCGCTAACCGGCTATCATACAATACTGGCTCAACAGGTTGCCAACCAATATTGTGAATCCGTCATGCTGAATAATCGTGCTAAAGAGTTGCTGGATGAGCAGGCATCAAATCTGACAGATATAAAACAAGAAAAAGCAGCTCAAATGGATGCAAAAGCATCCGATGCACTTAAAAGAGTAAATATTACTTGGTCAACCATACCTAACGATATTCAGCAGAACCTCAATCAGACATATGAACAGTGGTCAGATGAAATCAATAAATATTGCATTTCCAGACCGACAGCTAAAAACCTCATTGAAACTCAGATAAATTTTGATAATTGTATTATCAATAAATCTGAAAATAAAATCAAAGAATTAAATGGTTACAAGATTTAGTAATGATACAGAAAGTCAGATTTGAGAAATACTGGCTTTCTTACTTTAATCTGAAATAAAACAAAATATCAATGAAAACTAACATTTTATCCAATAAAATATGGGCAAACAAAAATCCATT
Source organism: Snodgrassella sp. B3837 (assembly GCF_026535955.1). NCBI lineage: Bacteria > Pseudomonadati > Pseudomonadota > Betaproteobacteria > Neisseriales > Neisseriaceae > Snodgrassella > Snodgrassella sp. B3837. The sequence goes on from NZ_JAFNPI010000006.1 coordinate 148,302, forward strand.
GTTTACAATACCGCCACTCAAAACTATTGCAGGACATTTATATCATGGCAGATTTCAATAAAATTCTCGATGCCGGTAATGTAGACGGCGGTATTATCAACGTAGTTGTAGAAATTCCAGCAGGTTCAAATCATAAAATAGAGTGGGACCGCAAACTTGGTGCTATGAAACTTGATCGGGTTGAACCCGTGATATTCGCTAAACCCACCAATTATGGCTTTATTCCGCAAACTCTCGATGAAGATGGTGATGAGTTGGATGCCTTAATTATCACTGATCAGCCTTTGAGTACGGGAATTTATCTGGAAGCAAGAATTATTGGTGTTATGAAATTCGTAGATGATGGAGAAGTTGATGACAAAATTGTTGTAGTTCCGGCTGATGACCGTAATAATGGCAACAATGTTCAAACATTAGCAGACTTGCCAGCACAATTAATCAAACAGATTGAATTTCATTTCAACCATTATAAAGATTTGAAAAAGGCAGGTACCACACAGGTAACGCATTGGGGTGACATCGACGAAGCTAAATCAGTCATACGCGAATCGCAAGAGCGCTGGCAGCATCAGTAATCAAAGCATAAAAAAATATAGTGAAAGATAAGCTGCGAAATTTTTATAAATTCAAAATTTCGCAGCAACTATTGTTATGATTACTGTTATTTTAGTGAAAATGAGCCTGAAAAGGGATATGTAACACTTCAAGCCAATTTTTGGGACTGAAATGAAAAAATTTAAATTGCAAATAATATCCAGCTGCTGCATATTATTGCCATTGATTAGCCAAGCATCAACTCCCGAGGCAGTGAACCGTACCTTTATAGAAAATTATAAGGATATGGTTTTTGCATCTTGTGTCACCAAAGCATACAAAGGAAACAAGGATGTAGCAAAAGATACAGGCAGCAGTGTAAGTGCGCTAAAAGACTGGATTGATTACGACATTGATAAAAGTATAGATAAAGAAATTATACTAATCGATTCTTATTTATCCCGTAATTATTTTAATCCAGTGGCTGAGCAGGAAGTTAAAGGAATAAAATTTGATTTTCTAAAATGTCTGGATCTTTACCATAGCAAAGAGCTGGATAAACTTGCCAGAAAAGTAATTTCAAATTTGAATGAAAAGGTGACTAAAGATTGAAAAGCAAAAGATAGACAAGATCAGAATGAATAGTATAATTTAACATAATATATATTATGCGAAATATGCAAATTATAAATCAATATAAAATATTATTATTTATCGCATGTAGCACTTACATATTTGCGAATCCATAACTACGCAAACATACTTTACCCAGTAAGCCAATAGTTTAAATTACGAACCATATTTTTTATCGTAAAATACAGATATGCTCTGCAATATACTGACATAGACAGGCTATAAGAACTGAATGATTTTGAAAGTTTCTGGGCTAAATTTGATAATTCTGGAATTACAATGCAAAAAAAATTATTACTGGTTGACGGTTCATCTTATTTATACCGCGCATATCATGCTTTAGCACCTTTAACCAGTCCTACAGGAATGCCCACGGGAGCATTATACGGTGTACTGAATATGCTCAGACGTCTGCGCATGGATACAGCACATGATTATGCCTGTTGCGTATTTGATGCAAAGGGCGAAAATTTTCGCCATCAGATGTATCCAGAATACAAAGCTAACCGCCCCCCTATGCCTGAAGATTTAAGGCCACAGGCTGAGTCTTTACCAGAACTAGTCAAATTAATGGGATGGCCTGTATTATCTGTTAGCGGTGTAGAAGCAGACGATGTTATAGGTACATTATCCTGCATGGCACAACAGGCTGGATACGAAGTAATTATTTCCACAGGCGACAAAGACATGGCTCAGCTGGTAAATAATCAGGTGACTCTAGTCAATACCATGAGCAATGAAAAACTTGATATCACAGGTGTAATAGAAAAATTTGGTGTTAAGCCAGAACAAATTATTGATTATCTAAGTTTAATTGGAGATAAGGTCGATAATGTGCCAGGTGTCGATAAATGCGGCCCTAAAACAGCTGTAAAATGGTTAAAGGAATATGAAACCTTGCAGAATATCATCCAGCACGCCAACGATATTAAAGGTAAAGTTGGTGAAAACTTACGCCTTGCAATACCTAAACTCCCTCTTTCTTACCAGTTAATCACAATTAAAACAGACGTAAACCTGCAAGATGTATTACCACGCGGAATAGAAGATTTAAAACGTCAGAAGCCAAATTGGCAAGAATTGATACCAAACTTTCAAGAACTTGGCTTCAAAAATTGGTTAAAAGAAGCGCAAACGCATCTTGATGAACATCACTTAAGTGATTCTAAAGAGCCAACAGAAGATTTGTTTGCCGAATCAGAAATCATTAAAAACTCTGGTACAGACAATAATGCAATTAGCACTGAAACGGATTATCTAAGGAACATTCCTAAACAATATTCAGCAATTACAACAAATGAACAATTAACAGAATTAAAAACACAGTTAGAAAACGCCCAGACCATCGCTCTGGATACTGAGACCGATAATCTAGACGCCATGAAAGCTAATCTAGTGGGTATCAGCATCGCATTAGAACCAGGTAAAGCCTTTTATATTCCTGTAGGTCACACCCCTACTGCTGTTAATGAACAGCTACCTTTAGAAACGGTATTAACCTGTTTGAAGCCTTATCTAGAATCAAATAAGCTTGGCAAAATCGGTCAAAATATTAAATATGACCAACACGTATTAGCCAATTATAACATCGGCCTAAATGGTATTATTGGCGACTCTATGCTTGCTTCTTATATTGTCGAAAGCCACCTTGGCCATAGTCTGGACGAGCTAGCGCTCCGGCATCTAAACTGGCAGACTATTAAATATGAAGATTTATGTGGTAAAGGCGCCAAGCAAATTTGTTTCTCCGATGTGCCTCTGGATGATGCTGTGAATTATGCTGCAGAAGATGCAGATGTGTCATTGCGTTTAGAAATTTTACTCCGGCAGCAAATGAATTCAGCTCAGCTAGAGCTTTACCATCATCTAGAAATACCAATTGAGCGCATATTATTTCTCATGGAACGTACTGGAGTATTAATTGATCGACAAGAATTAACACAACAGAGCCACGAGCTAGGCAATCAGCTAATCAAACTTGAAGAACAGGCATATCAGCTGGCAGGCCAACCATTTAATTTGAATTCCCCCAAACAACTGCAGGCCATTCTATTTGATAAAATGGGTATCCCAACTACGGGACTTAAAAAAACATCATCTGGTGCAATTTCAACTAATGAAGCTGTGCTTGAGAAACTGGCAACGGATTATCCCCTTCCCAAGCTCATTCTACAGACACGAACGCTGGCAAAACTGAAATCCACATACACCGACAAACTACCTCAGCTGATTAATTCAGACACTGGGCGTGTACATACTACCTACGCGCAAGCCGTAGCCATCACAGGTCGACTGGCTAGTAACAACCCAAATCTGCAAAATATACCTGTCCGTACAGAAGAAGGCCGCCGAATCCGCAAAAGTTTCATCGCCCCACCCGACCAGCTAATCGTTTCTGCCGACTACTCTCAGATAGAACTACGTATCATGGCACATCTTTCAAAAGATGCCACCCTGATTGATGCCTTCCAAAATGATGAAGATATCCATAAACGCACAGCAGCAGAAATTTTTTCTACTTCGCAAAATGAAATAACAGCTGAACAACGTCGGTATGCTAAAACGATTAATTTCGGACTGATTTATGGTATGAGCGAATATGGTTTGGCGAAATCATTAGGAATCGAATTGCAAGCAGCTCAACATTTCATATCACGCTACTTTAGTCGTTATCCAGGTGTGCATGAATATATGGAAAAAACTAAAGAACAGGCATTCCAACACGGTTTTGTAGAAACTTTATTTGGTCGGCGCCTCTACTTACCTGGTTTAAAAAGCAGCAATGGTACAGAACGTGCTGGAGCTTTGAGAGCAGCCATCAATGCGCCAATGCAAGGAACTGCTTCTGATTTAATCAAGCGAGCTATGATTGCAGTGCAAGATTGGCTGGAACAACAAAATATGCAATCAAAACTCATTATGCAGGTACATGACGAATTGGTGTTACAAGTAACAGAATCAGAACTTTCCGATGTAATGCATCAATTACCAGAATTAATGTCAGCTGTTGCCAAATTAAGCGTTCCATTAATTGCTGATGTTGGCAGCGGACATAACTGGGAAGAAGCTCATTAAACAAGCATTTTGTAGAAATATTTCAATTGCAAATTGAGAGTAAAAGCAGTCTGCTATAAAAGGACTGCTTTTTCATAACCTACTGAATATATAAAATTAAATGTTAATATATAAAATTAACAATCATATGGCAATATAAACATAAATTATTAACATATTAATTTTATGCGATTTAATTATATTTGTCCTTCTTTAGCTAATTGTTCACGCATTGCCGATATTTGTTTGCCATAATCCTCAAACCCAAATATAGCAGAACCAGCAACAAAAGTATCAGCCCCTGCTTTTGCTATTTCAGCAATATTATCTATCTTAACCCCCCCATCCACTTCAAGACGTATATAGCGTCCATTATTATTGGCATATGTATCAATTATGGAGCGAACTTGTCGAATTTTTTCTAAAGTCGAAGGAATAAAACTCTGACCACCAAATCCCGGATTCACAGACATCAGTAATATTACATCCAATTTGTCCATTACTTGCTCTAAAACATATAATGGAGTAGCAGGATTTAAAACCAACCCAGCCTTACAACCTGCTGCTTTAATCAGAGATAAACTTCTGTCTACATGCTTACTCGCTTCAGGATGAAAAGTAATAATATCTGCCCCAGCGCTAGCAAATGCATTAATCATATCGTCTACTGGCTCTACCATCAAATGCACATCTATAGGAACAGAAGCATAGGGTTTGATAGCCTGACAAACCATGGGTCCAAATGTCAGATTCGGCACATAATGATTATCCATTACATCAAAATGTATCCAGTCTGCACCTGCGTCAATAACGGCTTTTATTTCATTTCCCAGAAAAGCGAAGTTTGCAGACAATATACTGGGTGCAATAAAAAAATCAGGCTTTTTTAAGTTATTCATAAATAAAAGACTCCAAGTATATAATATTCTTTACGCAAGTTTACGGCCATTATATGTGCTTGACTGCTAATGAAGTATACTCATATTGTCCGATGGAAATTAAAGGGAGAACACAATGGTAGCACTTTGCTGGCAAAAAATAGTACGCTATTGTACCGGCATTGCACTATTCGCATTCACTTGCTCTACTTTTGCTTCTGGACAAGTCAATTGTGATGTCCGCAAGCTAGAACTAACACAAATGCAAAAAGCCAGACTCAGATTTATTAGAATGCAGTATAAACGAAATCAGGATACCAACTTACAACGTACTGCAAACAACAAACGTAAAAATGAACAATTAAATCAGATTCTGATGCAACCTAAATTTGATGAAGCTGACGCCAAACGGTATGTTTTAAACCATTATATGCCGCGGATGCAGCAAGACGTAGATGAATTAAAAGTTCAACATGAATTTTTACAGGTTTTAAATCGGCAACAACGTCTTAACTGGATAAATAACTGTTTGCGCTGAAATTATAAATATCGATTTGTTTAAATATCAATAGTAAGAATATAACTAAGATATTTATTCTTATCCATTAATATATTAGTATTAAAAAATTTTAGCGTTCGCTTTTAATTATTGTTTTTTACATTCAGGGTTTCCAGAGGGATCACTTATATTACTGACGTCTTTATTATCACAAATATAAGTACTTGAATCACTGCTCATCCAAATGGATTTTTTTAAATTTATTCCCCCTTTTGGTTCAGCATATAGATGAAAATCACTGCAATTATCGGTACTATCACAAACTCCGGCTATTGTATATTTCCTATCCACGTTAGTATTTTTACCAACATGATTTTTAATTGCTTCGTCTATATTTGACTTTTGTATATTACTATTAAACAAACTCAGTTTTTGCTGGGCAACATCCTGATTGATCATAATCAATGTAGAAGTAGCATCTGCTAAATCTGCTTTTTCTATATAGTTATCATAGGCTGGTAAAGCAAGAGCTACCAGTATTCCCATAACAGCTACTGCGATAATAAGTTCTATTAAAGTAAAACCATTATTATATTTTCTCATGCATCTGCACCAAGTATAAAGTTTATATCTTATCAAAAATCATATAGAGATGCCTGAATGGTTTCCTCAACAATGCTAGTAGTACTATCATTTTTTCCCCAACCTTTGGCCGTAATTCTAAATAAATATATACCAACACCTGCATTTTTATCGGGTCCCAGATATTCAATGACATATCTAGATTTTACGTCTTGATTTTGTGGTGAGGAAGGAGTGGTATTATCTGGTTGAACTTTAGTTGATGGGTCTTTATTGTCTTTGCCATCTATATTTGAAAAAACATTTGTTCGTTTCCAAACATCAGGCAATTCACCACAATTCTTTTCAACAGCAGCTAAAACACTTAATACTGCGGCTGCATCAATCCCATTAGCTGCACATAATCCATCTTTACAATCACATGAAAATATTTGTTGTGTTTTCAAACCTGGCCATTTGCTAATTCTATCTTCTGCTGCTTTCAAACCAATCTGAGCATTTTGAAGAGCAAGCTGATGATCACTATCATTAGCACTGGTTCGAGTATCCATTGATGTGCTTTGCATCGTAGCTACAACCAGAAATGCAATAACAATCATCATTATCAGAACTAGAAATAATGCAAATCCAGACTGTCTGGTTTGTAAGGATCTATAATCGATTTTCATGTCAGATGTCATATTCCAGAATAGTTTATCTGTAAATTATTTACCACTTGTACAAACTTCACCCTGTCTAACACTTGCATTGATTTCATAATCTATTTCAGTATTATTTGTACTTGTGCTTGTCAAATTTGGATTTACACTAAGTGTAGTTTTAATCATTACCGGAGGGTGCAAAAAATCCAAATCTAAATCTTGTTTATGGCTAATATTTGGTTCTAACGGCTTCTTTTGTCCTGCTTCAGATGCACTTGAAGCAGCTGAAGCCTCCGAAGCTCCGTGAATAAGTGGACATTCTGAATCTTTATGTGCATCATAATAAAAATCATATTTGGCTTTTACGACATTACTCACGATCAACTCTGGAGCACTCCACATTTGATTAATGTAATTTATACGATAAAAACCGGGCTTAGAATCAAAAACTGTCGTCCCTACCAAATAAACAACCCCACTTACAGCTTCACCAAGTTTTTCATGCTCACCCAGTTTTTTAATGTCAGTATTGCATTGGCTAGCAAGAATATTATTGGCTAATTTATCATTTATAAACGTAAGTACTAAAGGTTTGCTTCCTGCTACAGGTGTGACACCAATATCTTTAGTGAATGTAGTAGATAAATACTGTTTATTATTAGAGTTGGTGAATGCTCCAGTAAAAATGTCATTTAATTCATTAATATCAGGGGGATTCATACAGCTAAAATTAGCTAGCTGACGCATATCACTTCGTATAACATTCGAAGCATTACGAACATCTTGTTCATAATTTATCCGTGTCTTAACCTGCTCTTTTAATTTATAAGTTGCTAGAAAGGTTGAGCTTGCTGCTAGTAACACAATAATACTGATTGCCGTTGCCACCATGAGTTCAACCAAGCTGAACCCTTGCTGTCTGACTAGAAAATTCTTTGGTTGAGGCTCTATATGGGATTTTCTCATCAGTACAATCCTAATATTTTTATTTAATGTTTTTTTCATTATTGGCCTGCAGTCAGAGTATACGAAAAGCTATTATTATTAACATTATTATTCTTATCGTTTTTGTCCAGTGCCTGACCACTCCAAGAAACATCTATTTTACCATTTCGAATAGTACAGGAAGTTATTTGTGCATTAGTTAAATGAATATTTAAACGATTATTACAGTTGGCATCATCAAAATTTGAATAATCTTTAGCTATATATAATATTTTATTTTTATTTTCATCTAATTTTTCTTTAAGGGAAATTCTGGCTTCTGAATTCATAAGTTCGATATAATTTTGCACTGCTCTTGTTACTTCTCCTTGGTTTGCAGCATTAATTGAAGTATGCACCGCTGTAATCTGAGCCAGCATCAATGCCAATACACCAAATGACAATACAAACATAGCCACAATTGCTTCTACAATTGTAGAACCATTTTGTTTCTTTAATTTATGTAATGAATATACAACTGAATGGCATTGATTCATAAACTTATCCAAATATTTTCATATTAATCATTTTAGTTAAATAATTGAGAAGTACAAATCTGAGTATTTGAAACCGAATCATTCCCAGATTTTCCATAACAGGCAATCGGCTTACCGCTTGGTGTTATTATGATTCGTCTTTTAATGTCTTCATATTTAGCATCAGTAACTTCTAAAGCTACACTGGATTGCCCTATATCCCAATTAGATGAATTTTTGCCATTACCTAATCCAAACTGACCATTTGGCATGAAAGCTAGCATTTTGGATTCTGCAATTTCGTCTTTACAATCAGCCTTGCCATTTTTACACACACCCCAATGCATTTTAACTTTGATTTTATTTATATTATCATCATAATTCTGATTTAAAGCTACTGTGCGTACTGATGTATCTTTAGAGGCATTATATGCACCATCTAAATCATTATCACTGAACGCAATAAAACCTTGCCATTTTGTACCATTTTCATAATCGCCAAAATTTACACAAGTATTAGAAGTAGAAGTATTTTTTCTAATTAATGTGGGGCAGATTAAAACTGGAGTATTAGTACGTATAGCCTCAGCTCTGGCAAACTGAAACATTGCAAGTAATTGATCAGCACGGTTATAAGCTCGATGGGAAGCAACCAAATGATTCATAGCTGGTAAGGCTACAGCCGCAAGTATGGCTGTAATTGCTATAACGATTAACAGTTCTATCAAGGTAAAACCAGCATTACTTGGTTTGGATGAAACCATAATTCAACCCTAAAAGTGCCCAAATTAAGTTAATATGGAATTATTTTCGTATAATTTTACAACATTTCACTGGTTTATGACTATTTTTCTGGCTTGAAAACTGAATTATTCATCAAAATAACCTTCAGGCATGGCCGCATTGTCAAATTTAGTAAACTGACCTTGGAATGTCAGATGCACTTTCCCTGTTGGACCATTACGGTGTTTACCGATAATACATTCTGCCAATCCCTTAAATTGGCTGTCTGGATGGTAGTATTCGTCACGATACATAAACATAATCAAATCAGCATCCTGCTCAATTGCACCTGATTCCCTTAAATCTGACATCATGGGTCGTTTATCTGTTCTCTGCTCAACTGTACGCGATAATTGTGACAATGCGATGATGGGCACCTGCAGCTCTTTAGCTAAGGACTTAAGAGAACGTGAAATTTCTCCTAATTCTGAAGCTCGGTTATCTGAGCGTCCAGAGCCGGACATTAATTGTAAGTAGTCAAGCACGATGAGACCCAATTTACCCCCTTGCTGTCTGGCAAGACGTCGCGCACGTGCACGTACTTCTAATGCAGTCAAACCTGGGGTTTCATCAATAAACATAGGAGCATCAGTAAGTTTAACTACTGCATCGTTAAGTTTACCCCAGTGTTCATCCTGCAACTGTCCGGTTTTAAGTACACTTTGGTCTACTCGCCCTACTGAACCAAGCATACGCAGAACCAGCTGTGCTCCACCCATTTCCATTGAAAAAACCGCAACCGGCAATTTTTCTGCTATAGCTACATGTTCTGCAATATTCAAAGAAAAGGCCGTTTTACCCATAGACGGGCGTCCGGCTACAATAATCAAATCCCCTGGCTGTAGGCCAGAAGTCATTTTATCCAGATCAATAAATCCAGTTGACACTCCAGTTACATCGTTTTTATTGTCCCGTGAATATAAATAATCAATCCTTGTAACAACTTCTTTCAATAACACTGGCATGGTTAAAAAACCCTGCTTCGACCGTGCGGTAGATTCTGCTATCTGAAATACACTATTTTCGGCTTCATCGAGCATCTGTGCAGCATCTTTACCCTGCGGACTATAGGCTGAACGTGCTATCTGTGTCCCTACCTGTGCCAGCTGACGCATAATAGAACGCTCTCGAACTATCTCGCCATATCGGCGAATATTAGCTGCAGAAGGTGTATTCTGAGCTAATGTAATTAGGTACTCAAGGCCGCCAGCTGCATCAAGCTCTTCTCTTCGTTGCAGCTCTTCCTGCACGGTAATGACATCTGCAGGACGGGAAAGCTCAACCAGTGTTTTTATACCCTTAAATATAAGCCGATGTTCATGACGATAAAAATCATTTTCATCGATTACATCCGCGATTCGGTCCCAAGCACTGTTTTCCAACATTAAACCACCCAGAACAGACTGTTCAGCCTCCATTGAATGTGGTGGAACGGCCAGCTGACTGATTTCTTCGTTGTTTATATTGTTTTCTTCCATATATTCTTACTTTAATAACTTTTTTTTCAATTTTACCATTAAGACCATGCTTATTTGCCGCAGATGAGAGCAGTGTATTACAATATTAACGAACCATATAAAGGTTTAAGGTGAGTTAAACGTTCTATATATTTGCAAATAGATATCATTTGCCTGAACGATAGACGCACTGTAAAACACAAACTAACCACTCTATCAGAAGGAATCGCAACCATGGAACATAAATTACCAGTTTTGCCTTATGCTTTAGATGCATTAGCACCTCATATTTCCAAAGAAACCATGGAATATCACTACGGTAAGCATCATCAGACTTATATCACTAATATGAATAATCAGATTAAGGGTACTGAGTTTGAAAATATGCCACTTGAAGAAATTGTTAAGAAATCTTCAGGCGGTTTATTCAATAATGCTGCACAATCATGGAATCACACATTTTACTGGTTTGGTTTTGCACCCAAAGGCGTGGCACTAACTGAAAATGGAGCCTTGGCACAGGCCATCAATGCTAAATGGGGCAGTTTTGATGCATTTAAAGAAGCGTTTGATAAAGTAGCTGCCGGAACATTCGGTTCTGGCTGGGCTTGGCTGGTAAAAACACCGGCAGGTGAATTGGATCTGGTATCAACCAGCAATGCGGCCACTCCATTGACAACTGATAATAAACCTTTGCTGACATGTGATGTATGGGAACATGCTTATTACATTGATTATCGTAACAGCCGTCCTAATTACTTAAGCAATTTTTGGGAAATTGTTAACTGGAGCGAAGTTGAAAAACGCTTTGCAGCCTGATACAAAAATAAAAAAACTGCCTTAATTTAAGGCAGTTTTTTTATGGATTCCTGTTTCAGTTTTTTTCTCCAGGAATATACCAGTAGTGCTTGGTGTTATGAGTTTGCATATATTGCTTGAAATCATTTGAATTATATGCAGCCTTTACTGCTTGAGCCCATGGTTTTTGCACATTATCTGACCTTACAGCAACTACCAGCTCAAATGAAGGGACAATGTCTTCCTGAAGCAATGCCAGATCAGGATTAATTTTAGCTGCATAGGCTCTGCTTCCAGGAATAACTGAATAATCGAAATCAGACAAAGTGCGAGGAATATTTCCCGGATCCAGTTCAGTAATATTCAGCTTATAGGGATTTGATTTAATATCATTTTTGGAAATCATACCTGGATTAGATAAGGGGCTTAGAGTAATCCATCCTGCTTTGGCTAACAATCGGTATGCTCGTGCAGCATTTGCCGGATCATTAGGTACAGCAATTGCACTCCCATTTTTTATTGCTTGTAGATTGGTATGGCGTTTGGAATAGATTGCTGTAGGTACGGTGGGTATATGAGTTAATGCTACCAAATTAGCCTTTTTATTTTGGTTAAACGCATCCATATAGGCAGTATGTTGATCAACATTGATGTCGACACTACCTTGCTGCAAGGCAATGTCTGCCTGCATCAAATCTGAAAAATCAATTTGCTTAATTTGATAACCCTGTTTTTCCAGTATTGGCTTGATGGCATCAAGAAACAACTGGCTATAGGGTCCGGGCGATGTGCCGATAACAATCTGTTTAGTACTGCTCTGTTCTTGCTGGCATGCAACGAGTGCCAGACATGTCACAATTAATATCAAAAAATACTTTATCAGTTTCATACCATTTGTTCCGATTGTGGGTAATTTAAAATTTCATTTTATAAAATAATATCTTTTTATTTTTGAATGGAAATTAATAACATTAATTGATTCCGTGAAAAAAAATTTGTTTTACTCTGCAATTCCTATTTGCTCGCTGATGAATATATCGAGCATAGGTTTTACTCAGAATAAAATTAGTCTGTATATTCTCTTGAATAGCAGCAATGATAATAGAATAGTTATCTACTAACCAAAGAACGTAATTTTATAAGGTTATAATTAAAAAAGACGGCTTTAAGCCGTCTATAAGGTTAATTTTTTTTGGCTCTGGCCGCCAGCCAGTTACCCAAAGTCTGAATGATTTGTACGATTAATACCAACACGATAACAGTAACGATCATAATTACATAATCAAAGCGCTGATAACCGTAATTTACTGCCAAATCACCAATCCCCCCTCCTCCTACTGTTCCGGACATTGCTGTGGCATCAATTAAACCAATCAACGCTGTGGTTAGGGCAAGAAGTATTGATGGCATCGCCTCTGGTAATATAAAGTAGCGAATAATCTGAAAATTTGTGGCACCCATTGATTGAGCTGCTTCGATAATTCCTGCGGGCACACTTAGTAATGAATTTTCTATTAGACGAGCAATGTAGGGTGAAACAAATATTATCAACGGAATAATCATTGCTTTAGTGCCAATAGATGTATGAATAAATATACTGGCAACCGGCAAGACACATATCAACAAGATGATAAAAGGTAATGAACGGACAATATTTATAATGATATTTAGCAGGTTATACAAAATAGGTTTAGGCCACACGCCACCCTGACGTGTCAGCAACAGCAAAACGCCTAATGCAGTACCCAGTATTGAACCGAGTACAAAAGAAATGCTGACCATATTAAAAGTCTGCAATAAAGCTGTACCAAACTGGTCAGCTGTTAGTGAGGTATCCATCCAATGATTCATACACCACCTCTTTCAACCTTAACGCCTCTTTCCTGCAAAAACGCCACTGCTTTGTCAACATCTGTTTCTGTGCCATTCATCTGAATAAACATGCTACCAAGCACAACGCCTCCTATTTCACGCATATTGGCAAAAAGAATATTGATTTCTACCAGCTGCTTCAAAATTAGCTCATTAACAACAGGTTCTCTGGCTGAATCACCTAAAAATTCTAATCTAAATATATTGCCTTGTTCTGTCAGACTCTCTAATACAGCTTCTGGTATTTCTGCATTGATAACGGTACTAACAAATTTTTTGGTTGTTTCTTGCTGAGGTGCTGAAAAAATATCCAGTACAGAACCTTGCTCGATAACTTGACCTTTCTCCATTACCGCTACTTTATTGCAGATAGAACTGATTACTTCCATTTCATGGGTTACCAGCAAAATTGTAATATTGCGCTCACTATTGATTTGTTTTAATAATTTTAAAATAGAAAGGGTTGTCTGCGGGTCTAGCGCTGAAGTAGCTTCATCGCATAAAAGTATAGAGGGTTCAGTAATTAAAGCTCGTGCAATGCCAACGCGCTGCTTTTGTCCACCGGACAATTGGCTGGGATAACTCGCTTTTTTGCCGGACAAATCAACATAAGAAAGCATGGCTTCTACTCGGCGCTCAATTTCTTCCTTGTTTATGCCCTGTAAAACTAATGGAATGGCAATATTCTGAGCTACAGTTTTGGATTCTAGCAAATTGAAATGCTGAAAAATCATGCCAATTTTTTTCTTGTGCGCACGTTGTGCCTTCACATCCAGCTTATTTAAATCAACACCATCTACTTTAACGATACCAGAAGTAGGTTTTTCCAGTTGATTAACCAGCCGGATTAAACTGCTTTTGCCTGCTCCACTCCAGCCGATCAACCCGAAGATATCACCGGTATCTACAGTAAGATTGATATCATTTAAGGCATGTACTTGCTGTTTGTTTTTGATATAAGTTTTTTTTATATTTTCAAATATGATCATAACGACCCTTAATAACCCTGAGCGACTTCTTCCTGTTTATATATGTGAAATGCGATACAAATAGTGTACTTGATATATTATGAATGTGCAGAGGGATTCACCCAAGCCAAAGGCTAAAAAATGCAAGTATACTGTAAATAGTAGTGAAACTGGCTAGAATTGTGATATTAAAATAAAGTTTACTGAAGAGTTAGGCTTTGTAGCAATATTTGCCAGTTTGCCTTTTGACATTGATGCTGCTTCCAGCACAAAGCAAATGCTTCGCTTTTCAGCCACAACCATTCAGTTTCACGCGCCGCTTTAATCTCATCGGTCCAAAATTTGGATGGTACAGCCGGATGGCACATGATAAGCAAACCACTATCAGAAGCACTTGCCAACCATTCATTCCATTTAAACTCTAGTATCTGTCTGTCAGCTTTAAAATTGTAAATACCAGCAAAAGCATGATTGTGCGGTATATGTACACTTTGTAAAGATTTATCCAATTGTGAGCCGCCTAGGGCATGAATTATCTTAGCTTTTATATCTCGTTGCGTGGTTTTTGTACTTCGAATAGCAATTGTATTGTCGTAACGTCGCAATAATGTATTAATCAAAACGGAACGTATCTGCGGAAACTGATGGACATGTTGATGGCCGTCCACAAAAACTGGTTTCGCGCCGATTTTATCTTCAAATAAATCCAGTTGTTGATTAATTGCATCCTGTATTTTGTTTTGTTTCCATCCATGCAGATAGGATTTGAATAATACTCGTTTTAGACCATCCGAAGCCGCGAAACCGGTTAAATCAAAGTGCAGGCCTATATCGATGTGATGCCTTTTGAGCTCAGCCACCTCATCTGGTGCAATTGTCCCAAGACTCATAAAACTGCTAGCCTGTATACGTTGCATCTCCGCTAAGCGCAGAACGGCTTCATTAACAGCTGGAGACAGCCCCAAATCATCAACATTAATCATGACTGGTTTCATGGCTTACTTTCTCATTAAAGGCCCAAAACTTACCCAGTAAAAAAGATAATACCATTACGATTGCGGTTACAATAAACCACAACCACCAGTAGGCCTGATTTCCAAACCAATTGATTCCGGCCATAAACAGAATCTGATTTAATGCAAATCCCGTCAAGGAACTGCAAAACCAGCGCCAGAGTGCCTGCAGCCAAGTATAGCCTGTTTGGCTGAATGTAAAACGGTAGTGGCCGGCAAAGCTAACTACAAATCCACATAAAAAGGCCATTGGATTAGCGATTACAGGCAACAGTTTTGCATACTGTACGAGCAGTACAAGACAGGAAAAGTGCGTTGCCGCAGCAGCTGAGCCTACAACAACAAACCACAAACCCTGTTTAGATAATGATTTCATTTTTGGTCGCGACTGTCCCACACTTTGTCCACCAGATAAAGCGGCCGTTGTTTCACTTCTTCATAAATACGGCCTATATACTCACCAATAACCCCCAGACAAACCAATTGAATGCCTGCGGAAAACATTATTCCCGCAGCCAGTGTAGGCCAGCCGGCAAGATCTTTTCCAAAAAACAGGGTATCACCAACGATGTATAGTCCGTATATGATAGCCAATAAAGAAAGAATCAGACCCATACGTGAAATCCAGCGCAAGGGTCGTTGTGAAAACGAAGTGATTCCAACAAGAGCCAGCTCAAACAGACTAAAATAATTAAATTTACTCTTTCCTGTCTTTCGCGGAGAAGCCTGAAATGGAATATACAGGGTGGAAAAACCTACCCATGCGTACAACCCTTTCATAAATCTCTGGCGCTCCGGGAGTTGTAATAAAGCTTGAACAACACGTTGCTTCATCAAACGAAAATCGCCCGCATTCGGGGTCAGCTCATAACGGTGCGTATCCTGCATGAATTGATAAAACCCATTTTTTAATGTCCGGATTAACAGGCTTTCGTGTTCTCGCGAGGTTTGTACTGCTGCCACTACATCCACATCTCTGGTATGCATTAAGTCCAGCATTTCCTTCAGCACAACTATTGGATGCTGTCCATCTGCATCCATCATCGTCACTAGCTCCCCCTGAGCTTGTGCCAATCCAGCAGTAAGTGCTGCTTCCTTACCAAAATTGCGCGAAAATTGTATTAGTCGCAAAGCTGTATTTTGAGGAAGCTGTTCTTTGAACTGCTTATAAGCAGCACTTAAATGGTCTTTACTACCATCATCAACTAGTATCACTTCACAAGCTTGCTCCTGCTGTCCAGTAAAAGAAAATAACTCTGGCAAAAAACGTTTTACCGCTGCTGCATCATTGTATATTGGTAAAATAATACTCAAACCAATTCTATTTTTTTCCATTTAATTTACCTCGCAGGCTAATACCAAAGCAAATAGCTCAAATTCTGAGTAAATAATAGCCAATTTTCATGCTATAAAAAATATACCTGTTGTTATTTAAGACATTTTTTAGGTATATAAGCCTGCCAGATTACTTTCAGCGGTTCGCGCTCAGGTAATTTTGTCCATTTTATAAACCATTCTCCTTGTTTCAACACCACATCAGGCTGTTGATTTAGTGTTTGCAACCATGGCAGGTTTGGCTGCTCATTAGCCGGCCATATTGCTAAAGTTCCATGCTGATGCAAGCGTTCAGCGTTCATCCATGGTGAATAGGCTGCTTCACCAGAAACCATCACCGAAGGTGAAAATTCAGAATAAGAAGCCACTAGTAAAACAATCCAGTCAGAACCCGTAACACTATCCAGTCTACATGAAGAAAACGTTTGCCACTGCATATCTGCTTGTGTAGCCAGAGCCTGCTGCGGCCAGTCCATGCGTGAAGGTTTATGACGTATGCGTGCACCAAATTCAACATAGATAGCCATCAATATAGTAACAAGCAATGCCCAGATAGCAATGCCTTTGAGCAAGGAACATTTTTTAAGCGTAAACTCCTGTTCAGGAATCAGCGCAACTATAATCAATCCGGAAAGTCCCCACATCGGCATGCCCCACATGTCGCGTAAACCTAATCCAAAAATCAAACCAGCACCAACAAGTAACAGCGTTGGCATCAATCCCATCCATAATAGGAAACGCCAGTCTGACTGCTGAAGAATTTGTGCTGGTGTACGCAAGCTCAGGCGTGTCCGATTACAAAGCAAAATCAGCAATAGTGGAAGATGATTGATTATCTGTGTCCCCAGATAGCCCAATGCAGCCAAATGGCCATTGCGACTGGCATCTTCAGCAGAACGGGCAGAAGCATAAGTTAACGGTAGCCAATCATGCTGTATCAGCCAATATACATTCGGAGCAAATACCATCAAAGCCAGAAGCATTGCCAGCCAAGGTTTCGGTGAACACCACAAGCGGCGGTAAGAAGTGAACAAGGAATACAGTAGCATGGTAAAAATCAATACTGCCACTGTGTATTTCACCAGCATGCCGGCACCGGCCATAAATCCAAATATTAACCAATAGCGCCAGTGATTTTTTCGTGTCGCAAGATAAAATGTATAAACCAGCCCCAACCAGACTGGCATTTGTGCAATATTATGATTAAATTCCAATGATGGCCAAGTATAATAAAACACAGCCAATAAAAACAAACTGCCTAAAAAAGCTCTGGCCGGACTCATCAGCTCACGTCCAAACAAATAGGCCAACCAAAGGCTTAAAGCTATAGTGCACTGGCTCAGGATATAGGGACCAATGTGTCCAAAAAGATTATAAAAAGAATACAAAACCCAGCTTGAAAGAGGTGGATGCTTATAATATCCCCATTGCCATTCTCGACCCCAGTAAATACCTTCAGGTACGTCCAAAGGATAGCTGGCGGAAAGTATAAATGGCAGTACTGCCCAAATAATAAAATAAAGTGCCAGCCACCAAGGCAATCTGACTGAAAACGGTTTGCTTGACATGGAAAGTTTTAGTTTTTGGAAACCTACTATTATAAAGGTATTGAAAAAAATAGGGGTAAATGGAAAACACAAACCCTGCGCTGAGCAATGATCGGATGCTGATTACTTAAAATCCGACAGAAAGCTTAAGCGCAACTGGAAAACCAATTGCGCTTAAATATCTCCAGCTAGATCATCTACGCCACTTGAAATTTAACTGAAATTTTTTCCGGCCAGATTAATTCCAATTCATCTCCAGATTTAATGGCTGCAACACCTGCCGGTGTACCTGTATAAATAATATCACCAGCCTGTAAGCCATATACACGTGATAAATAACTGATAATTTGGCAGCAAGTAAACATCATATCACCACTGTTTCCACGCTGACGTATCTGCCCATTAACCCTTAAATAGAAATCCTGCTGCTGAATATCATTAATTTTATCGGCAGCAATGAAGGATGAAATACATGCAGCAGTGGGAAAACCTTTAGCTTTCTCCCAAGGCAAACCTTTCTCCTTTAACTTACTCTGCACGTCACGTGCTGTTAAATCCAAACCAATTGCATATCCGCCCACAAAATCTAAAGCGGTATCTTCCCCAACATCTTTAACGTCTTCTTTAATGTAAATTACTAGTTCACATTCGTGATGCACATCCTGACTATATGCAGGCAGTATGATATTTTCTCCAGCCTGTACCAGTGCAGAAGTGGGTTTCATAAATACCACGGGTTCTTCAGGTTTAGCATTATGCAATTCTTTTACATGTTCGGAATAATTGCGACCGATACAAAAAATATTACTTACAACAGCCTCTTGGCCCTCGATCTGAATGGTTTTCAATCTCGTGTCCCCATAAAATATCGTTCAGTCTGATAAAGCTATCGGTTGGATTCTTACAGCTTTACACATAAAAAAAACCAGAATATTGAAAACTGATTCTGGCTTTATTATGAGCGATTACATAGTTAATTACCGCCTAAACCGACTTAAAAACTGGTAATTTCACTCAATTTTAACAACTGCATAGGTTCTTTTAAATAAGGTTCTACAGTTTTAATCAAAGTTTGAAAATGAGCAGTTTGTCCATGCTCGTTAATGGCTGCTTCATCAGCCCAGCATTCCACAAATACAATGCGGTCTTTTTTATCAAGATCTTTATTAGCTGTATAAAATACATTGCCCCGTTCCTGACGTGACATTTTCACGCATTGCTCAACCGCTGCTGAAATGTTCGGCCATGCATCTGCTTTCAATTCCATTGTAGCTACAAGCTTGATAGGATTTGACATAATTTTTATCTCCATTTTTTAGAACCAATACCATTTAAAAATAGTATTTATCACTAACAAGACTATTCCTTTAATCGTATTCTGGCAAATATAATCATCAATTGCGCCGGCTGGCATCCACTCCCTCCTGTACCGAATTGACACCAATAATCGTTAACCCCGGAAAATCTGCTGCTCGTTTCGGACAATTGGCTACCGGCACAATGGCATGAGTAAACCCCAGTTTTTCTGCCTCTCGTAAACGCTCCTGGCCGCGAGGCACAGGGCGAATCTCTCCGGATAAGCCCACCTCGCCAAATACAATCAGCTTTTCCGGCAACGGACGGTTACGATGGCTTGATAACATAGCCAGTATTACAGCCAAATCGGCAGCCGGTTCGGTAATTTTTACACCACCAACCGCATTGAGAAACACATCCTGATCATAGCAAGCAATACCTGCATGACGATTAAGTACAGCCAGCAGCATTGCCAGCCGCTCCTGTGCTAGTCCCACCGTTAAACGTTTTGGCGCAAAACCATGCGCATCATCTACCAATGCCTGAATTTCCACCAGTAATGGGCGTGACCCTTCCTGAGTAACCAGTACACAGGAACCGGGCACATCATCACGGTAACTGGATAGAAACAAAGCAGATGGATTAGATACCCCTTTAAGCCCTTTTTCAGTCATAGCAAATACGCCTAATTCATTGGCAGCACCAAAACGATTCTTAATCGCACGAATCATGCGATAATTAGAGTGAGTTTCACCCTCAAAATACAAAACCGTATCCACCATATGTTCTAAAACACGTGGACCGGCTATTGCACCATCCTTAGTAACATGTCCTACCAGCAGCATACAGATGCCCTGCTGCTTAGCTAATCTGGTTAGCTGAGCAGCACATTCGCGTACCTGCGAAACCGATCCAGGTGCAGAAGTAATGCTGTCGGAATACATCGTTTGAATTGAATCAATTACCACTACTTTGGGATTCAGACGTGCTATAGCAGCGCTTATGGCCTCAACACGGATTTCTGCCAGTAAGTGCACCCTATCCGCTTGGATACCAAGTCGTTGAGCTCGTAAAGCCACCTGTTGCGCAGATTCTTCACCGGAAACATACAGTACTGACTCTTCTTCAGCCATTAAAGCAATTGTTTGCAACAGTAAAGTAGATTTACCTATGCCGGGATCTCCACCCAGCAAAATAACAGCACCATCCACCAGACCTCCGCCAAGTACCCTATCAAGCTCATTCATACCAGTAGGCGTACGCTGGACTTCCACTGCGCTTACCTCTGCCAGTAACTGTACTGCAGACTGACCAGAGGCCCATGATTGAAAGCGGCTATTGCCACTAGCAGCAGGCAAAACCATCGTTTCTTCTAGCGTATTCCATTCACCACAGTGCGGACAACGACCTTGCCATTTTGGCGATTGACCACCGCAACTGCGACATTGAAACTGAGTTTTTTGTTTTGCCATTATTTCTTTCCGATAACCCGCTTAGAGTAGAAAACCATTTTAAGAATTTAAATATTCCTGCTTTTGCCATTACCTAATGCGAAAAACACAACCATTACAAGCCTTATTCATGCCTCATATAAATAGAATCTAATGATTTTTGATAAACAACAATATTTATATCTATATTGCCAGATTAAAAACTTTATCAGCGTATCTAAATAAATCGTCACTGCTGGCATAAAGTTGAAACTATCTAAAAATATCCGAATAGCTTTTCAATGTATATAATGAGAAATTGGGATGGCAGATATACAAAATAATTCTCAAGAATATATATATGTAAAGTATTATATACTTCTGGTATCGAACCTATGCAGGATAAATTGAAACTATCCGGATGCACATAATCAGTGTCCAATAAAACAATGGTTATTACATTGCACTGATTTTACTATCTGTATCTTTTGCAGACATATAAACAATTCTGTAAATTATTTCAAATAAACCTCCTGATTTTAGGCATATTACCTTTACCAAAACTGATATCATATTCCATATACATAAACAGGTTTTAAAAAAATGTCCTTACCAATGATTGTCACCTTTGCAGTGTACATAGTAGGAATGATAGCGATTGGATTTTTTGCATATCGTTCAACGCAAAATTTCGGCGATTATATCTTAGGGGGACGTCGAATTGGCAGTATTGTTACTGCACTCTCAGCCGGAGCTTCAGATATGAGCGGCTGGCTGCTAATGGGTCTGCCGGGAGCTGTATTTTTGTTTGGGATATCACAAAGCTGGATAGCCATTGGCCTGATTATCGGAGCGTATTTAAACTGGTTACTGATTGCTGGTCGTCTCCGAGTATTTACTGAAATTAATCATAATTCTCTGACACTGCCAGATTATTTTGCACACCGTTTTGATGACAATAGCTCTTTACTACGTATTATCTCAGCGCTGATTATTCTTATCTTCTTCACCATTTACTGTGCTTCAGGGGTAGTTGCCGGTGCCAAACTATTTGAAAGTACCTTTGGAATGAGTTACGGCTGGGCTATGCTGGCAGGAGCAGGTGCGACAATCATATATACTTTTGTCGGTGGTTTTTTAGCTGTAAGTTGGACAGATACTATTCAAGCCAGTCTAATGATGTTCGCTTTGGTTTTAACACCTATTATGGTAATAATAAATGCCGGCGGTCTTTCAGATTCAATTGTCTATATTCACTCCTTAAACCACGACTACACTAATTTATTTGCCCATATGGATTTGGTTGCAATTGTTTCTTTGCTAGGCTGGGGTCTGGGCTACTTCGGGCAGCCGCATATTCTTGCCCGCTTCATGGCTGCTGACTCACATAAAGTGATGAAAAATGCCCGTCGCATCAGTATGACATGGATGGTTTTATGTCTGGCTGGGGCGGTTACCGTTGGCTTTTTCGGCATAGCCTTTTTTGCCCGACATCCTGAACTGAATTATCTAGTGAGCCACGGTAAACATGAACGTATTTTCATCGAACTGTCAAAATTGCTTTTTAATCAATGGATAGCTGGCATCATCCTAGCCGCCATACTCGCTGCAGTAATGAGTACCCTGAGTTGCCAATTACTAGTTTGTTCCAGCGCCCTCACTGAGGATTTCTATCGCGCTTACTTTAGACCTAAATCAAAGCAAAGAGAGCTAGTATGGGTAGGACGAAGCATGGTGTTATTGGTTTCGGTCATTGCCATCTTATTAGCAATTAATCCGGATAACAGCGTGCTGGATTTGGTCAGCCACGCATGGGCCGGCTTTGGAGCAGCTTTCGGACCAATCATAATTTTTTCAGTATTCTGGTCACGAATGACACGTAATGGCGCTTTGGCCGGTATGATTACAGGGGCGATAACCGTACTTTTGTGGATCAATTTCAAGTGGTTTAATATTTATTCGCTTATCCCGGGCTTTCTGCTTGCTTCAATAGCCATTGTGCTATTCAGCCTGTTTGATAAAAAACCAAATCAATTGATACAAAATCATTTTAAACAAGCACATGATCGTTATCATAACAAAATGGATTAAATTACAATCTCGCTTATAAATATTTCAACATCAGGTACCCTAACCAACACAACAGCAAACCAATTTATTTTATTACAAAGTTATATTATGATTACGTCTTTAAATGACATAATCGTAAAAATGAGTATCAAACACTGGCCTAAACACGATCGTCCAAGGGAAAAACTGCTCAAACAGGGTGCCAGTGCACTCAGCGATACAGAATTATTGGCCATATTATTGCGTACAGGAACGAGGGGGAAAAGCGCCGTTGATTTGGCAAGAGAGCTAATTGCCAAAACAGGCAGCCTGCGTGCTTTACTTGAGGCAGACTGTCAGCAAATTTGTCAGTACCATGGCATGGGTGTAGCCAGTTATACCCAATTTGCTGTTATTCGTGAAATCAGCCGACGCATGCTGGCAGAAGAAATACATTGCCGTCCGGTTTTCACCCAGCCTGAAACAGTCGCAGATTTTCTACGTTTGCTTATAGGGCATGAAAAAGTAGAAGTTTGCGTGGCCTTACTACTAAACCAGCGCAATGAGCTAATGCATACCATTGAGCTTGCCCGAGGTACCATCAATGAAGCCAGAGTATATACGCGCGAAGTAGCTGCTGCTGCCTTGAGCCACCATGCAGTATCGATTATTCTGGCACATAATCACCCTGGCCAATCAACTATGCCTTCATCAGGAGATATCCAGCTTACTCGTCAGATTAAAGCAGCACTTAACCTTTTGGATATCCGCTTGCTCGACCATTTTATCGTCACTGCAGAAAAAACCACATCTATGGCAGTATTAGACCTGCTGTAACCAGCATAAGCATCTGAATCTAAAGATTCAGACAATACATTGTACAAAACTGGATAAAATCATCATTGCAGATTACAATAACGGGTTTAATAGTGTTATTTACCTGAATCACACGGAGTAAGCCCATGATTGATTTTGCTTATGCTGCCAACACTGCCGGTACACAAAGTAGCCTGATGCAGTTTTTACCTCTCTTATTAATTCTAGTTGTATTTTATTTTCTGATTATTCGTCCGCAGCAAAGCAAACATAAAAAACATCAGCAGATGTTAACTGAGCTGAAAAAAGGCGATAAAGTAGTTACACTGGCTGGAATGGTCGGCAAAATTACTAAAGTAAACGATCAATACTTCACCATTGAAATCGCACCGAAAGTAGAAGTTGAATTTGAGCGCAATGCCATCAGTGGCAAGGCACCAGAATAAAGCCTGTTATCTGCCGCAACGTTTCAGTTGCGGCCTTTATTTTCTTTACTTATATTGAAAACAACAGTCTGCAAGTAAGGCAGCAAATATGAATCGTTATCCTTTATGGAAATATCTGCTTATCATCGTCACCATAGTTTTGGGGCTGCTCTATACCATACCAAACTTCTTCGGCGAGATACCAGCAGTACAAATCTCTACCAACCGTCAAGCTATTACAATTAACGAGCAGACTGAAAACACGGTTAAACAAGCACTGGCAGCTGCACATATACAGCATCAGGGTATGTTTATTACCGATGGTAGTCTAAAAGTTCGTTTCAGCGATACAGAAACTCAGCTTAAAGCACGTGATGCCATTGCTTCTCAATTTGGAGATGGCTATATCGTGGCTTTAAATCTGCTGGCCAACACGCCGGAATGGATGGAAAAAATTCACGCCAAGCCTATGTTTCTAGGGCTAGACTTGCGCGGCGGTGTGCACTTTACCATGCAGGTTGATATGGAATCAGCCGTAGACAAGACCTTAGACAGCTATGCCGGCGATATTCGTCGTCAACTGCGTAAACTACAAATTCGCAGCGGCAATATTGTTAAAAACGGACAAACACTGACCATCCCTTTTCAATCAACCAGTGACGCCAACAATGCAACATCTGGTCTGAAAAAATATCTCAACGATGCCACACTTACTCAAAACGGTGACCGTTTAATCGTCAGTCTGAGCAATACCGCGCTGGCTAGAATCCGCACTGATGCAGTGACCCAAAACATCAATACCCTTCACAACCGTGTTAACGAGCTAGGCGTGGCAGAACCTGTCATTCAGCAGGCAGGCCCTGACCGAATTGTCGTACAGTTACCAGGTGTACAAGACACAGCTAAAGCCAAAGATATCATTGGCCGTACCGCCACCCTGCAAGTGCGTATGGTTAGTGACGATCCCAATCTTTATCAGCAGGCACTTCAAGGACACAATCCGGATGGTTATGAACTATTACCTTCTGCTGGTAATGGAGCTCCCACATTGGTGAGCAAGCAGGTTGAACTAACTGGCGATAACATTAATGATGCACAAGCAAGTTTCAATGACAGAGGGCAACCCGGAGTCAGTGTGAACTTTGACAGTACCGGTGCAAGTATTTTCGCAGACCTTACCCGAAATAATGTAGGTAAGCGCATGGCCATGGTACTTATTGATCAAGGTAAAGCCGAAGTTATAACTGCACCGGTAATCAATGAACCTATTCCGGGTGGCAAAACTATCATTTCCGGCAACATGAGCATAGCCGAAGCCAATGATACTGCCCTGCTGTTGCGTGCTGGTTCTCTGGCTGCGCCAATGAAAATTATCGAAGAACGTACCATTGGTCCGTCACTGGGTAAAGAAAACATCAGTAAGGGATTTCACTCTACATTATGGGGTTTTGTAGTAGTTGCTGTATTCATGATGCTCTACTATCGCATGTTTGGCCTGTTTTCAGTGATTGCCCTGTCTTGTAATCTGCTGTTTCTGATTGCTATTCTGTCTGCAATGCAAGCCACACTCACCCTGCCGGGCATCGCCGCTATCGCCCTGACACTTGGTATGGCAATTGACTCAAATGTATTAATTAATGAGCGCATTCGAGAAGAATTGCGCCATGGAAATACACCGCAGATATCAATCAATGCCGGTTATGATCATGCATGGCACACAATTGTAGACTCAAACATCACTTCACTGATTGCTGGTCTGGCTCTGTTGATTTTTGGTTCCGGCCCCATACGTGGGTTTGCTGTAGTGCACTGTCTGGGGATTCTGACTTCCATGTATTCCTCTGTGGTAGTTTCACGTGCCATTGTAAATCTATGGTACGGCCGCAAACGTAAATTAAAAACCCTATCCATCGGCCACATCTGGATTGCTGATAATGCTCCTACCAGTAAAAACAAGGCTTAAATAATTATGGAATTTTTCAAAATCAAACGTGACATTCCGTTTATGAGCTATGGCAAGCTAACAACGGCGATATCACTAATTACTTTTATTCTGGCTGTATTTTTTCTGGTGACACGCGGATTGAATTTTTCAGTTGAGTTCACTGGCGGTACCGTAATGGAAGTGGAGTTTCAGCAGAGTGCGGATTTAAACAAGATTCGCACTGAGCTGGATGGATTAAAACTGGGTGAAGTTCAGGTACAGGCGCTTGGTACTAATAAACAACTTATGATTCGCTTACCCAACAAAGCGAATATGTCCTCCGCTCAGTTATCTAATCAGGTAATGGATCTGCTTAAACAGCATCAGGAAGGCATAAGCTTACGACAGGTAGAATTTATCGGCCCACAGGTAGGTGAAGAGCTGGTAACACATGGGCTGCTTGCTCTGGGCATGGTTGTTCTAGGCATCATTATCTATTTATCCATGCGCTTTGAATGGCGTTTTGCCGTATCCGCCATCATTGCTAATATGCACGACGTGGTTATTATTCTGGGTTGTTTCGCTTTATTTCGCTGGGAATTTTCACTTACTGTACTAGCAGGTGTTCTGGCTGTGCTTGGTTATTCAGTGAACGAATCAGTAGTGGTATTCGACCGTATCCGCGAGAACTTTCGCAAACCCCATATGCGCGGCAAAAGTGTACCGGCAATCATTGATAATGCTATTACCGCCACCATGAGCCGAACAGTTATTACGCATGGTTCTACCGAAGCGATGGTTATTTCCATGCTCGTTTTTGGCGGAGCGGCACTGCATGGATTTGCCATGGCCTTAACTATTGGCATTGTATTTGGTATCTATTCTTCAGTACTGGTAGCCAGTCCTTTACTGCTGATGTTTGGTTTGAACCGACAAAATCTGGTTAAACCACCTAAACGTAAAGAAGAAGCCGTAGTATAAGTACTAAACAACTACCATTGTTATTATCGTGTAAAAATCTCCAGATTAAATAAAAATCTGGAGATTTTTAATATTCGCTAGTGCCAAACCAAATTTTAATCTATATGCGTAATGCCAGATAACCAATTATCTAACTTTCCAAACAATTAATCAGTGAAAATCCATTTGCATTCTATTGATTTTATTACAATCAATGTAGTGCACGTTCATCCTTCCACCCTTTATCAGTCAAGACTAATATCGCAGCACGCCGTTGTGGTTCCTGTAAAGATTTCCACCAGTTTTCATCAGTGGTTTTAATCAGATTTTCAGCCCATTTTTCCGGTACCAACTTGGCATCATAGACCACCTTGGATATAGTCATACCATTGGCTGGTGTGGGTTCAGTAAAGAGCACAATTTTATCTACCTTTTGTGTACCAAGGCAAAGCAGACTACCCTGAGCACTGTTGAGCACATTAGCTTCACCCTTGCTGGTCCGGTAATACACTGCCTGTGGAATATCTGGTCCACCATTTATATTTAATGTGACATCTTTTCCTTGTTCGTATAAATCTGCATCAGTCAGAATATCCATTTGTTTGAGAGCTGTTTTATTGACTTTCTCTCCATCACTGTTTTTTCTGGCAATCCGAATTTCCTTATTTCCCAGAGTAATCATATTATCAATTCCACCCTGAGCGTTGTCTAGTACCAAATTTACCGCCAGACATACCTTATCATTTTTGCCAAATTCATTAATTGCATCTGTAAAATTACTATTACTCGCCTCTTGTCTGCCACTACAGGCGGCCAGTAGCAGGCTGGCGGCAAATAATAAACTGATTTTTTTCATACCGTCTTTCCTCATAAAATAATATTTTTGCACTGGTTCAAGCATACTGCCAATATGCCAGATTAGCAATGCAGACTCTATATCGTGAGTTTAAAAACAATCTGCATGCAACAAACCAACACTTAAGCTCGTCAGAGCAAACCGGTATAATATTCGTCTGTACATTTACATGGTCTTAATTATGAGTATTCGGATATATGGTATCAGCCAATGTAATACGGTAAAAAAAGTGCGTCAGTGGCTACAAGAGCATGAAATTGATGCTGAATTTATAGATTTCAAAAAAACACCTCCCACAGCTTCAGATATCCAATTTTGGCTGACACAAATACCTAAAGAAACCCTTATTAATCGTAAAGGTACCACTTGGCGTAAATTAAGTACCATCGATCAGCAGGATGCACTCTGCAGCAATGAAGCGGCCATACAGCTGATGATGAATCAACCTTCAGTAATCAAGCGTCCTGTATTAATAAATAATAAACAACGCGTACTTGTTGGCTTCGACGCAGCAAAGTACACTGAATTTTTAGCCTGATATTATTAAATCGACAAACCATGAACACCACTATTTTTATTTCAGACTTACATTTGTCAGAACAAACTCCGCCATTAAATAAACTTTTTCAGCGCTGTTTACAACAATGGCAGGGAAATATTGATGCCTTATATATTCTGGGAGATTTTTTCGATGTCTGGATTGGCGATGATGATGACAGTGATTTTATCCGCACCATCAAAAAAGAGCTGAAAGAATTTACTGCCAGCACGCCGATTTATTTTATTCATGGCAATCGTGATTTTCTGCTGGGAGAAAAATTTTCAGCTGAAAGCGGTATCCAGCTATTAAATGCACCACAACAAATTAATCTTTATGGTCATGATTATATTATCATGCATGGAGATGAGCTATGTACCGATGATGTAGCCTATCAGCAATTTCGTATGCAGTCACGTAATCCATTATGGCAGATGGCCGTATTAAGCAAACCCATAGCAGAACGGAGATTACTGGCCGGACAAATTCGTCAGATGAGTGAGACACGTAAAAATAATGAAGGTAAAAGTGAAATCTCTGATGTCACTGAAAGTGCCATCCAGCAACTGATGGAAAACCATGCTCAAGATTCCTTACCAACGCTGATTCATGGCCACACTCACCGCCCTGCCGTACATGAATCTAAACTGAATAATCAGTTATTCAAACGTTATGTTATACAAGACTGGGCTGAAAATTATGGAGGCTATCTCGCTGTCGATGCTAATGGTGTTCATGTACATGAACTTAAACTTTAAGTAGTTCCAACACGATTTTATGCATTTATAATTATCAGAATCATTTACTGTTTAAATATTGTTCAGTCTGATATTAAAAAGCCATACTGTATTTATCAGTATGGCTTTTTATCAGTATTTAAATATCAAAAATAAAAAAGCCGTGTTTACAGATTAAAACACGGCTTAATAAGGTATTATTTGACTATTTACTACCACGCATTAAATCAAAAAAGTCTGCATTATTTTTGGACTGTTTCAATTTATCAATGATGAATTCGGTAGCTTCAATATCATCCATTGGATGCAAAAACTTGCGCAGCAGCCACATTTTTTGCAGATGTTCATTTGATACCAGCAGTTCTTCACGACGCGTCCCAGAACGATTGATGTTGATGGCCGGAAATAGACGTTTTTCTGCCATACGCCTGTCCAGATGCAATTCCATATTACCCGTACCTTTGAATTCTTCGTAAATTACATCATCCATGCGACTACCGGTTTCAACCAAAGCAGTAGCAATAATCGTTAATGAACCGCCTTCTTCCACATTACGTGCGGCACCAAAAAATCGTTTAGGGCGATGCAATGCATTGGCATCAATACCACCAGTCAAAATCTTGCCTGAAGCAGGTATGACAGTGTTATAGGCTCGTGCCAGACGAGTAATTGAATCCAGCAGAATAATTACATCTTTTTTATGCTCTACCAAACGCTTAGCTTTTTCAATTACCATTTCCGCTACTTGTACATGGCGGGTAGCGGGCTCATCAAATGTAGAAGAAACCACTTCCCCACGTACGGAGCGCGTCATTTCGGTTACTTCTTCCGGACGTTCATCAATCAGCAAAACAAGCAGCTCTGCATCTGGATAATTAGCTGTAATTGCATGGGCAATATTTTGCAACATTACGGTTTTACCAGATTTCGGCGGTGCTACTAGTAAAGCACGTTGGCCGAAACCAATTGGAGCAATCAGGTCTATAGCACGGCCGGTCAGATTTTCTCCTGAACGGATATCACGTTCTAATACAAACTGACGATCCGGAAATAATGGCGTAAGATTTTCAAATAGGATTTTATGCTTGCATACCTCTGGGTCATCACCATTGATTTTATCCAGTCGCACCAAAGCAAAATAACGTTCGTTATCTTTAGGTACACGTACACTGCCTTCAATCGTATCACCGGTATGCAGATTGAAACGTCGAATCTGACTGGGGCTGACATAGATGTCATCCGGCCCAGCCAAATAAGATGTGTCCATACTGCGCAGAAAACCGAAGCCATCAGGAAGAATTTCCAGCGTACCAGAGCAGGTAAAAGCTTCTCCCTGCTTCATTTTGATGCGTACAATCGCAAAAACAAGATCTTGTTTACGCAAACGGTTGGCATTTTCAATGCCAAATTCATCAGCTATGCCCAGTAACTCAGACACATGTAAGTTTTGTAATTCAGAAACGTGCATAAAGATTTAAATGAACTTATTTATTAGAATTTAAGATAAGATGAGTCCGTAAACTCATAATAATTCCTGTTACCAAGCCTTAAATGCATGGGTGTATGCAAAAGAAAGGTAAGGGTATTTTTATTGAAAGTCGATTTGGTTTAACTTTGCCACAGCAAACATTAAACAAAGATTTAGAATTGACCTCTTCTTATAAGTTGCAATTCTATTCTGCATGCTCTCATGATGTCAAGCCATTATCAACATTCAATTAACACTACTGGTAAGAATACCTGCAAAATGCCGAACTGACATCAATCAGTCGCCAAGCAATCCCAAATCCATATTTTTCTCTTTCCATTTCGCATGCTTACACTTCAAAGCTGCTATAATTCTGGTTAATATAATTTTTTTCTTGTTATATTAACAATTTTGTTTTAACGATTTATAGATATTCGGAAGTTATATTTGCCCTAATATTAATTTAGGTACATAAGTGTAAATAAAAGCATTTGGTCTCGCAAAGACAACAGTTATCAATTTTCTGTACTTGAGAAGAGATAAACAAGTGTGAATTTAATAAAAAGAAGATTGTAATGATCTATTAATATGTTATTAAGAAGAACAATATTTTCAGCTAAATAGTGTCTGCATTTCCACACAAATAATTCTGTTTTGTAAGTTTTGAAGATAATAAAATGCATTAGTTTTAAACTGATATTCATTCAAATAGGCAAATTCATCACAAAAAAAATATTACCTACAACTTCTACTTTTGTATTGATAATTGCGAAGCTTGATCAGTAAATTTATTTTTTGTGAATGGCTGGCTATAATTGCTTTTCCTTCAACATTTAAAGAGAAATTATGAAAAGCTTGTCTTTAACTATTATGGGTATCTCAACTTTGCTGGCTGTATCGGCCTGCAACTTTGCGGACAACGGTTTTAAAAGTAATAGTAGTGAGCCGGTAGCTGCATCTTCAGCTACGTCAGCCACCCGTAACCCTCAATTAGCTGGAGATGAGTTTCTGGCCAAAAATAAAACTGCACCTGGAGTTACTACTACTGCTTCTGGCTTGCAATATAAAATCAATCATGAAGGTAGTGGTAAAAAGCCGAAAGCAAGCGATATGGTAACTGTTCAGTATGAAGGGCGCTTGATCGATGGCACAGTATTTGATAGCACAGCACAGCGTAATAATCAGCCAGCCACTTTCCCACTTAACGGCGTCATACCTGGATGGACTGAAGGTCTGCAGCTGATGTCAGAAGGCAGTGACTATACATTTTATATCCCGTCAAATCTTGCTTATGGAGAACAAAGCCCGACAAGCGCTATTCCACCTAACAGTGTTTTAATCTTCAATGTGAAACTGATTAAAGTTGGCGAATAACAGATAAAACGTCCACAATGAAAAAAGCACTCAAATAAATGAGTGCTTTTTTTAAACTGGCTCCCCGACCAGGGCTCGAACCTGGGACCTGCGGATTAACAGTCCGTCGCTCTACCGACTGAGCTATCAGGGAATGAGGCGAA
The DNA here is from genome assembly GCF_026535955.1 of Snodgrassella sp. B3837. Lineage (NCBI taxonomy): Bacteria > Pseudomonadati > Pseudomonadota > Betaproteobacteria > Neisseriales > Neisseriaceae > Snodgrassella > Snodgrassella sp. B3837. Next base: position 180,372 of record NZ_JAFNPI010000006.1, read on the forward strand.
ATTATAGCGTTTGTAATTTTAGTGTCAAGCTTTTTGAACAATTATACCAATAAAAAAAATTAAATATTTAATTACACAACAATTAAATATTGTCGGCACCTAAATTAGCACTATTAAGCCTGCTCATTCTGACCAAGAATCATAGTACCCACACCTTTGTCGGTGAATATCTCCAGCAGCAGTGCATGTGGCACACGTCCGTCGATAATGTGCGTGTTGTGCACGCCATGCATGGCAGCCTGCAAGGTAGCATTGATTTTGGGTAACATACCATTTTGTAAGGTACCATCCGCGATTAATGCATTAATATCTGCCGGTGTTAAACGGCTTAATAACTGTTGATTTTTATCCAGTACACCTATGGTATTAGTTAGCATAATCAGCTTTTCTGCTTGCAGGCTTTCTGCCAGTTTTCCGGCCACCACATCTGCATTAATGTTAAAAGCTTCGCCCTGCTCACCTACCCCTACCGGCGCCACTACAGGTATATAGCCGTGTTCGACCATTTCCTCTATCAGCGCAGTATCAATAGACTCTACTTCTCCAACCTGCCCGATATCCTGTCGGGCGTTTTCAGGGGTAGAGACATATAGTTTTCTAGCTTTGATAAAATGGTTATCCCGTCCTGTAATACCTACTGCATGTCCGCCATGTTGATTTAAAAGAGAAGTAATTTCCTTATTTACACAGCCACCAAGTACCATTTCAACAATATTCATGGTTTCATTATCTGTCACCCGCATACCCTGAATGAACTGATTATCTTTGCCTATTTTTTGAAGTAGATCATTAATTTGTGGGCCTCCCCCATGAACAATTACTGGATGGATTCCTACCAGTTTCAGTAAAACTACATCTTTGGCAAAACTTTCTTTCAGTTGGGGATCTGTCATGGCATTACCACCGTATTTGATTACCATGGTTACGCCGGAAAAGCGCCGGATATAAGGTAAAGCCTCGGCAAGAATATTGGCTTTAGTGCTGGCCTCCATTTTATCTAAGCTGATACTGCTATCTGTGCTCATTATGCGTCCTAGTCTGATTAAACTGTTTCTCTATTTACTGAGGTTAAGTTTATCCCCGGTTTCGCAAAAATAAAACCAAATAATGTGAACTGCTGTATATTCACGACAGAGAATATACCGGCATTTTTCGCCAGCTAAGTAGATGATTAACAAAAAATGAAAGAAAAGAAAATTCAGAAGTGCGTTTTCTGAAGAAACTCTAATATTGGAATCGATTTGTAATAAAAAAATGTATCAGAACCTCACCTATTCAACCAATTTGGCTTTACAAGCGCCGGAACTGAAAAACGTTGTCAAAATAGCCTGTGCAGCCACTTGATCTAAAACCTGTTTACGTTTTTTTCCAAAAATACCAGCTTCACTGAGCAAACTATCAGCCACGGCTGATGTCCAGCGCTCATCTACCCAATATACGGATAATTGAAAACGCCCATGCAAACGGTTACCAAAACGCCGGCATTGTGCCGTCGCCTCATCTGAAGCACCATCAGCATGAGTTGGCAATCCAACAACCAGAGCCTTTGGCTGCCACTCTTTGATAAGAGAAGCAATACGTATAAATCGTTCTTCATTGCTGATAAGCGTAATAGTTTCCAGCGGATGTACGGTCGACAATTCCGCCTCTCCTACAGCTACACCAATTCGCGCTAATCCATAGTCAAAACCAAGAACCGTCCCACTTCTTAACGGAGATAAAAGCGAATTAGGCATGTCCTGCCAGCCCGCTCAGATTGGTAATATCAATTTTCAGCAACTGCAAAGCGGCCTTATAACGCTGTTTATAGGGCATATCAAACAAAATTTGCATATCTGCAGGTGCAGTAATCCAGCTATTATCAGCCAGTTCCTGCTCCAACTGCCCTGCCGACCAGCTCGAATAACCGATAGTGGCCACAGCCTTATCTACCTCATTTTCCTGAGTAAGCCCCATAATAATATCGCGAGACGTTGTCATAGCAATATCATCAGTGACCATCAAACTGCTTTCCCATGAACCGGCCGGAGTGTGAACCAGAAAGCCTCTGTCTACCTGAACTGGGCCGCCCATAAGAACATTTTGGCCATGGAACCGTTCCGGCGTTGGGGTTTTAGCAGAGTCAAATAGCAAATCCATCATAATCGGTGACGGCTTATTTACAATAATACCCATGGCACCATCGGCACTATGTTCACACAGATAAATCACGCTTTCTTTAAAAAAAGGATCCTCCATTGCTGGCATTGCAATCAAAAAATGATTGGCCAGAGAAAAACTGAAAGAAGTGCCACGTTGAGCAGCCATATTTTGCATATCCATAAAAAAATAAAATCAAACCAGATATAATTAATTTATCGTTAAATTGGGTCTGTCCAGCTGTTTCTCAAGCCAGTGCTTTTAGCTATAATTCTATCTTACTTTAAAGCTGGTTTAATACCATCCTTCTTAGCCAAACTCTATTGGATAATACTGGCACTTTTGTCAGAATACACAACCCACCATCACAGAAAGGCCAATTGTGTCATTAACCAAACCTGTCGTTCTCTTAATTCTGGATGGTTTCGGCCATCGTGCCGGTGGTGATGACAATGCTATTTTACTGGCACATACACCACATATCGATAATTATCGTCAGCACTACGCTTATGGCACCATTGATGCATCTGAGCGCATGGTTGGTCTACCCATAGGACAATTTGGTAATTCAGAAGTAGGACACTTAAATATTGGTGCCGGCCGAGTTGTCCCTCAGGACATCACCCGTATTGATATGGCGATTGAAGATAAAAGCCTAGAAAAAAACATTGTTTTGCAAGAAGCATGGCAGACCCCTAATCGTACCGTGCATCTGCTTGGCCTGTTTTCAGATGGGGGCGTACATAGTCACATTGAGCATTTTTTTGCAGTAATAGACGCGGCTATTGAAGCCGGTATGCAAAAAATAGTAGTGCATCCGTTTCTGGATGGACGTGACACACCTCCCCAAAGTGCACATCCCTATTTATTGCGTTTGCAAGAATATATGCAGCTGCATCCGCAGGTAATATGCGGCGCCATAGTCGGGCGTTTTTATGCCATGGATCGTGACAATCGCTGGGACAGAGTCGAAGCAGCTTACAATGCTTTATTTGGTGATGCACCCTATCATGCTGTTTCACCGATTTCTGCACTTGAAGCAGCCTATGAACGTGGTGAACAGGATGAATTTGTCAAACCTACAATAGTGAGCCCTGATGCAGAACTGAAAAACGGCGATGCGATATTGTTTCTCAATTTCCGCGCCGACCGTGCGCGTGAATTAACTCAGGCGCTTACCTTTGAAAATTTTACCGGTTTCCAACGTCAGCACACAGTACAGCCTGGCTACTTTGCCAGCATCACAGCCTATGGTGCGCAGTTTCCTCATCCGGTAATGTTTGGCCGCCAATCTGTGCGTAATGGACTAGGTGAATTTCTGGCTGCACAAGGACTAAGCCAGCTGCGCATTGCCGAAACTGAAAAATATCCTCATGTGACCTATTTTTTCAGTGGCGGACGTGAAGAACCGTATATAGGAGAAGAACGCATTATGATTCCTTCTCCTAAAGTTACCACCTATGATTTGCAACCAGAAATGAGTGCTGTCGGGATCACTGAAGAAATCATAGACAGCCTGCAACATCATCGCCATGACGTCATTATTTGCAACTTTGCTAATGGTGACATGGTTGGACATACAGGCTCGCTGGATGCTGCCGTCAAAGCAGTGGAAACATTGGATAGCTGTGTTGCGCGTGTGGTAGAAGCCACGCTGGCTGCTGGCGGTGAAGTAATAATCACCGCAGACCATGGCAACTGCGAACATATGTATGATAAAGAAAATCAACAGCCACATACCCAGCATACAGTTGAACCGGTGCCTTTTATATATATTGGCCGAAAAGCTACCATTCATACCGGCGGAGCATTAAAAGATGTGGCACCTTCCTTATTAGCGGTTCTCGGTCTAAACCCTCCATCAGAAATGACGGGGCGCAATCTGATTGAATTTACAAACAATTGATGAAAACTTTTTTCTGTCTTTCTCTAACCTGTTATTGTATGGCAACTTCTGTTGCCATGGCTGCCAGCAATCAAAAAATTCAACCTGGCAGCGAATTGAAACAGGTACATCAGGCCATATCAGCTACTCAGAATCAAATTAGCAAAACAACTGTTGAGCAGAAAAAAATTGATGCCTCTATGGCAGCAACCAGCCAGCAGCTAAATCAAGCTAGGAATGAATTGGGGCGTCTCAGGCAACAGCAACAAACCAGTATGCGCCAGTTAGAAACACTGCAAACCAGTCTGGATAAAACACGTACACTAATAGCCGAAACTCAGACTCAAATTGCACGCTTACTGAATGCTCATTATCGTAATCGCCAACCAAACAGTGTATATCTGCTACTCAAACAGGATTCGACAGACAAAAAAGGGCGCTCACTACAATATATACGCTATCTGAATGAGGCCAACGAAAGAGTGATTCAGCGTTTACAACAGCAACAGACGCGTATGAGTGAGCAGCAACAGGCAGTAGCAAAACAGCAAAATGAGCTATCAAAATTACGCCAGAAGCAGCAGCAAGTGATAAACAAACTGCAAATACGGCATCAAAGTCAGCAAAGTCAATCCACAGTATTAAGTCAGCAATTAACGGTACAAAATAAACAGCTGCAATCACTCAAGGCTGCTGAAAAGCGTCTGAATAATTTGCTGAGCCGATTATCAGCACAGGCAACCATGCGTCGTCTGGCACAAACAAGTAAACCTAGTAAACAAATTTCAGGCAAAATAGAAAAACCGCAGCCACCCAAAACATCTACCAACTCTGTTAACCGTACAGAGTCCGTTCACAATACATCATCTTCAACACTAACCGCTGAAGATATGGCATTACAGGCTACAGATAACATTAACTCACCATTAATCAAAGGTCTGGCTCAAAAACAAGGTCGTCTTCCACGACCGGTAAGCGGTACCATTGCTGGAAGATTTGGTGAAAGTAGACCTAATGGCGGTATCTGGAAAGGATTGTTTTTTGCCTGTAATAACGCTGTTGTGCATAGCATAGCCAGTGGCACCGTAGCTTATGCAGCTTATTTACAGGGGTATGGCAACACAATTATTATCGATCATGGTGAAGGCTATATCAGTATTTACACTGGCTTAGCATCAATAGGAGTCACGGCCAATCATACGATAGACGCTGGTCAAAACATTGGTATAAGTGGTAAATTACCAGACGGCCAGAATGGACTATATTTTGAAATCCGCTATCATAATCAGGCAATGAACCCATTATCATGGCTGCGCTGAAATAGAATATAGCGCACTATTACCTGTACTTACATTATGATGTAAACTTTGGCCTGAATGAAATATATGAATCACCCTTACAAACAGGTTTTCTAGACCTGAATCATTGTCGCTATCAGAAAGAAAAACAGAAATAATGGCTAATTCCCGATTAAAAAAAGCTGCTTTATATACATTAGGCGCTTTCAGTGGCGTGATTCTAACCCTGAGCATACAGGGCTATGCCAATGAAAAATCCGAAGCATTACCCGTACAATCTTTGCATACAATGGCCGAAGTTTATGGACAAATAAAAGCCAATTATGTTGAGAATAAAACCGATGATACGATTCTAGAAGGTGCCATGAAAGGCATGGTTAATAACCTAGACCCGCACTCAGAATATTTAACGGTAAAAGATTATTCCGATTTACAGGAAAGCACTACCGGTGAATTCGGTGGTTTAGGTATGGAAATCAGTTCAGAAGACGGACTGATTAAAATTGTTGCGCCTATCGAAGATACACCGGCCGATCGTGCAGGTATTAAAAGCGGTGATTACATTGTTAAAATTGACAATGAATCTACCCGAAACATGACAGCCACTGAAGCGGTTAAAAAAATGCGAGGTAAACCAGGCACCAGTATCACACTGACTCTGGCTCGTAAAGATGAAACTCAGCCCATTGTGGTACACCTCACCCGCGCTATTATTAAAGTAAAAAGTGTTCGCTTTAAATTACTGGAACCAAATTACGGCTATGTGCGCATTACCCAGTTTCAGGAACACACGGTCAGCTTGCTGGCTGATGCTCTTAAAGAACTGAACAAACAGAATAAAGCACCACTAAAAGGTTTGGTATTAGATTTACGTGACGATCCAGGCGGTTTATTGAACAGTGCAGTGGGTGTTTCCGCTGTATTTCTGAAACCTGGAGTAAAAGTAGTCAGCACTAAAAACCGCGACAAAAAAGAAGGAATGGTTTTACGAACGATTCCTAAAGATTATGTGGTTAAAGGTAACGATCCGCTCATTAATCTGACGGATGAGCTTAAAAGCATTCCTGTAACGGTTTTGGTTAATTCAGGAACTGCTTCTGCATCTGAAATCGTTTCTGGCGCTTTGCAGGATTACAAGCGTGCTGTAATTGTTGGTACGCAGAGTTTCGGCAAAGGCTCTGTTCAGACTGTTATTCCTTTGTCCAACGGCGGTGCTGTTAAACTGACTACAGCCTTGTACTACACCCCTAATGACCGCTCCATACAAGCACAAGGTATCGTACCCGATGTAGAGGTTAAAGATAAAAACCGCACATACGAAAGCCGCGAAGCTGATTTGGGTGGACATTTGAGCAATCCGCTGGGTGGTAAAGAAGTAAATGGTGATCTATTGGGCGGACAGAAAAAATCCACGTCTTCTGCTTCAGCTAGCGAAGCTGCCTTACATGAAACTGATACTACTGCTGATAAAGACAGTACTAAAGATGCCAAAGCCAATACATCAATTACCAACAACTCCAAAAATAACGGCGTTAAAAATACTGACGCATCAAAAGACAGTAAAAAGAAAAAGGATGAAGAAGACTGGCTTGCTCGTCGAGACCCCAATCCAGCCAAGGATGCTCAATTAAAAGCAGCACTGGACTTAGTCAAAGATCCGGTCAAATGGAATCAGTCATTGGGATTAGCGGCCAAAAAACCTGCAAAAACAGCGGATAAAGACAAGAAGAACCAAAAATAATAATTTCTTTCAAAACAGATAGCCAATAAGCTATCTGTTTTTTTATGTAAAGGTAAAACCCAAAAACAGATTACCTTCACCTAAATCTGTCTTTTATCATTCTGATTCAGAATATAGCTTTTAGAAATCAATAATAACTAATATATAGCCTAAGATTAAAGCTTATGAAAATTTAGACAATAATAAAAGCAATGGATTAAATTGCTTCATGCGCTATAAAATCATTGAGCTTTTAGCAAATTTAAATAAAATTGCCATTTATACAACTTTTAGATTCAGGTTATAAATCTGAATGTATTTTAAACATATATTAATTAATCCTACCAATTTGATATTAAATACCCTGACAATGATCAAAAAATAAGAATAAATAATATTATCTTTAAATATATCTATTTTATATCTATAAAATAGATAGTTATTATCATAATTAACCGGATTTTTAAACCCGCTTACATCTAAAATTGAGTTTTTAAACTTTCATTGCAATTTCGAATCAGTTTTCCGCTTTATTAAAATTTCTAATTTAATATGCATTAAGCTAATACTTTTTATTTTAAAAATTAAAATGATAGTAATAAATAAATTAACCAATGAGTTCGAATAGAAATCTAATAGTTTTGTTTTTTACAGATACAATGTTTGCTTGATACGATTTAAATTAGCAATTCCAGTTAAATAGTAAATCCCAAGTCCAAGGATATGCAGCCAGATTAATCAGGATAAATATGTAATATTTAATGATATGTACTTTGATTATAAATACCAAAATACCGTATCGGCTTGAACAGATAAAGATAAAGGCCGCTGTTAGTTAGCGGCCTTGCATTCAATCAATTGAAAACTTATTTTTTCAATTCTTTTGCTAAATACAACCAAGTTTCAATTACAGTATCAGGATTGAGAGAAATCGTTTCAATACCTTCTTCAATGAGCCACTTGGCGAAATCAGCATGGTCTGATGGTCCCTGTCCACAAATACCAATGTATTTGTTTAACTTACGGCATGCCTGAATAGCTAGACTAAACATAACCTTAACAGCAGGGTCACGTTCGTCAAACGTACCTGCAATCGGGCCACCACTATCACGATCCACACCCAAAGTTAATTGGGTCATATCATTAGAGCCGATAGAGAATCCATCGAAGTATTTCAGGAATTGTTCAGCCAGTACAGCATTGGTAGGCAATTCACACATCATAATCAGACGCAAACCATTTTTACCGCGTTCTAAGCCATTGTCTTTCAATGCACGTACTACATTTTCCGCTTCTTTCAAAGTACGTACAAACGGAATCATGATTTCAACATTGGTCAGACCCATTTCATCACGAACGTATTTGAGTGCCTTACATTCAAGCGCAAAACAATCTTTGAAATCTTCTGATACATAACGGGCCGCACCACGGAAGCCCAGCATCGGATTTTCTTCGTGAGGTTCGTATTTGTTACCGCCCAGTAAATTGGCATATTCGTTTGACTTAAAGTCAGACATACGCACAATTACTTTTTTCGGATAAACTGAAGCAGCCAGTGTAGCTACACCTTCTGCAATTTTATCTACATAAAAATCTACTGGAGAGGTATATCCAGCTATGCGGTCTGTAATCTCAGCTTGCATCTGCTCATCCTGCTGGTCGAATTCCAGCAGAGCACGCGGGTGAATACCGATCTGACGGTTAATGATGAATTCCATACGGGCCAGCCCGATACCATAGCCCGGCAAGTTTGAAAAGCTAAACGCCAGCTCTGGATTACCCACGTTCATCATAATTTTAGCAGGGGATTCAGGCATATTATCTAAAGGTATTTCATTAATATCTACTTTCAGCAAGCCTTTATAAACATAACCAGTGTCACCTTCAGCACAGGATACGGTTACTTCCTGACCGTCCTGCAATGCAGAAGTCGCATTACCGCAACCAACTACAGCAGGGATACCTAGCTCCCTCGCAATAATGGCAGCATGGCAAGTACGTCCGCCACGATTGGTAATAATGGCTGAAGCACGTTTCATCACGGGCTCCCAATCGGGGTCGGTCATATCAGTAACCAGCACGTCCCCTGGTAAAACTTTATCCATTTCATCAACGGATTTTACCAATCGTACTTTACCCTGACCTACTTTCTGACCAATAGCGCGGCCTTCTACCAGAATGGTAGATTTGTCATTAATCTGATAACGACGCAATACGCGGCTATTATTTTCCTGAGATTTTACGGTTTCAGGGCGAGCCTGAAGAATATATAGTTTTCCGTCAATACCATCACGTCCCCACTCAATATCCATTGGGCGACCATAATGTTCTTCAATAATCAGTGCATATTGCGCCAGCTCAGTAATTTCTTCGGCACTGATAGAGAATTTTTTCCGCTCAGCAGGTTCTACATCTACAGTCTGTACAGATTTGCCTGCCTGTGCATCTTCTGTGAAAACCATTTTAATCAGTTTAGAACCCATGGTTTTGCGCAAGATGGCAGGACGACCGGCTTTTAATGTCGGTTTATGCACGTAAAATTCATCTGGATTTACGGCACCCTGTACAACTGTTTCGCCCAGACCATATGATGATGTTACAAATACTACCTGATCAAATCCAGACTCAGTATCCATAGTAAACATCACGCCGGATGCGCCTTTATCAGAGCGCACCATGCGTTGTACCCCTGCCGACAGAGCTACGATGTCGTGGGCAAAATTCTTATGAACACGATAAGAAATGGCACGATCATTATACAAAGAAGCAAATACGTGGTGCATAGCTTCTTTGACATTATCATAACCACTAATATTTAAGAATGTTTCCTGTTGTCCGGCAAAGGATGCATCAGGTAAATCTTCAGCAGTGGCGGATGAGCGTACAGCCACACAAATCTGATCTGTACCGGCATCAGCCACCATTTTTTCCCATGCCGCCTGTAAATCAGCTTCCAGCTCAGGCGGGAAAGGAGTATCCATAATCCATTGACGGATTTGTTTACCTACTCTTGCCAGCTCGGCAACATTATCGACATCAAGCGCCTTGAGTTCACTGCTAATGCGTTCACTCAAACCTTCGTAGGCTAAAAATTTGCGGTAGGCTTCTGCTGTGGTTGCAAAACCACCGGGAACACGCACACCTTTTTCGGTGAGCTGTGAAATCATCTCGCCAAGAGAAGCATTCTTGCCGCCAACGCTTTCAACGTCGGTCATGCGCAAATTTTCAAACCAGATTACGTTATTACCGGCCATGATGGTTATCCAATGTGGAGTGGGGAAAGTTGAAGACGGCCTATTCTAACTATTCAAGTATAAAATGTCATGTATTTTTGGCTATTTATCTACTTTATGTGAGCATTGTTTATCTTTGGTCAAATGTATGTAAAGCACAAGCTGTTGAATGAATAAATATTTTGATTCTATTATCAATTATTTGGACAAATATTGCATTTTAATTACTCTTTTAACAACATAAATCTAAAATTATGATATTTTTGATTTAAATCTGCATTTTATTGCTGATTTCTGGCAGGTTCGGTCTGATTTAACTTTATTTTGGCTGAATGTGGAAAAAAAGCTAATTTTAAACATCTGTCCACAGCCAACTTCATTTACAATGTCTGACCATCGGCTTTTATCTACCGATTTTTTAAATTAAATTTGTGTAAATAATTATGAAACCAGTTCGCCAAGTTTTTTTTGTATCTGACCGCACCGGAATTACAGCTGAAAGTATGGGGCTGGCCTTACTGAATCAGTTTGACAATATAGAATTTAAACGGGCTACTTATCCGTTTGTAGACACCGAAGCAAAAGCAAAGGAAATTGTTGCCCTGATTAATACCGCTGCAAGCAAATGTGAAGCACGACCGTTGGTATTTTCCAGTATTGTTGATGAAAATGTACGCAAACTGATTAAAACCAGTGCTGGCATGCACATGAGTTTTTATGATGCCTTTATTGGAGAGCTTGAAGATGAACTGGCTACAGAAGCTAATCACTCTATTGGGCGTACTCATGGCATGCATGATACAGAACGCTATGATAAGCGTATGGAGGCAATTAATTTTGCGCTTAATCATGATGACGGAATTACTGATCGCGAATTACAGAAAGCAGATGTCATTCTGATGGGTGTATCCCGTAGTGGCAAAACTCCTACATGTCTTTATTTGGCGTTGCAGTACGGTATCCGTGCCGCCAATTATCCTCTCATACCTGAAGATTTAGAAAGCAGCGAGTTGCCGAGAATGTTGCAGCCATTTCGGCAAAAACTATATGGTTTGACAATTGAAGCAGACCGTTTACACCATATCCGTTCGGAACGCCGTCCGGACTCCCGTTATGCCAGCCGTGATAACTGCCGCCGTGAAATCTCAACAGCTGAAGAAATGTTTCGCCGATTTAATATACCCTTTACCAATACCACACATAAATCGATAGAAGAACTGGCCGCCAGTATTATGCTGGCTGCAAAATTACAGCGCCGCTTCTAAAGCTATTTTAAAGATTTTGTTAGCCCTGAATTTATTCAGGGCTTTTTTAGATTCATCGGACACTAAAATGTTTTTATGTGTACTGCCAAAAATAACGAAGAGCAAGTGAGAACAGCTCACTGGCAATATTTATTTAAAACTGGAATTAACAACTTATCACTTTAATACTTTAACTTAAGAAATCTTGCCATTTTTTGCGTGGCGTGGGATTATGCAATACAGAATCAGAAACTCTTTTATTTATTAAAATCTTGAGATTAACTTATGCAAGTGCGTCCGGTAATTGGTATTCCGTGTGATGTAAAGCAGATAGGTAAATGGGATTTTCACGCTGTAGGCGATAAATATATTCAGGCTGTACAGAATAGTGTCGGCGACGTGATTTTGCTGCCAGCTCTGGCTGATCAAGATGCATTACAACGCTTGCTGCCTTTAGTAGATGGCATTTTTCTCTCTGGATCCTATTCCAATATTGAACCATGCTGGTATGGCGGAGATAACGCCCGCGAAAACACATTGCACGATAAAGCACGTGATCATACAACTTTACCCTTTATCCGGAAACTGATTGATGAAGGCATTCCCCTTTTGGGTGTGTGCCGCGGTTTGCAGGAAATCAATGTGGCACTAGGTGGCACGCTGCATCAGTATGTACACGAAATCCCTGGTTTTTTAGACCATCGAGAACCTGATAATCAACCAATCGAGGTGCAGTACGGTGACGCACATCCAGTTCATCTGCAAGACGACAGCCTGTTAATGTTATGGATGGCAACAAATCAGCAGCAGTATCCAGTTAATTCATTACATCAGCAAGGAGTAAAAACGTTAGCACCCGGGCTTAGCATTGAAGCAACTGCCCCAGACGGCCTGATTGAAGCTTTCAGGATTGATGCAGCACCTCTATTCGGCTACGCAGTGCAATGGCATCCTGAATGGCTGTATGGGCAGAAACCGCTTTCTATTGCTATTTTTAAGGCTTTTCGTGAAGCATGTATGCAATACAGATTGCATAAGCAAAAGGAATTATTTTAAGGTGACTTATGTATGATGATATATTCAATTGGCTTAAAGAACATGGTATCACTGAAGTAGAATGCATTTTGCCGGACATCACAGGTGTGGCACGCGGTAAAATTATCCCCAAAGATAAATTCATATCTGAGCCTGATATGCGGCTGCCGGAAGCAGTTCTACTGCAAACAGTTACCGGTGAATATCCGCAATCTAGCCTGCTTGATGAAACCGATGCAGATATGGAATTAAAGCCAGACCCGTCTACCCTACGTTTTGTGCCTTGGGCACAAGATCCGACAGCATCGCTAATATTCGATTGTTTCTCCCCCGACGGTCTGCCGGTAGAAACCGCCCCACGCAATGTGCTCAGACGCATTCTAAATCTGTATGAAAATATGGAGCTGAAGCCTATTGTGGCGCCGGAGATGGAGTTTTATTTGATTTCACCCAATCCTGATCCGGATGTGCCGCTTCAGCCACCAATTGGCCGTACCGGACGCAGTGAATTTGGCCGGCGCTCTTATGCCGTGGATGCAGTAAATGAATTTGATCCGCTTTTTGAAGAAATATACGACTATTGTCATGACCAGAATCTGGAAGTAGATACCCTGATTCATGAAATTGGTGCTGCCCAGATGGAAATCAATTTCCTACATGGTCACGCCATGGATTTGGCAGATCAGGTTTTTCTGTTTAAACGAACTGTTCGTGAGTCTGCTTTTCACCACAAAATGTATGCGACATTTATGGCTAAACCCATGGAAGGCGAACCAGGTAGCGCCATGCATATACACCAGAGTCTGGTCGAGGTAGAAACCGGCAATAACGCTTTCAGCAATAATGATGGTTCACCTTCAGAGCTATTTTTCCATTTCATTGGTGGCTTACAGAAATACCTGCCACAAACGATGCCTTTCTTTGCGCCATATGTAAACTCATTTCGTCGCCTAACCCGTTTTACAGCTGCGCCTACCAATGTTGAATGGGGATATGATAATCGCACCGTCGGCCTGCGTGTACCACGTGCCAGTGCCAAAGGCAGACGCATTGAAAACCGGCTCGCTGGTGTGGATGTAAATCCATATCTGGCCATAGCCTGCTCACTGGCCTGTGGTTATCTGGGTATTAAAGAAAAACTACAGCCGCGTGCACCTTTAAGCAGTAATGCTTATTCCCTGCCTTATCAGTTTCCAACCACTTTGGAAGAATCCATCGAACGCTTGCGTCAATGTGAACCCATTCACGATATCCTTGGACAGCGTTTTGTAGAAATGTATATAGCAGTAAAAGAACAGGAAGTATCAGAGTATTTCCGTGTAATCAGCCCATGGGAGCGCAAATATTTGTTATTACATGTGTGAACAACAATATTACCTTTTATGCCTGTTTGAATTTTACTGGCAGGATGACAAACAGGTTATACCTATTTTCTCAAAGGAGCATCGATATGACAAAAAAAACCGATAACAAACACGCTGTAAAACATCATCTGCACCCATTTTCAGATAATGCTCAGCTTAAAAAGCATGGTGTACGCATGATGGTAAAGGCAAAGGGAATTTATGTTTATGACAGCGAAGGCAATGAAATCATTGATGGCATGGCCGGTTTGTGGTGTGTGAACATTGGCTACGGCCAGAAAAAACTGGCCAAAATTGCTGAAAAACAAATGGAAGTGCTGCCGTTTTACAATACTTTTTTCAAAACCACCCATCCGGCCGTAATCAGATTATCCGAAAAACTGGTTGAAATCACTCCAAATAATTTTAATCATGTGTTCTATACCAATTCAGGTTCTGAATCTGTTGATACCATGATCCGCATGGTGCGCCATTACTGGTCGTCAGTGGGCCAGCCAAATAAAAAAATCATCATCGGGCGCTGGAATGGCTACCATGGCTCTACACTTGGCGGAGCCAGCCTTGGCGGCATGAAAAGTATGCATGAGCAAGGTGATTTACCCATTGCCAACATCGTACATATTGATCAACCCTGGTATTACGGTCTGGCCGATGACAATGAAAGTGAAGAAGAATTTGGTATTCGTGCTGCCAACTGGCTGGAAGAAAAAATACTGGCTTTAGGAGCAGATAAAATCGCAGCTTTCGTCGGTGAACCGATTCAGGGAGCTGGTGGAGTCATTATTCCTCCTACTACCTATTGGCCAAGAATAGAGGATATTTGTAAAAAATATAACATTTTACTGGTAGCCGACGAGGTGATTTGTGGTTATGGCCGTACCGGTAATTGGTTTGGATTTGAAACATTAGGTTTTACACCGGATATCTTTACCACAGCCAAAGGTCTGTCATCAGGATACTTGCCGATTGGCGCAGTTTTGGTTAATGACAAAGTAACTGAAGGACTGCTGGCAGGCGGAGAATTCAACCATGGCTTTACCTACAGTGGACATCCCGTCGCAGCTGCAGTGGCGTACGAAAACCTCAATATACTGGATAAAAAAAACATAATTGAAAAGGTACGTACTAAAACCGGCCCTTATCTGCGCAAACGCTGGCAAGAGACTTTCAGCAAATTCAAATATGTAGCTGATATCCGCAGTGAAGGACTGATGTGTGGTTTTACGCTGGTAAAAAACCGTGAAACACAAGAACTTTTTGACGATTTTGGCAGCACAGGTTTGATGTGTCGCGATATCTTTTTCAAAAACAATCTGATTTTCCGTGCCTGTGGTGACCACATGGTCGCTGCACCACCACTAATTATTTCCAAAAAGGAAATTGATAATATGCTCGCCATTGCATCTGCGTGCATGCGTGAATTTGAAGAAATGATGGATAAAAAGCTGAAAACAGATACAGACAAAGCTGCCTGAGATCTGTCAGGATATACATAAGACCTGAATAAATTCAGGTCTTTTTATTTCAATCTAATTCTATACCTTTCATGGCCATATTGCTTACGGGATTTAGTATCAGATTCGTATTTTGCGGCGTCAAAGTTAAAGGTATTGTCCGCTTGACCAATACCAAACCATATATAGCAGCCAAATGCGGCCACCATCGATTACCCATATACTCTATTGTATGATGGTTTGTTCCATAGCATGCAGGAATACCATAGCCCATAAACTGACCTTCTTCCAAAAAAAGGCCGAAGCGCTGCATACGTTTTACAGCTGCACTGGCCGATAACAAATGTAACGATACGGAGATGCCACGTTGATAAAATAAACGCCAGTAACCCTTAACATTCAGACCGGTCAGAATGAGATGACCACCAGGTACCAGTATGCGCGCCATTTCAGCTATCGTCTCATCCGGAGCGGAAAGCGTATCCAGACCATGTGGCCATATAATAGTATCTACACTTTGTTCTGCCCATGGTAAAAAATTATTTTCAGCCACTACCGCAACATTGGCGTCTGCATGATTGTTCTGCACCAGATATTCGGATTCAGCTGCAAAAACCTCTTTGAATTGCCAGTGTGAAAAACCACATTGCATAATGGTACCAAAACGCAACACGGCCAATTTCTGCCGAATAAACTGTTGTTCAAGGCTACTCAGATAAGCACCGAAAGCATGCTGTGTAAGCCAGTCTGTCAATTGCGGATAACTCATTAACCACACCATCGTGTTTATGTTAAATCAATGCCATAGCCATTTAAAAACATCTAGCACATCTTCATGATTACTGTAAAAATAGGGATTTATCCTTGACCGTTAAGGACTTCCTATTTAATATTAATAGGATTTTGCATAAATTTTACGGTTATCCGAATGGCTCAATTGAAGCATATGGTACTAGCACTCACTAGCTTAGTACTCGCCCCTACTATCTCATTTGCCCAATCTTATACCAGTAATGGCATCGGACTATCAATCATGAACCTGAATGCAGCCACCCTAAAAGGGAAAGCGTATTCAACACGTGATATCTGGGGACGCATGCGTCAGGATTTCAGGATGACAGAAGTCAATCCTGAAATTATTCGCCGGCAGGAACAATATTATTCAAGCCATGGCGACTATTTCAACCGTACTATACTGCGGAGTCAGCCCTATTTATATCACATTGTGAATGAAGCCGAAAAACGTCAGATGCCAGCAGAAGTAGCATTGCTGCCATTTATTGAAAGTGCTTTTGTCAGTAAGGCCCAGTCTCGTGTGGGCGCATCAGGTCTGTGGCAATTTATGCCAAATAGTGGACGACAGTACGGTCTGGAACAAACTAATCTGTACGATGGTCGACATGATGTCTATGCTGCTACTGATGCCGCATTAAACTATCTGCAATATCTGTACAGCCTGTTTGGTGACTGGTCACTGGCTCTGGCTGCCTATAACTGGGGTGAAGGCAATGTGGGCAAGGCCATCAAACGCGCCCAGCTAGCAGGGATTGACCCCACATATGAAAACCTGCGCATGCCTAATGAAACACGTAATTACGTACCCAAACTACTGGCTGTGCGTAATATTATTGAAAACCCGCAGGCTTTCGGCATTAATTTGGTTTCCGTGCCTAACCGCCCCTATTTCGAAGCCATCAGCATTGATCAGCCAATTGATATAGATGCTGCTGCGCGACTGGCCAATATTTCTACATCTGAGTTTTTAACACTTAATCCCAGCTTCAAAAGCCCAGTATTTATTCCAAAAGAAAACCGCAAAATGCTGCTGCCGATTACCGCAGTAAACACTTTCGAGCGTAATTATCGCAAAGCAGATAAAAGCAGCTTGCTGTCTTGGAATATTTATAAAGCATTTGCCCCCACCAGCGTAGCTGATTTAGCGGCACAGACCGGAATGAGCAGCGCAGAAATCAAACGTTTGAATAATCTGAGCAGCAATACTGTGCCCGCTGGGCGCAGCCTGCTAATCAGTAAAAACAGTTTCAGCAATCAGAATCTGGATTCTTTCAGCAATACAGATACAGACCCGTTGCTTAATATTGCAATGGCACAGCCTGTTTTGCCCCCCGGCACCTTTGTAACACATCCAGTGGTATCTGTTTCTCAGACTAGCGAGGTGGCGAATACAGACAATCAGCAGGCACCAGTATTAACCCGCACAACTACTGTTACCACTACGGCACTTAATACTGCACAACCTTTGCCAGACAATACGACAGTTCAAACCGTAGCTGTTGCCACTTCTCAGCCTGCCGCCAATTCAGTAGCGCCAGTTGTAGCAGAAAACAATGATGCATTGATGCAAATTGCCCAGAACGCCGAACTACAGGCAGCAGCAGCCGCTTCAGTACAGAAAACACTGGCACAGGCGGAACGTGAAGAAGCTCAGGCAGCACGGTCTGCAGAAATTCGTGCAGAACGCGCTACACGCAATACCATTAATGTGGCCGATAGCCGCAGCAGTATTGCTCACAAAGTGAACAAAGGTGATACTTTATTTTCCATAGCTCAACGCTATAATATTAATGTAGCCGATTTAGTCACCGCTAACAATTTGCGCGGACACAATCTTCAGATAGGACAAGTGCTGAAAATTAGTCCTAATAGCGATAACAAACGTATGCTTGCAGCTGTAGGCAAAGGTAAAGAAACCAAAGGTAGTATTGTTCCGGTATCCTATACTGTTAAAAAAGGCGATACACTCAGTAGTATTGCCCAACGGCTGAATATTCCAGTAAGCAAATTACAAAAAGTACATGGCAAGCAGGTATTGCGTCCGGGCCAGAAAATTAAATTGACCAATCTGTAATCTTTATTAATTATCATCTAAAAAAGGGTTTGTGCTTACTTGCATAAATCCTTTTTTATCTTTTATCAGCTTGATTAGATATAGGAATAATGTATTGATAGTAGCACTGTGTATGCAAAAACTATACTCGCTTATGAACGCTGAGTACTAATTCCTTCATCAGTATCTCCTCCTCTATTGAGCAGATTATCGATTTCATTATTTATGCTTTTAACATTACCACAAACACATTTCAATACTTTATTTCCGTTCCAATCTACTTTCAGACTACATCTAACAATCACTCCAATAATCGCAACTTTCTCTCAGAGCTGGAAACTACAGGACATAAATTACTTGAACAACCAGATTAGTTTATCTAAATGATAGACTAAAACTTATAGGTACAGATATATACAGCAAAAAATCCAACCTGAAAGTTTTATGACAATTTGATAATACAAATACATATTTTGTTTCGAAAAGTATGCAGATTAACATACAAATTTTTTTATAAGCTGCTAGAATTCTGCCAGATTCATGAAAAAAAACAGAATAAGTCCTTTTCAATGCTCAAAGAAAATTTTTATTATGCTCTACTTCAGTATTAACAGTAACGACAATCATCATCTTGGGTTTCTGGTGCTGACTGATGAAGAAGATTCTGCTTACACCGATGGTGCCACTGGTTATTATGCTGTCAAAGCTCAGGCAGATGCAGCAGACCGTCAAGCCTGTGCGGCTCAATGGCAGCTGCTGGAGCAATTATCAGAGCAAGAAAGCCTGAAATGGTACCGGCAGTCGGATTACGTTCAATTGTGTGATGCACAAGACCACATTATTGGACGTTTAAAGCAACAATACTTGAATCTCTGTGGCCAGCATTTTTTGCTATACGATCTAACTGGCACTCTGTAATTATTCAGATCACCCTTTTACAAGGTTATTTATGTCTACACCTGATATGTTGCCTTCTGGCAGTCAGTTTGCTTTTGCCCGCACCCGCAGGTTTCTGCCACTCTTTGGTACCCAGTTTTTCGGCGCTTTTAACGATAATCTGTTTAAAACAGCATTATTTGTATTAATAAGCTTTTATGGGCTGGGAACTCATTCTTGGCTGCCAGCCAGTCAAATGCTCAACGCCGGTGCGTTGTTGTATATCCTGCCCTATTTTCTGTTCTCAGCCTTATCGGGTGAATTATGTAATAAGCTGGATAAAGCAATATTGGCTCGCTGGATTAAAGCAGCTGAAATTGGCATTATGCTGGTAGCTGGAATTGGCTTCTGGTTAGAGTCAGTATCTCTATTAATGCTATGTCTGTTTCTAATGGGTACCCATTCTACCTTGTTTGGCCCGTTGAAATATGCCATCTTGCCGGAATATTTACCACGTTATGAATTACTTAATGGCAACAGCCTGATTGAAAGTGGTACATTTCTTTCCATATTGTTCGGACAAATATTCGGCACCATTCTGGCCGTCACCAATACCGCATGGCTGTTTGGTATTCTATTGTTGGTTGCCATACTTGGACAACTTTCAAGCATGTTCATGCCACGCGTACCGGCTCAGATTCCACAGCAATACATCAATGTAAATATCTGGCACAGCACCACACAGCTTCTCCAACAGACTTATCAGCAAAAAAATGTTTGGGTTGCCATTATCGGTATTTCTTGGTTTTGGCTGCTTGGCTCAGTGTATATTACCCAGCTTCCCACGTTTACCCGTCTGAATCTAGGCGGTAATGAGGCTGTGTTCAATCTGATGCTTACGCTATTTTCACTAGGCATAGGATCTGGTTCCATTGCCTGCGCTCGTCTGAGCCATCATCAACTGCACCTTGGTCTGATCGTGCTCGGCACACTGGGAATGACTATATTTGGTCTGCTGCTGGTGTGGTTTACACAAACACCTCACCAGTCTATAGGCGGTATTAATGAATTTTTGAGCCGCTCTCACAGCTTTTCTATCATGTTGTGCATTATTGGCATTGGATTTTGTGGTGGTTTCTTTTCACTGCCTTTGTATACATGGCTGCAAACGGCCAGTACTGATGCATTCCGTGCTCATGCTATAGCAGCCAATAACATTATCAACGGTTTATTTATGGTCTGCGCTGCCCTGTTGAGTGCTGTACTTATCTGGCTTTCTGACAGTATCAAAATACTATATCTGCTAGTGGCACTCGGCAATTTACCGGTACTATTCTACTTATGGCGCTGCGAAGAATTACACCTTGATTTTAAGAGATTTATTTTACGCAAACATTAAAACGTTTACCGGATAGCGTTAAATTCAAGTTTTAAAATGGGTATAATACCGGATGGTTTTAATAAACAGCAAATTGATTAAAGCCAGCATCCCATTCCTTTTGCTCGGGAAAGGCATTATGTCAGATAACGATACCATTCATATTCGCGGCGCACGCACACACAATCTAAAAAATATTGACCTGGATATACCTCGCCATCAGTTGGTCGTGATTACCGGCCTTTCTGGTAGCGGCAAATCTTCACTGGCATTTGATACATTATATGCAGAAGGTCAACGCCGCTATGTAGAGAGTCTGTCGGCTTATGCACGCCAGTTTCTGCAAATGATGGAAAAACCAGATGTCGATTTGATAGAAGGTCTTTCTCCAGCCATTTCTATTGAGCAAAAAGCCACCAGCCACAATCCCCGCTCTACAGTGGGTACGGTCACCGAAATTCATGATTATCTGCGTTTACTGTACGCTCGCATCGGCACACCATATTGTCCAGAACATAACCTTCCGCTTTCAAGTCAGACAGTTTCGCAGATGGTAGACCATATTTTGGCACTTCCAGAAGAGAGTCGAGTAATGATTCTGGCACCTGCCGTGCGCGGACGCAAAGGTGAATTTGTCGATTATTTTGCTGACTTACAAGTTCAGGGCTTCGCACGAGTTCGAGTAGATGGCGAAGTCTACGCCATAGAAGAAGTACCCAGTCTACAAAAAAACATCAAGCATGATATAGATGTGGTTGTCGACCGTGTAAAAGTACGTTCAGATATCAAACAGCGGCTGGCTGAAAGTTTTGAAACCGCATTGAGACTGGGTAATGAACGTGCACTTGCTATTGAAATGGACTCCGGTCAAGAACATTGGTTTTCTGCCCGTTTTGCCTGTCCTGTATGTTCCTACAGCTTACAGGAACTTGAGCCACGTCTGTTTAGTTTCAATAATCCAGTAGGCGCCTGCCCGAGCTGTGACGGTCTGGGAAGTATGGATTATTTCGACCCTGAACGTGTAGTAATGCATCCAGATTTATCACTGGCTGCAGGCGCCATTAAAGGCTGGGACAAACGCAATACTTTCTATTTTCAGATGATTCAGTCTCTGGCTCATCACTATGATTTTGACATTGATAAACCATTTAGCCAGCTCACTGAAAAAATTCAGAATATTATTCTGTATGGTTCGGGTAAAGAACAGATTGAATTTACTTATCTATCTGAACGTGGCACCCACATTCGCAACCATCCATTTGAAGGAATTATACCTAATCTGGAACGACGCTACCGTGAAACTGACTCCACTACTGTACGCGAAGAATTAACCCAGTATCAAAGCCATCGTGCCTGTCCTGCTTGCGGTGGTGCACGTCTGCGTACCGAGGCACGCTACGTATATGTAGGTGGTAAACCATTGCAGGTAATTAATTCCTGGCCACTGACTACTACACTTGATTTTTTCCAAAACTTGAACTTAGAAGGCAATAAAAAACAAATTGCCGAAAAAATTCTTAAAGAAATTAATGAACGCCTTGGGTTCTTGATTAATGTTGGTCTGAATTACCTCAATCTCGCTCGTAGTGCCGAAACACTGTCTGGAGGCGAAGCACAACGTATTCGTTTGGCCAGCCAGATTGGTTCCGGCCTCACAGGTGTAATGTATGTGCTAGATGAACCCTCTATTGGTCTACATCAGCGCGACAACGACCGCTTACTGGATACTCTTAAGCACCTGCGTGATTTAGGCAACAGCGTTATCGTGGTTGAGCATGACGAAGATGCGATTCGTGCAGCTGATTTTGTTGTTGATATGGGGCCGGGTGCCGGTGAACACGGGGGTAATGTGATTATTGCTGCGCCACCCGCACAAGTTGCCGCCTGCAAGGAATCGGTAACAGGCCAGTATTTAAGCGGTAAAAAAGCTATCAGTATACCTAAGCAGCGTACTCCCATAGACAAAAAACGTTTGCTGGTATTAAGCGGTGCTAGCGGTAACAATTTGAAAAATGTGAATCTAACCTTGCCACTGGGCTTGATTACCTGCATCACCGGTGTATCTGGCAGTGGTAAATCCACTCTGATCAACGATACTTTGGCCAAAATCACCGCTCGGGAACTAAATCGGGCTAGAGAAGAACCGGCACCCTATGATGATATCAAAGGACTGGAACATCTAGATAAAGTAATCAACGTTGATCAATCCCCTATTGGCCGCACACCGCGTTCGAATCCCGCTACCTATACCGGCCTTTTTACCCCCATCCGTGAGCTGTTTGCCGGTGTACCCCTCTCTCGTGAGCGCGGTTATAACGTCGGCCGTTTTTCCTTTAATGTAAAAGGTGGACGCTGCGAAGCTTGTCAGGGTGATGGCGTCATCAAGGTAGAAATGCATTTTCTGCCCGATATCTATGTGCCATGTGAAGTCTGCCATGGCAAACGGTACAACCGTGAAACACTTGAAATACAGTATAAAGGCAAAAATATCAGTGAAATTTTAGAAATGACGGTAGAAGAAGCATGTACTTTTTTTGATGCTGTACCAATGGTCAAACGTAAATTACAAACGTTATTGGATGTGGGGTTAGGCTATGTACGCCTGGGGCAATCTGCTACCACGCTCTCCGGTGGCGAAGCACAACGTGTTAAACTGGCACTGGAGCTGTCTAAACGCGATACCGGCAGAACACTGTATATTCTAGATGAGCCAACCACAGGTTTGCACTTTGCCGATATTGCCTTGCTGCTGGATGTAATCCAGCGCTTAAAAGGCAAAGGCAATAGCATAGTAATTATTGAGCATAATCTAGATGTGATTAAAACTGCCGACTATATTGTTGATCTTGGCCCTGAGGGTGGTGATGGCGGCGGTACAATCATTGCAGAAGGCACACCAGAAGAAGTAGCGGCCAATAGCAAAAGCTATACCGGCAAATATCTTAAACCCATGCTGAAAAATAAATAAATACCCAAATTATCAGACCAATACATTCTGGAACAACCATAATAACTGCTTATGGCTTTACTATGTGTAAAAACCACCAGATATAAGCATTTTATGTTAAGGTAAAGCTCTGCATTTTATTGTGTATCTTCATTAAGGTTAAATATGAAAAAATTGTTATTTGCATTATTATCTGTAGCCGCTATCAGTACAGTTTTGACTGCATGCGGCCAGAAAAACGAAGCTGAACCAGCAGCCAGCACCAGTAGCGCTCCGGCTCCTGCTAAAGAAAAAGTTTTGAAAGTAGCCGCATCGCCCGTACCTCATGCAGAAATTCTACAAGTGGCCAAACCGCTACTGCAAAAAGAAGGTATTGATTTACAGATAGTGCAAATGACGGATTACGTCCGCCCCAATATTGCTCTGGCAGAAAAAGATGTAGATGCCAACTTTACCCAGCACAAACCCTATTTGGATGATTTTGTTGAAAAACACAAAATGCAGTTAACCGCTATTGCCAATATTCATGTAGAACCCATGGGGATTTACTCGAAAAAAGTAAAATCTTTGAATGAAGTTCCGGATGGCGGTTTAGTAACCATTCCCAATGATGCCACCAATGGTGGCCGCGCCTTACTATTGCTTCAGAAAGCAGGTTTAATCAAACTGAAAGCTGATGCAGGTATCAGCGCCACCGTACGTGATATTGTCGACAATCCGAAACATCTGAAAATCACCCCCATGGATGCGCCACAATTGCCCCGTACTCTGAATGACGCCACCCTGTCTGTGATTAATACGAATTTTGCCATGGAAGCCAAACTAGTACCCACTAAGGATGCGCTGTTTATCGAAGAAAAAGATTCTCCCTATGCAAACATTCTGGTTGTACGCACAGGTGATGAAAATCGCGAAGAAATTCAGAAGCTAAAACAGGCCATGACTTCCCCTGAAGTGAAAAAATTTATTGAAGAAAAATATCAGGGCGCCATCATCCCTGCATTCTAAACTTTAAAATTTGCATATCAATAAAACAAACCCTCAGATATTTGTTCTGAGGGTTTATGATGTCAGTAATACATAAAATCTTATAAATCTTCAGGCCTTACCGCTTGCCATTGTCCTAAAGGCAAATCAAGTGAAAAAACATTCAGACGGCCGATACTAACCCGCACCAAACGCAAACAAGGCCAGCCCACTTTGGCACACATGCGACGTACCTGACGGTTTTTGCCTTCGCTGATGCCAATCTGCAACCAAAAGTCAGTTACTGTTTTGCGCTCACGAATTGGTGGTACTCGTGGCCACAGATGTTTGATTTCTGCTGCATCTAGTACACGCACTTGAGCCGGAGCAGCCACAAAATCACCAAGATTTACTCCACGTGATAAGTGCTGCAAAGCCTGCTTATCTGGTTTACCTTCAACTTGTGCCCAATACGTTTTTATCAGCTTGTATTTCGGTTGTGCAATTTTGGCCTGCAAGCG
The DNA here is from genome assembly GCF_026535955.1 of Snodgrassella sp. B3837. Lineage (NCBI taxonomy): Bacteria > Pseudomonadati > Pseudomonadota > Betaproteobacteria > Neisseriales > Neisseriaceae > Snodgrassella > Snodgrassella sp. B3837. Next base: position 205,280 of record NZ_JAFNPI010000006.1, read on the forward strand.
CCCGTTTGCAGTGAGCAAAAGTAACCCTTCACTATCCGTGTCCAGCCTGCCGGCAGGATAAACATCCGGTACTGGCACATATTGCTTTAGAGTAGGATATTTTTCATGAGCACTGAATTGGCAAATCACTCCGTAGGGCTTATTCAGCACAATCAAATCCGGTACCGACATAATATTTTATCCAATCAAACAAAAAAGGCTGCCAAAACCCATCTTAGCAGCCTGTATTCTCAGCACAAAATTCAACTCAGCAATAACGCATCATCGGTGACTTTCTCACCTTGTGTATGCTCGAACATTTGTAATAAATCAGTCACACCCATGCCAGCGCGCTTTTCGCCGTCCACATCCAGCACTACCCGCCCCTGATGTAGCATAACAGTACGGGTACCATGATCCAAAGCCTGCTGCATAGAATGAGTTACCATCATTGCCGTTAATTTGTTTTCACGCACGATACGATCTGTCAGCTCAAGTACAAAGGCTGCAGTTTTTGGGTCTAGTGCAGCAGTATGCTCATCCAGCAACAAAATTTTTGAGCTCTGTAAAGAAGCCATCAGCAGACTGACTGCCTGACGCTGTCCGCCGGAAAGCAAACCGATGCGATCACTGAGCCGATTTTCCAACCCTAAATTAAGCATAGCCAATTTTTCGCGAAATAATTCGCGATATTGCCCCTTAATTGCTGAGCGCAAACCACGGCAGCTTCCCCGTTTCAGTGCCAGAGCCATATTTTCTTCTATCGTCAGCGCCTCACAGGTACCAGCCAACGGGTCTTGAAACACCCGTGCCACCAGCGGTGCACGTTTATAGGCAGGCTCATTGGTAACATTTTTATTATTAATAGTGATTGTGCCGGAATCTACCTGAATATCGCCACTGATAGCATTAAGAAAAGTAGATTTACCAGCACCGTTACTGCCGATTACAGTGACAAACTCACCTTCAGCAATATTTAGGCTCATGCCACGCAAGGCAGGATTTTCTATCGGAGTCCCCGCATTGAATGTCAGGCGTAAATCATCTGCGCGCATCATGATTTTAGTTTCCTTTTAAAATAACGTTTAATCACCGGTAGGCGCAGTGCCAAAACCACCAGAATAGCCGTTATCAGATTCAAATCCTGCGGACCGAAGCCAATGTGTTGCAGTGTATCACTACCCAATGCTAATGCAATAAAGGCTCGATAAAGCACAGCCCCCACAATCACCGCCAGCGTAATCACAATAAAACGTTTGGCGGGAATCAACGTTTCACCAATAATCACCGCAGCCAAACCAACCACAATGGTACCGATACCAATTGAAATATCAGCTCCGCCCTGTGTCTGCACAAACAGCGCGCCACCCAAAGCAATAAAAGCATTAGAAAGTGCCATGCCAAGCAATAAAATACGCGAAGTATTGACACCCTGCGCACGAGCCATACGTGCATTCACACCGGTCGCACGCATGGACAAACCGATTTCGGTGGCAAAAAACCAGTCCAGAAAAAACTTAGCAACCAATACATAGCCAAAAATAACCAGCGGCTGCACCCAGTACTGATTACTGTCGTCAGCATTAAAAAACGGTGTAAACACGCTAGGCTGATCGAGCAATGGCAAATTCGGTGCACCCATAATACGCAGATTCACGGAATATAAGGCTACCATCACCAGAATACTGGCCAAAAGTTGCATGATTTTTAGTGATACATGCAGCCATGCTGTTATCAGGCCTGCACAGGCACCAGCTGCCCCAGCAAGCGCGGTAGCCAGCCAAGGATTCATTCCATGAGTGACGCATACAGCAAACACAGCACCACCAAGCGGAAAGCTGCCATCTGCTGTCAAATCCGGAAAATCCAGAATACGAAATGATATCAGTACACCCAAAGCAACAAGGGCATAGATCAGCCCACTTTCTAAAGCACCAAATAAAGCTATAGAAGACATATAAACAAATGTTTCATTATAGTTGGAAATAAAAACAACATCGGCAAAGCTTATGGCAGCCTGCCGATGTCACGGTTTTCAGCCCTCAGACTGGTAATTCTAATCAATTATTTTAGCATCTTTAAGCAACTGCGGCGGTAAAGTAATTCCCTGTTCAACAGCATGGGATTTACTTACCATCAAATCCAGCTGTTCCGCCGACATACGCTGTGGAGCAATATTGCCCGCTTTTTCGCCTTTCAGAATTCGACCGACAATTTTACCTGTAGCCATACCCAGCTCATGGTAATTCACACCTAAAGCTACTGCTGCACCTCGTTTAACCGAACCAGTATCCGAAGCCACCAGCGGCATTTTCATATCTTTTGCAACTTTATACATGGATTCATAAGCTGAAACAACATTATTGTCCAGCGAAGTGTAAATCAGATTGGCCTTGCCTTGCAGGCTTTTAGTCGCCATAGGTACATCAGTGGTGCGCTGTGCTGGTGCAGCAGCTACATTAATACCATCTTTAGCCAATAAAGATTGCAGCTGACCCAGTACCACAGTGGAATTCACCTCTCCCGGACTGTATACATATCCTACCGTTTTCAGATTTGGCACAACCTGCTTCATTAAAGCAATCTGCGGCTGCAAAGGTAGCTCATCAGATACACCGGTAACATTGGTCTTGCTTGTCTCCCAGCTAGGTACCAGCTTAGCAGCCACAGGGTCGGTCACGGCAGCAAATACCACCGGTATATTACGTGTTGCGGCCACCATGGACTGCGCACTAGGCGTTCCGATCGCCACTATCGCATCAGGATTGCTGCCAGCAAATTTTTTCGCAATCTGGCCTGCAGTAGCTGTATTACCCTGCGCACTCTGAAAATCAAGCTTTAAATTCTTACCCTGTTCATAACCTTCAGCACGCAATTCATCTATTACCCCCTGACGCACCGCATCCAGCGCCGGATGTTCAACAATTGCCGTAATGGCTACCTTTTTCATACCATGATTATCAGTACCGGCTTTTTCACTCTGACCAGAAGGCGAACAGGCTGTAAGCAGACAGGCAGCAGTTAAGCCCAGAATCATTAAGGTTTGTTTTGCTCTGAGCATAGTAATTTCCTCAGCACAGGGTTATTCAAAAACTTTCCGCAATAAAATTGCCATCACCCACTTAATGAAGCAGATGATGGCATAAATTATACAAAAATCCAGTCTGATTGCGTATCGAAATTACCAAAGCAAACTATTTTATACTGAAATAAAAATTCATAATTTAATTTATTTAAGCAATAAAATATCAATAATTAGATTAAATAAAATAAAATATGCTTAAAGATAGCAATTTGTGCCATTTCTCACTTTTCTAATCCTGCAGCCATGATAACTATTCAGGCAACTTAGCCTACAGGATTGAAGCCAAACAACCATGTTTTCCATGCCAGCCGCTGCTGACGTGCACGTGGAACAATTAATTGATAATTCATTATATTTTCTACCCCATCCAGCCTAATCTCTTCCAGCAAAGCTGCTACCGTTGCAAGCACAGCCAGACTGCCACGCTGACGGCGCCGATCTTCCGATGGCAGCATGGCAACAACTGATTTTATCTGCTGTTGCAGCTCAGCCATCGACATATTCAGTAAAGTTTTGAATTCTTCCCCACCTTGTCTGTTTATCACCAGATGAGCCGGAACATTAAAAGCTTGTAATGTTTCTACCGGAATATATAATTTTCCTTGTCGTGCATCCGCTCCAATTCTGGAAAATAACCTAACTAATTCAACTGTTTCACCTACCTTGCCGGCAAAATCCAATGTTTGGGGCACAGAAAATCCTAATACCCTGCTACTTAAACGCCCTTGTACCATCCCAGCTGCCGCTGCATATCTGCGCAACTGAGCCATATCATGGAATCTCGCCTGAGTTAACTCAGTACGATAAGCATCTATCAGTGCCTGTAATTCCGACTGTGGCAGACAATATAATCCAATCAGAGGTAGCAGCGCTTGCATCAGTGGATGTTCGGGTTTATCTGTTGATGCAAACAAACCGTTTATCTGCTTCTCCCACCAGCTGAGTGTAGTCAAAGCCAGATCAGCTTGCGAACAATCCTGTACCACATCCTGCAATTCCTGCTGCAAAGCATAAAGTACGATCAGTGCCTGACGCTGACTACGAGAAAGAAAAGGAAAACGAAAAGCCATGACATTTCTGCCATGGCTTAACTTCTGATAAGAATATTCTAATGGCTGCACAGCAATAAAAACTTTAAACAAAATGCTATTGTAACCTCTTCTGTGCATTTCTCCAGCATTACCATGTAATTCAACTATCTCTCCTGTTTTTCCTTTTTCACTTCACCAGTCTTTAAAATATAATTCAGCTGCCCATTCCAAAACTCAACCATAAAGATATCGTCTTCTGCCAGATGCTCCTGCTGAATTTTTTGTTTCAGCCATTCCTCTTCCTCATGAATTCTCTTTAGTTCGGATTTGCGAAACTCTCCGTCCTTAAATAAAATCAATGAAGGGTATTTTCCTTTATCGGTCAAAACAGTCAGATCACCTCTAGGTTCAATCTGGGCATAATTCACCTCCTGAAAAGAAGTCACACCCTGTGCATGCAATATAGAAGCAATATTCAGAATATCAACTTTATTTCTTTTATCTAAAATATTATCCATCAGAAAGCGTCCATCTTTCATAATCGGAATCGGCTCACCAATAGCAAACATTCTTAAAAATGAAATATGCTTACACGACCAATTTAAAATTGAAATCAGTACCACACCCATCAACAACACAATAATATATTGATAAAATGGAATATCCTGATTATAAATTACCCCGCCGATAATACCGCCGAGGACGAAGTTCCCAATAAAATCCACCGGAGTCATCTGATTTAATTGAGTTTTACCAGTAAAATTCAGATGAAGAATAACAATCAGAAAACCAGAAACAAACTTTGCCAACACCCACAAATAGTATGCCATAGATACTCCTTACGGTGATTAAGGTTATTCATCAACCAAAAGATTGGCTATGCCATTTAGATTTAATAATCTAGATGCCACAACAGACAGTTTACTGCTTCAATATTGCAAACAGAATGACACACTTTAACGCCATTGCAACCCATTGAATCACAATAATAATTTGTAATTACAATTTTTACAAAATCATATAATTTCTTGCATCTTTTATACATACCAAAACTAGCACACTTTTATCAAAGCAAACCAAACATAGCCAGATAAAATCAAATTACATTAACATATTAAATATTATATTTATCAGGTACAATCAGATTGATACTACGTTTTCCGCTATAATTGTCCACTTTACATATTGAAGTAATATCTATGTCTAATCAGCGTCTCATCATCGGGTTTCACGCAGTTAATGCACGTCTATGGCAAAACCCTGGTAGCATTATCGAACTTTATGTACTCGAAGGAAAACATGATGCCCGTATGCGTGACGTCATAAATAAAGCTGAAGCAGAAAATGTACGCATTATCGGCGTTGATAATGCTCGCCTTGATACCTTAAGCAAACACGCGCGCCATCAAGGTGTAGTTGGTTTTATCGATGCCTCCAAACAACATATAGACATAGAAGACGTACTAGATAATCTGAATGAACCACCTTTATTGCTGATTCTGGATGGTATTACCGATCCGCATAATCTAGGTGCCTGCTTGCGCGTAGCCGATGTAATGGGCGTGCACGCTGTCATCGCTCCCAAAGACAAAAGTGCCGGCCTCAATGCCACCGTTAGCAAAGTAGCTTGCGGAGCAGCAGAAACAGTACCTTACATTACCGTAACCAACTTAGCGCGTACCATCCGTGACTTGAAACAGCGCGGCATCTGGATTGTTGGAACAGCCATGGATGGCAGTGATGATTTATATCATTTTAATGCACCACAAGCAGTAGCCTGGGTAATGGGTGCAGAAGGCAGCGGCATGCGCCGCTTAACGCGCGACTTGTGTGATACACTCGTCTCTATCCCCATGTTTGGTACGGTTGAAAGCCTCAATGTCTCTGTCAGCACCGGAATCGTTTTAAGTGAAACGCGCCGGCAACGGGTGTATGCAGCTCATGAATAATTAACAATTCCCTAAAAAACCAATACAAAAAAAGGAGATTTTAATGATATGGTGCATTCTTGCCCTAGTACTGTTTGTACTTGAAATGTTTAGCGGCACTTTTTATTTACTTGTCATCAGTGCTTCATTCTTGAGCGCTGGTTTAGCTGAATGGCTGCTACACACCAGTAACAATACCAACGCAATTTTAGCCACGTTTTTTTCACTTATCGGTATCATTATTGTACGTGTATGGCAAAAGAAGCATCCGCGTGAAAACAAAGCCAAAGCAAGTGACAGTCCTGACTATGGCCAGATTGTTATCCTGTCCAAACCACTTACCGGTGACTTGTGGCAAGTACAATACCGCGGCACCATTTGGCAGGCACGTTTTATTCAGCCTACCCATGCCAAAGCCGGTGACACTGCTCATATCATCAGTCATAACGGAAATATTTTGAATCTCACTCTATCTGCATCTACCAACCATCAGGAATAATCATGATTCTGACCTTTATCTTTCTTGCTGCCATAGTCGTTTTTATTTGCATGGCATTTAAAGTTGTGCCACAACAAGAGGTTTACATTGTCGAACGTCTGGGACGCTATCATGCCACGCTTGAAGCAGGTCTGAATTTTATTATTCCGATAATTGACCGAGTAGCTTATAAACATACACTGAAAGAAATTCCACTGGATGTACCCAGCCAAGTATGCATCACTCGGGATAATACCCAGCTTACAGTAGACGGCATCATCTATTTTCAGGTAACAGACCCTAAACTTGCCTCCTATGGTTCCAGCAACTTTGTCGTAGCCATTACCCAGCTGGCACAAACCACATTGCGCTCAGTTATCGGCCGTATGGAGCTGGACAAAACATTTGAAGAACGTGACGACATCAATCGTACAGTGGTAGCCTCTCTGGATGAAGCAGCCGTATCATGGGGTGTAAAAGTATTACGTTATGAAATCAAAGATTTAGTACCACCACAGGAAATTTTACGTTCAATGCAGGCACAAATTACCGCTGAACGAGAAAAGCGTGCCCGTATTGCCCAATCTGAAGGTATCAAGCAAGAGCAGATTAATCTGGCAGCCGGTCAGCGTGAAGCCGAAATTCAGAAATCTCAAGGTGAAGCACAAGCTTCAATCAATGAGTCTCAGGGTGCCAAAGTCGCTCAAATCAATCGTGCAGAAGGTGAAGCCGAAGCTCTGCGTTTGGTGGCTCAGGCTACCGCTGAGGCCATTCGTCAGGTTGCTGCCGCAGTAAAAGAACCTGGCGGTACCGAAGCTGTCAATCTTAAAGTTGCGGAACAATATGTAGATGCCTTTGCCAAACTGGCAAAAACCAACAATACACTGATTATGCCGGCCAATGTGGCCGATATTGGCAGCCTCGTTAGTGCCGGTATGAGCATAATCAAAGGCCAGAATACAACAATCGTTAAATAAATAGCTGATATAAATAAGATACAGGCTGCCATTCATTCTTACTGGCAGCCTGATTTTTATACTCAAAAGATAATGCCAAGCATTCAATTAAACAAACACTATCTAGCCAATATAATAAACGTATCTACACATTTGGCGACTAATCCATCCATACAGAACTCTGATTCCCAAAAAAACTCTAATTTTCCATTAACGGCCACAACCAAGCCCAAACACTACGGCCTTCACTGCGCAATACCATATATGTACGACAGGCAGCCGCAGTAGTCATGCTTTCTACACCAATTCCTTTGGCTGCCAGCTGAGCAGTCAGCCGCGGATGGATAAAAACATGCTGACTACCCGTACCAATCAGAATAACTTCTGGATGTTTCTGCAAGGCAAGAGCAAAATCTTCAATACTTAATTCTGCCGCATTATTTTTAGCTAATGGCAATACTTCAATATCTGTAATACAAACAGGCTCTGAATATTGCTTTCCATTAATAGTAATTAGTCCCGTATCAATTTCTTCAATCCACAAACCCTGTTTGTCACGGATTTCATCAATCTGCATTAAATATTCCTTACGCCTAAGACACATCTTCAGATAGTGCAGTAGTAGTCAAAAAAGCGGTTTTCCGCTAGCATAGTAGATTATTTACGTAAAATTGCAAGCATCAGTCAATCATACAATCATATTCGTCTAATTTAAGGAGTAAAAATGCAGCCACTTCGCATTGGTTTGCTGGGCGTAGGTACAGTTGGTGGTGGTACCGTCAAACTATTACAGAATAATGCACATGAAATCACCCGCAGACTGGGGCGGGAGCTGATTATTACACATGCAGCCAGCCGAAATCTTGAGCGAACGCGAACAATATGCGGCCCCGATACCAACATTACAGACAATGTATTTGATGTAGTTACAGCTCCTGATGTCGATGTGGTAGTAGAGCTGATTGGAGGTTCAACCATTGCCAAAGATGCAGTGATTCAGGCGATCAAAAATGGCAAACATATCGTTACAGCAAATAAAAAGCTTCTGGCTGAATACGGCAACGAAATTTTCCGGTTGGCCTCTGAGCACAACGTAATGGTGATGTATGAAGCAGCAGTGGCTGGTGGTATCCCGATTATCAAAGCATTGCGTGAAGGGCTAGCAGCCAACCATATCGAATCTATTGCCGGCATCATCAATGGCACCAGCAATTTTATTCTCAGCGAAATGCGTGCTAACGGAAGCACCTTCCCTGAAGCACTGACACAGGCTCAAGCTTTAGGCTATGCCGAGGCAGACCCGACTTTCGATATTGAAGGACATGATGCAGGCCATAAACTTAGCATCATCTCAGCATTGGCCTTTGGTACCCCAATTAATTTCAGTCAGTGTTATCTGGAGGGCATCAGCCAGCTGCAAAGTCTGGATATTTGCTATGCTGAAGAACTAGGCTATCGCATAAAACTCCTTGGTATTACACGCAAAACTCCAGAAGGTATTGAGCTTAGGGTACACCCTACTTTGATACCTGAAAGCCGCCTACTAGCAAAAGTGGAAGGCGTAATGAATGCCGTATCAGTTCAGGCTGATATGATCGGGCAGACATTGTATTATGGTGCCGGTGCCGGTGCCGGTCCTACAGCTAGCGCCGTCATGGCAGATATCATGGATGTCACCCGATTACAGAATGCTGAAGCCAGCTATCGCGTACCTTATCTGGCATTTCAGTCTAGTTCACTACAAAATATTTCCATTCTGCCCATGGATGAAATCACCAGTAGTTATTATTTACGCGTATCTGCCTGCGATGAACCAGGTGTTCTGGGTGAAATAGCCAATATTCTGGCAGCAGAAAATATATCTATCGAAGCACTCATTCAAAAAGGCATTATCAATAAAGAGACTGCGGAAATTGTGATCCTGACCCATTCAACTAAAGAACGCTTTATCAAACAAGCGATGTCACAGATTCAAGCCTTACCACGCGTATTGTCGCCTGTAACGATGATTCGCATGGAAAGTTTACATCCACGCTGATAACACGAAAAAGTATTTAACATATTACAAAACGGGCAATATAGCCCGTTTCATTTTTTTAGTACAAAACAAAAAAGCAACTAAAAATATTCAATTCTATTAATCCACTATTTAAGTAAGTAGATTCATTTCTGTGAAATCAGCCAAATATTAAACAAAAATTCAAACAAATAAAATAAAAATAACTTTTTGTTTATATTTTGATTATTATTTTATTAACCACATTCAATCCCAAAGCAGAATGATTTATTCGAATAAAATATATTCCGTATATATATGTTGTTATAATATAATGCCGATAGTATATAATTATTTATTAAATCATGGTACCTCGCCGATTCCCATTCAGACATCAACTATATTCAGCCACACGATACTCATCGGGATTTAGTTTATTGAATTTATTAATCACGCTTTCCATTATTATAATATTAGCCGCCATAGCCTATCCTTCCTACCGTAAACACATTCTACAAGCCCGACTTCATCAGGCTCAGGCAGATTTACTTATCAACGGACAGTATCTAGCTAAACACTATCTGCATCATATCAGCTACCGAAAAAATGGAAACAGCTGGCCAACCCTACCTATTACACAAAATCAATATTTTTGCTTCCGCTTTCAAGGCAATCCTCGCTTTACCCGAGAAGAGCACTTCACCCTTAAAGCCGTTGCTCTGGATACTAATGAAGAACCACGTATACTTAAACTTAATCAGGATGGCCGAATTATTATGTGTCAAACCAGCAGCAGCCGTTGCGATGAAGAAGAGGACTTTTTTCACGCTAGCCGCCAGCCCGACCAAAGTTGCCAGATTTTTAACCAGTAGCCATACAGGACAACAGCAACAATTCAATGATGAAACTGTTACAATACCGAGTCTTTCTATCACAAATATCCTAACGTAGTCTGGTTGAAATATGAGTATTTTGTCTCTGGATAATGCCTGCTTTGCAGTTGGCCATCACCCGTTATTAGATCATGCTTCTCTGCAAATGGATGCGGGAGAAAAAATCGGTTTCATCGGCCGCAATGGTGCCGGTAAATCAACATTATTAAAAATTCTCGCCGGCGTACAAAAACTGGATGATGGAATACTCACCATTCAAAACGACCAGAAAATCGTTTATGTACCGCAGGAATCGTTTTTCGATCCACAGGCAACTATTTTCGATACCATTGCTCAGGGATTAGGCGAATTACAAAACCTACTGCATGAATATCACGAACTTAGCCAGAATATAAGCGATGATAAAAGCTTAAACCGTTTAACGGAACTACAAAACGAACTGGAAAACCGTAATGGCTGGCAATTTGATGCATTGATTGCCCAAACCTTGAGCGAACTTAACCTACCTGAAAATGAAATTATCGCTAATCTCAGTGGCGGTCAGAAAAAAAGAGTTGCACTCGCACAAGCTTGGGTGCAAAAACCGGATATTCTCTTACTAGATGAACCCACCAACCATCTAGATATTGAGGCAATTGAATGGATGGAAAATCTGCTGAGTAATTTTGCCGGCAGTCTGATTGTCGTCACTCACGACAGACGGTTTCTAGATAAAGTGGCTACTCGTATAGTAGAGCTTGACCGTGGACATCTGCGCAGCTATCCGGGCAGCTTCAGTGCTTACAGTGAAAAAAAAGTACAAGAGCTGGCTGTTGAAGCCGAACACAATCGCTTATTCGATAAATTCCATGCGCAGGAAGAAGCGTGGATACGAAAAGGGATAGAAGCTCGTCGTACCCGTAACCAAGGGCGAGTAAAACGACTGGAACAACTACGGCGAGAACGTGCCGCACGGCGCGAAGTTCAGGGGCAAGTCAGTTTCAACCTTAACCGAGGCGAAGCCAGCGGCAAAATCATCGCCGAACTTGAGCATGCAGGATTTTCCTATGGTAATCACATCATCATGCGCGACTTCTCCGCTGTTATTCAGCGTGGCGATAAAATCGGCCTGATCGGGCCAAATGGGGTGGGTAAAACCACATTTCTGAAGCTGATTTTAGGAGAGCTACAACCCACATCCGGTAAAATCCGTTTGGGTTCACGTCAGGAAGTAGCCTACTTTGACCAATTCCGTAGTGCATTGAATGAAAACGATACCGTTTTCGACACCATCGGCCAAGGTAACGATTACGTAGAAATTGGTGGTCAGCGCAAACATGTTATCGGCTATCTGGAAGAATTTCTGTTCTCACCTGCGCGAGTGCGTAGCGAGGTAAAATCATTGTCTGGCGGAGAACGGAACCGCTTGCTACTGGCTAAGCTGTTTACCCGCGCTGCCAACATACTGGTACTTGATGAACCTACTAACGATTTGGATATCGATACACAGGAATTGCTGGAAGAATTATTACGTGATTATACAGGTACGGTGTTTTTGGTCAGTCACGACCGTACTTTTCTGGATAATGTTGTCACTCAATCCATTGTATTTAGCGGAAACGGCCAGCTAAAAGAGTATATTGGCGGCTATCAGGATTATATTAATGCCCAAAAACGTGAGCAAAGCCTGCAAGCACCTTTAAATATTACAAACAAGGCTAATAACAACACCGCTGATAAAACACGCCCTAAAAATCGGCGCAGTGAAAAACTTTCTTTCAATGAACAACGTGAACTGGACAGCTTACCCGATACAATAGCTGCTCTGGAAGAAGAACAAACAGAATTAAATAAAAAACTTTCTGATCCTGAAATCTTCAAAAACGATTACAAACAGGCTGCACAATGGCAGGCACGTGTTGCAAAAATTGAAGAATTATTGCTAGAAAACCTTGAACGTTGGGAAACACTGGAAGCAAAACAGAAACCCCAAAATTAAACTATATAAAAAATGGCTAGTGCATAAACACACTAGCCATCAATTTAAGCCTGATTCATTTCTTTGGATGACGTCCGCCACCGCGTCGCATACATGCCTCATAGCGTCGGTTAACATTATTCGCATACCAGTTAGTATTGTAATCCTTGCTTAATTTAGGCCCGCTAATCACAACTTGCGGCATAATTGCATACGGAGGATTTTTATTAAACTGACGTTTATAGATTGCTATCACATTCTGATACGTGGACGTATTTTCAAACTCTGCCTGTTTTTCATGCAACAAATCCGAACGAATATCTTCCGGTTTCATTGAAATACCATGGTCAGCAAATAACTGATTCAAAGCAGTTTCAGTCTGACTTGGCATAGATTGAGGGTTATCATCCTTATCATAAACCAATAAATCCCCATCCAAAGCCATATCAAGATTCAATAGCTTATTGATATCCTGTTGAAAAGCAGCGTTACGGCTCGAATACATACCGGAATTATAATCAGCAAACCGATACTGTGCATTATCATAGGCAGCAGGATATTTCATCAGTCGATGAATACCATAATACAAGCCGCCCTCTCGGGTATACATATAATCCCTCAGCTCATTAACAGAAGCGTGGTCACGCTGATGATCACGCGCATATTTTACAGATACCTGCATTGAGCCAATGGTCGTAATGGGATTATTTTCCTCCCCCAAATCCTTGCCCATAAATTTAGCTGCTGCATTAGCTATCGAATCAGCATAAAATTGTTTGGAAACATAAGCAAAAATCTGCCGGTATATCCAGTCTAGCTGCTGCTCGGTTTTTACCGAACGCATTTGTATAAGAAAACTGTTTTCCTTACTGGGTTCATTAATCAATACATATGTAAAGTAGCGCGAAACAGCCGGACCAAGAGCCGGACCAAACTGTTTTACAAACTTCTGCGGTACTTCAGTCTGAAAAGCTTTAATCGCCTTATTTCCTAAGTCAGGTACAGTGGGATTAGCAACAAAATTTGACTCTTGGTCTACTACCGCTACCACACTACATACATTTTCCTTGGTTTTACTGATTTTCAGCTCATCCATAATCTGGCTGATATCAGCTGCCCATGCATCCCGCTCAGCAACACGTGCAGGTATCAGCCGACTTATTTGCGCAGGCTGAGTCAATATTCTACCGTTATCATCCGGAGAATCATCATCCGCTCCACTCCAGCTACCATGCTCCTTACACGCTGATAAACCACACAACAATAATCCGGTCAGTGTTAACCTACCTGCCGTTTTTAGTAAAAATCTAGCTTTCATACCATATACATTCATTCAGGCAAATCAATTACAGAATACACAGAGCATTATCATTTTCTGGAGCGAGTACGACAATGCCATAACCATCCCCATACCCACAGCAATACTGCAACAAAAAATAAAACACTCCATACTGGTAACGGTATCCACAATATATGCTGCACCTCACCACAATTACCGGTACCACGGATAATCGGTTCATACCAGTGAAATAGCGGCGCATCACGCAACCGAAATGTCCATGGAGCTCCGCAAGACGGCTGGTCAATTAAAGGTAAGTGCTGAATATAAATCTGGTAAATCGCCACACAGAGACCGCCAATCGGAGCCAGACTAACCACAATTGCATTAATCACTTTTTCAATACAGTTGCGATTAGGGCAACAAGCACATAACAGAGCCAGCAATGCAGTAAGGATCACCGCCACTCGTTGCACAATACACAATACACAAGGATTCATACCCAAAACATATTGGCCGACAAACGAAGCAGCAGCACACAGTACAGCCAGAAAAAACACATACCATAATGCTTTACGGAAGCTCATCTTAAGTCCTTTCAAACTGACCCAAATCCATCATTTCTATCATTTGATACATATATAGATACTTATGAACCAGCAACAGTCATATCCCCAATGAGAATAGAACCCACCTTGTGCGTACTGCGTTTCAATGCATCGTCAGCGGCACCTATCATCGCCATAAACATATCCTGTAAACGTGACGCAATCGTAATACCTTCTACGGGATATGTTATGACTCCATTTTCTACCCAGAAACCAGCCGCGCCACGAGAATAATCACCCGTAATACCATTTACACCCTGACCCATCATCTCAGTAACCAGCAAACCCGTACCCATAGTCTGCAACAGCTCTGCCTGAGACTTATGCGTATGATTTAAATATAAGTTATGTACACCACCGGCATTACCCGTCGTAGTCATGCCTAGCTTACGCGCACTGTAACTACTCAGAAAATAGCCCGACACATATCCATCTGCAATAATAGTGCGATCATGCGTGGCCACACCTTCGGCATCGAAATAAGTACTGGCCAGAGCTTTTTTTACATGCGGTCTTTCATGTAGACACACCCACGGTGCCAAAATCTGTTTACCCAGAGAATCAACCAGAAAACTAGTCTCTCGATATAAAGCTCCGCCACTAAGCGCTCCCACTAGATGTCCAATCAGACTTCCTGCCACCGTCGTATCAAATACTACAGGATATTTGCCTGTCGCTACAGAGCGACCATCCAACCGACGCACAGTACGGGAAGCAGCAGTCTTACCGATCGTCTCTGCCGTATCTAAATCCTTAGGGTCACGCGCCAAATCATACCAGTAGTCACGCTGCATACCAGACGCATCAGAGGCCACTACACTGCAGGATATACTATGCCGGCTGCCACGCTGATAAGCACAAAAATCATTACTATTGGCATAGACATACTGATAATGGTCTGTCTGAACCTCAGCCCCCTCAGAATTGCTGATGCGTGCATCTGTATCCAGTGCAGCCCGTTCTGTTCGTTTACCAATAGCGATAGCTTCATCAGCAGACAACGGCCAGGGAAAATAACTATCCGTATCACCCACATTAGTAGCCAATAAGTCAGCATCCGCCAGTCCTGCACATTCGTCCTGTGCCGTATAGCGAGCTATATTCAATGCTGCAGTAATCACCTCGTCAATGGCACTTTTATTAAAATCAGCACTACTAGCCCGGCCTTTGGCATGACCCAAATAAACCGTCACATCTAAAGATTTATCCTGTTGATATTCAATATGTTCAACATCCTGATGGCGTACTTGCACATTCTGTCCAACTGATTCACTGATATCAATTTCAGCAGCGCTCGCACCTTGCATCCTAGCTTTATACAATGCCTGCCGGCACAACTCTTGTAACTGTTCAGCACCGTGATGAAACATAATTTACCTTCTTGCCAAGAAGTATGCATTCTAGCATGCTGAATTCAGCACTGGCAGCCGTAAAACAGCCATGCCAACTGAAATAATATGGATTTTTTGCTAAAATACACAAATAAAATTCAGATCCACTAGTGATACCTAACATATGAACAGCCATACTGAAAACATACTTCAGACAGAAGAAGAAGAAGAATGGGTCAGCAAAACCCGTATGAAAAAGCAAATGAATGATTTGCAGCAACTGGGTATGCAACTAACCAAACTATCCGCAGATACTCTTAAAAAAATCAATCTGCCCGAAGACTTATTACAGGCTGTATTAAGCTATCAAAAAATCAGCTCTAACAGCGCCCTCAAACGTCAGGCACAATATATTGGCCGCCTGATGCGGGAAATTGATACCGCACCGATCAGCGATTTTCTATCACGTCTCAAAGGCGAAAACAGCGCACATAATGCCTATTTACAGAGACTCGAACACCTGCGAGAGCGTCTGATTGCCGACGACAATAGTCTCACAGAAGTTATCAGCCAGTACCCACATATTGACATTAACAACCTGCGCACACTGATACGCAATGCGCGTAAAGAACAGGCCGCTGGTAAAGCACCTAAGGCATTCAGATCTATTTTTCAGTTATTAAAAAACGAAATTACCGAAGACACACAATCCTAAAATTCATAAGTCAGACTTAAATTAGATTTATGAATATAGCGGTCATATCTTGTGAACAATCAGCATCCTAGTCCGGACCAAAACCATGAGCGATATCTTAAATAAAATCATTGCCACCAAAAAAAACGAAATGGTTGCAGCCAAGTCCGCTGAAACCCTGGCCGAAGTACGTGCCAAAGCTTATGATCAGGCACCGGCAAGACCATTTTTGGAAGCCATACATCATAAACACCAGCAAGGCAAAGCAGCCATCATTGCCGAAGTAAAAAAAGCCAGTCCTTCCAAAGGACTGATTCGCCCCGATTTCTCACCCGCCGATATTGCTCATGCGTATCAGCAAGGTGGCGCCGCATGCATGTCCGTCCTGACCGACGTAAGCTACTTTAAAGGAAGTCTGGAATACCTGAATATTGCCCGTAATGCCTGCAGCCTGCCGGTATTACGAAAAGATTTCATCATCGACATCTATCAGGTGTATCAATCACGAGCACATAATGCCGATGCCATACTCCTGATAGCAGCAGCACTCAGCCGTACCCAGTTAAATGAATATGAAGCCATAGCCCACGAGCTCGGTATGACCGTATTGCTTGAAATCCATCATGAAGATGAATT
Source organism: Snodgrassella sp. B3837 (assembly GCF_026535955.1). NCBI lineage: Bacteria > Pseudomonadati > Pseudomonadota > Betaproteobacteria > Neisseriales > Neisseriaceae > Snodgrassella > Snodgrassella sp. B3837. Next base: position 222,131 of record NZ_JAFNPI010000006.1, read on the forward strand.
AGAGAAATGCATCTCTATGTCTACCCCACTCTGGGGCGTAAATAACCGTAACTTGCGCACTTTTGAAGTAGACCTACAGCAAACCATCAAACTTCTGCCTGCACTAAATGGCAAAACAGTCGTGACCGAAAGCGGCATTTTTACCACAGATGATATACACATGATGCAGCAGCATCAGGTAAATACTTTTCTCATTGGAGAAAGCTTAATGCGCAAACAAAACATAGCAGAAGAACTAAGCCTTCTAGTAAATGCTTGAAGCATAACTATCATTTAAACAGTTTTAATTAGCCTAAAAGGAAAAATCATGGGCGTGATTATTAAAAATGCAGAAGAAATTGCCGCAATGCGCGTAGCCGGCCGGCTGGCAGCTGAAGCACTGGACTATATTGGCCAATTTATCAAACCAGGTGTCACCACCAACGAAATTGACAAACTGATACATGATTACCACATTAACGTACAGGGTGGTTATCCCGCTCCACTGGGATATGGCAATCCACCCTTTCCCAAATCTTGCTGCACATCCGTCAATCATGTTATCTGCCATGGTATCCCCGATGACAAACCTTTAAAAAACGGCGACATCATCAACATCGATGTCACCATCATTAAAGATGGCTTCCACGGAGATTCCAGTCGCATGTATGCTGTAGGCGAAATCAGTCCACAAGCACGCCGCCTAATTAATGTCACCCATGAAAGTATGATGGCCGGTATATCCGTTGTCAAACCAGGAGCAACACTGGGAGACATTGGCTATGCCTGCCAGCAGGTAGCAGAAAATGCCGGTTATTCCATGGTTCAAGAATTCTGCGGCCACGGAGTGGGAAAAGGTTTTCACGAAGAACCACAAGTGTTGCATTATGGTCGCCGCCATACCGGCTTAAAACTACAGCAGGGAATGATATTTACAGTAGAACCAATGGTTAACCAAGGAAAACGCCATTTGCGTATTCTTGGTGATGGCTGGACAGTAGTTACTAAGGACCACAAACTCTCCGCCCAGTGGGAACATGAAGTACTAGTAACAGATAATGGCTACGAGATACTCACAATCAGCCCATTGACAGGAAAACCTTAAAATACCAAAAAAAACGTAAAACTTTACATTAATACAACATCTATATCTGATTTAAGGCAATAAATTTTAAAATAGTTTAATTAAAATAAAAATACACCATTCAAAATCACCTTAAACAGGTAAACCATTAGCAATATTGTATTGAATGTAAAAAATATTGTGATAATATTGAAGTCCATAGATAATTATGCATATTGATAAGTAGGGTTTATTACAATAAATGACCAAACTTACCAAAACAACTAATATTTATGAATGATCATATTAATTAATTTTACTTAAACATAGACAACTCGTTTTAAGGTATAAAAATTATGAAAGCTTTTAAACCTATCAACAATGTGCGCGAAATCCGTAAAAAACTCGGTTTGAACCAGATTGAATTTTGGAGTCAGGTAGGTGTTACACAATCCGGCGGTTCTCGGTATGAAGCAGGCCGCAACATTCCGAAACCAGTTCGCGAACTGGTACGGCTGGTACATGTTGAACAGCTGGAATTAAGCAAGCTCAATCGCATAAATATGGAAGTTGCCGAATTACTGAAAAACGAGCATCCAGATATGTATCAACAACTTAAAGCAAAAGTAGAAGGAAAATAAATCCTTCATTAAGCCCCTTAAACAAAGCTCCGCACCAGATATTGGGCGGAGCTTTTAGCTTGTTAGCTAAGCATTCAGTATTATAATAAAGGCCTGCAAAACAAACAGGATTTTTCCATGACACACACAGCATCTTCCCTGATGCCTTATTTCGGACTGATACGTGTAAGCGGCGAAGATCGAGCAACCTTTTTACACAACCAATTATCAAATGATATCAATCATTTGCCTGCCAACCATGCTTGTTTGGCTACCTACAATACAGCCAAGGGTCGCGTAATAGCCAATATGCTGGTACTTAATCGAGATAATGATATTATTATATTAACCTCAGCCAGCCTCATCGACACCTTACAAAAAAAACTGCAAATATACATCATGCGCAGTAAAGTAAAACTGGAAATCATGACAGACTGGGGTGCAGCAGTCAGCATACCCGAAACGATATCCACAGCATCAGAACCACAGTATGTATTGCCAACTAGCCAGACCAATCAAATCTGGTCCATCACCTTGCCAGATGGCTCAATTATCCAGATTGGACAAACCAGCCAACTGCCCCCGTTTAATGCAGAAGTTATAGAATCATGGAAATTACATGAAATTACCAGCGGTAATCCATGGATTAGCAAAGAGACCACAGAAACCTGCGTTGCACAAATGCTTAATCAGCAACTAATAGGTGCTGTTCATTTCAAAAAAGGCTGCTACCCCGGTCAGGAAATCATCGCCCGCGCTCAATACCGTGGTCAGGTAAAAAGAGGGCTAGCACTTATGGAAATAAACGGTTCAGTTTCAGCAGGTAAACCAATTTTTGACAACCATAATGAAGAAGTCGGACTAATAATCAATCAAGTATCACAGCAAACTTCTACTCTGGCTTTGGCAGTAATCAAACACAGTGCAGCCGAATCAGAACTAAAATGTGACAATAATATTATTGTTATAAAAAAATGTTTTTTTAATCCTGCTAATACAGAAAATTCTTAAGCATTAAATGATGCCCTGAACTTCTGATTATGTACTGACTTAAAATACAAGGCTACACATTTCAAAGCATCTTTTCATGCAAAAATAATAATTTGTTTTTTTTCGCTAAACCACACAATTAACAGTTCTAATATTAATCTGTGCTACAATATAAACATTCTCACAAGACGGCCGTAGCCGTCTTGTTTTATTGTTTGCAGAATACATAAAATCATGAGCCAGATTGCCCAAGAGGCGGCACGCCGCCGTACATTTGCGATAATATCCCACCCTGATGCCGGTAAAACCACCCTCACCGAAAAGCTATTACTGTTTTCTGGTGCCATTCTTTCCGCAGGTACAGTAAAAGGAAAAAAATCTGGCAAATTTGCCACTTCAGACTGGATGGAAATCGAAAAGCAACGCGGAATATCTGTAGCTTCTTCAGTAATGCAATTTGACTACCGCCAACATGTGGTCAACTTACTTGATACACCTGGACACGAAGATTTTTCTGAAGATACCTATCGTGTACTCACTGCAGTTGATAGCGCTCTGATGGTAATTGATGCTGCCAAAGGTGTTGAAGCACAAACCATCAAGCTTTTAAACGTCTGTCGTTTACGTGATACCCCTATCGTCACCTTCATGAATAAATACGATCGTGAAGTGCGGGACTCATTAGAATTGTTGGATGAAGTAGAGAATATTTTGCACATCCGCTGCGCTCCGATTACTTGGCCAATTGGAATGGGCAAAAACTTCAAAGGCGTATATCACATCCTTAACGACGAAATATATCTGTTTGAAGCTGGCGGTGAAAAACTTCCTCATGAATTTGACGTTATCAAAGGCATTGATAATCCGCGTTTAGATGAACTTTTTCCCATTGAAATCCAGCAATTACGTGAAGAAATCGAATTGGTACAAGCAGCATCCAACGAATTTGATTTAGATGCCTTTCTGCGCGGTGAACTGACACCAGTATTTTTTGGTTCTGCCATTAATAACTTTGGCATACAGGAAATTCTTAATGCTTTGATTGACTGGGCACCAGCGCCACAGCCACGGGAAACCTTAGAACGCGTTGTCGAACCAACTGAAGCCAAATTCACTGGTTTTGTCTTCAAAATTCAAGCTAATATGGATGCTAAGCACCGCGACCGTATTGCTTTTCTACGCGTTTGCTCCGGAGAGTTTACTCGCGGTATGAAAATCAAACATCTGCGCCTGAACCGTGATATTGCTGCTTCCAGTGTGGTGACTTTTATGTCTCACACCCGCGAATTAGTTGAAGAAGCATTTGCTGGCGATATCATTGGAATTCCCAATCATGGCAATATCCAGATTGGTGATAGCTTCACTGAAGGCGAACGTCTTACCTTTACTGGTATCCCCTTTTTCGCTCCCGAGCTGTTTCGCGCCGTGCGGATTAAAAATCCATTGAAAATGAAACAGCTACAAAAAGGATTACAACAGTTAGGCGAAGAAGGTGCTGTGCAGGTATTCCGCCCCCACAACGGCGGCGACCTTATACTTGGCGCCGTTGGCGTATTGCAATTTGAAGTAGTCACTGCCAGACTAGCAAATGAATATGGCGTTGATGCCGTATTTGAATCTGTTAGCATCTGGTCAGCACGCTGGGTATCCTGTGCAGATCGGAAAAAACTGGCCGAATTCGAAAAGGCCAACGTACTCAATCTTGCTACTGATGCCGGTGGCAACCTTACTTATCTCGCGCCCAACCGTGTTAATTTAACTTTAACTGAAGAACGCTGGCCAGATATCCGTTTCCATGAAACAAGAGAATTAACAGCGCAAATAAACGAATAACTCATTCATTTTTTAATTCAGAAAAAGCAGCTTGTCAGATACATTACAAGCTGCTTTTTTATCACTAAAACAAATCTGAAATATCCTATGTAACTAAAGCATAAATGTTCAATAAGTCCAATTAAAACCCAATAGTATATGACTTCTTATATAAAATTGAGTTAAACTACTTAATGCTTATAATAATATACTAATGGTATTCTAATATGATAAAAGATCCAGTAATTGCCGAAGAAATCAGAGATTTAATGTTTAAAATAACAAACGATTTAAACCAGACGCTTTTTAAAGTCCAGGATTGTTGTCCTGAAGAAGAATTCAGAGCTTACAGAAGAGTAGTCGGAAGAATTATGGGAGAAATGCTTGATTTCCTAGAGCCTGCATTCAGGGAGCATCCCGAACTCAAACCCAAGGAATGGGATTGAAACAAACTATAAACAATTACTTATAAATAAAATGGTTAATATTGTTTTCCCTACAGAACCATTACTTATATTTAACCGGTTTTAGCCGGTATATTAAATTCATCTTCAATAAAAATAAATCATTTTTATAATCAAATTTTAAAATAAATACTAGCAATTCAGATAGATATTTTTGGAATGAATCAGCAGATTTTTTTCAGCCCTACAATCAATATTAACAAGAATAATTAACCCTGATACTTTCTATAATTACAAGCGTTATAATATCGACTTACATTCTTATCAAATAAAAACATCATGCCACTACCCCTATCTTCCGACGAACTTCAGCTAAACATAAAATCTGATCTGGTATTACGTGTAGGCAAAATATGTCTGGCAGCGGGTACCGGCAGCTACCGTATCAAACAATCTATGCGCCATGTAGCCAGTATGCTGGGAGTAGAAAATCAAGCGCATATTACACTAACCGAAATCAATTCCACCTGTCGTAGTGGCAAACAGTTTAAAACCGAGGTAACCAACATACAAAGTGTAGGCATTAATACCAATAATATTCAATTACTGGAAACACTATTAATTGACATACAAAACCGTTACCAACAAATGAGCGAAAGCGAATTGATTCGCTATCTCGACCAATCTCTGGCGAAAATCGAAAACCAACCGGCTTTATATAATCTTCCACAATCTGCATTATTTGCAGCTATTGCCTGCTCATCATTTACTTTTTTAATTGGCGGAGGGCCGGTAGAAATGCTGGGCGTATTTATTGCATCCGGCTTCGGGCAGGCTCTACGGCGTACGCTGTTACACAAGCACCTGAATCAGTTTGTGGTTACCATGCTGGCAGCTGCTGTGGCTTCAAGTTTATATTTTATGATTATCGGCATCAGCTACATATCATTAAAAATTAATATTCAACATACTGCCGGTTATATAGCTTCAATGCTGTTTCTGATACCCGGTTTTCCACTAATTACCGGGGTACTCGATTTAGCCAAACAAGACTTTTCTTCTGGAATCCAGCGTGTGGGTTATGCGGTGACAGTGATTTTTTGTGCCACTTTTGCTGCCTGGATTGTAGCAGCCGGCATACACATGGCACCAGAACCCATGCTGACTCCTACTCTGTATCCCATATGGACAGCCTTTTTTCGTTTGCTTGCCAGCTTTTTTGGCGTGCTGGGCTTTTCATTATTGTTCAATAGTCCGATTAAAACAGCTTTGACAACTGCATTTATCGGCATGTATGCCAATACTTTACGCCTAGAATTAATTGACTTTACCAACATTCCTATACAGGGAGCTTCATTAATAGCTGCTTTCATTGTTGGTCTCAGTGCGTTTTATTTTAGCCATCACAGTAAATCCCCACGTATTGCTTTGTCTGTACCGGCAGTATGTATTATGGTACCAGGAATTTATATGTTCCGAGCTATGTATTTTCTCCAGCAAAACGATATCATTAACGCCATTAACTGGGGTGCACAAGCCATGCTTATCGTACTTTCTCTGCCCCTAGGTTTGGTATTGGCACGTGTTTGCACAGATAAAGAATGGGCATTCAATCAGTTACCAGTTAATGTAAGAAAGTAGTTCAAATCTTGATATTTTCTTAGTTTTATCAAACTTAATAAATATTATTCTGCAAGGAAAAAATCATTGGAATAGGCTACTGAGGATATCACATCAGACACTATTTTAATTAAACATTGAATATTCGATTTATCACCCTATCCAACTTTAATCTGAATCTGCATATACTCATTGATTAAAAGATAAGGCAATCAATGTGCCCAAAATTTTAGTTTATTACTACATAGTTAAAAAAAAGATATCCAATCGCTTGGATATCTTTTTTTTGGAATTCTGGTGCCCAGGAGAAGACTCGAACTTCCACACCATTGCTGGCACATGGACCTGAACCATGCGCGTCTACCAATTCCGCCACCTGGGCTTTTGCATATATTGCAACTTTCAGTTAAAGTATGTCTTTAGCTGAGGAAATGCATTATATATTCTCTAAAGAGATTGTCAATACTATATGAAAAAAAAATCAGATTTACGCCATCAAGACCCTTATTTAGAACGAGAATTACAGAGATATCCTAATCCTTTACCCAGCCGTGAGTGGATTATTGCCGTTTTGGAAAAAATCGGCATTCCTGTCAAAATCAATGAGCTGGCACAAAAACTCACCATTACTGAGGATGAAAAAGAATTTTTTGAGCGCCGCCTGACTGCTATGGCACGTGACGGACAAATTTTAATCAATCGTCGCGGTGCCGTCTGTGTCGCTAATAAGCTGGCTTTAGTAAAATGCCGAGTGGAAGTTCACAAGGATGATTTTGGTTTTGCAGTACCTTTAAATCCAGGTGATGGCGGTGACTTTGTACTCTATACCCGCCAGATGCGTGGGTTGATGAACGGTGACATTGTTACGGTACGACCAGCAGGCACAGATAGACGCGGTCGGCGTGAAGGTCAGGTATTGGATGTGATAGAGCGTGCCAATCAAGATGTAGTCGGCCGCCTGGCTATAGAGCATGGTGTCGCAATGCTGGTGCCAGAAGACAAGCGATTAGGAGCCAGTATTGTGCTCCAGCCTGATTCATTGGGTAAAGCGAGAACTGGACAAGTGTTGGTAGCCAGAATTGAATCTTATCCTAACGCAACACAGGCTGCAGTGGCGCGGGTAATAGAAATTTTGGGGGATTATGCAGACAGTGGAATGGAAATTGAAATTGCTGTTCGCAAACATCATTTACCTTATCAATTCAGCTCAGAATGTCTGACGCAGGCAGCTAAAATACCCGATCACGTAAAGCCTACTGAGCGAAAAAACCGAGTTGATTTGCGCGAGTTGCCTTTAATCACGATTGACGGTGAAACTGCCCGAGATTTTGATGATGCTGTATATGCTGAAAAAATTGGACGTAACTATAGACTTCTGGTTGCAATTGCTGATGTCAGCCATTATGTTCAGCCCGATGATGCAATTGACCGTGATGCTCAGGATCGCGCGACCAGTGTTTATTTCCCGCGCCGTGTCATTCCCATGTTACCTGAAAATCTTTCAAACGGAATATGTTCACTTAACCCTAATGTTGAGCGTTTGTGTCTAGTCTGCGATATGGTTATCACTTATGCCGGCAATATAAAAAGTTATGAGTTTTATCCAGCTGTTATGCGTTCTCATGCGCGCCTGACATATACACAGGCCTGGGACTGGATTAGTAATGATCAGTTTGACGATCCGCTTAAATTGCATGTAATGAATTTATATAGGCTGTATAAGATATTATTGAAAAAACGTCTGCAACGTGGTGCTGTAGAATTTGAAAGTATTGAAACGCAGATGGTTTTTAATCAGCAGGGTAAAATTGAACGAATTGTTCCAGTTGAGCGCAATGAGGCTCATCGGCTGATTGAGGAATGTATGCTGGCAGCAAATGTTTGCGCCGCAGAATTTCTTAAACAGCACAAGCACCCTACCCTGTATCGTAATCACGCTGGTCCAACCAGTGAGCGTTTAAATACATTGCGAGAACAACTGGCATTGCTTGGCTTGAGTCTGAATGGTGGCGATCACCCAACACCTAAGGATTATGCTGAGCTGAGCGAAAAAATTAAAGACAGAGCGGATCGCAATGTTATCGGTGTGATGCTATTACGCTCAATGCAGCAGGCAGTATATGAGCCTCAAAATATTGGCCATTTTGGTTTAGCATATCCTGCTTATACACATTTTACTTCTCCGATTCGGCGCTATCCCGATCTGACTGTACATCGTGCCATCAAGGCTGTTTTACAGCATAAGCAGTATCAGCCAAAATCATGGACTGAGCTTGGAGTACATTGTTCTTTGGCTGAACGTAAAGCTGATAATGCGAGCCGTGATGTTGAAAACTGGCTTAAAACTTACTATATGCGTGACAAAATTGGAGAGGTATTTTCCGGTACAATTTCCGGCATGGCCAATTTTGGATTGTTTGTTACGTTAGATAATGTCTATATTGACGGTATGATCCATATCAGTGATTTGGGTGAGGATTATTTCAATTTTCATCCAGAATTAATGGCCATTATTGGAGAACGTAGCGGTATTCGATTCAAACTGGGCGATAAGGTTACCGTAAAAGTAGCACGAGCCGATCTCGATACCAGCCGAATTGATTTGGTATTAATCAGTGCCAATAGCGGTAAGCGACGCCAGAAAAATAGTGCCCAAAAAATTCAGAATAAACTGAATGTCTCTTCTTCTGGAAAGACACAAAAAGTAACTAATAAAAAGCAAAAGACAAACAAACTAAATTTAGGAAAAAGCCAGCATCCAAAGTCTGAAAAACGTACACGCAGGCAATCCGGCAGCAAAAAAACCTAATTCTAATTTTATCTTTTATCCATTCATTTTTTAAATAACTATTCTTAGCTGAAAAGCAGCTTAGTTGATATTGCATTTATGATAAAGCTTCTATTGTTGTATCTATGGAAGCTTTTATCTTATTCGTTCAAACTTACTATATTTAATGGCATCTAGGTTTTTATATTACCAATACTAGATAATAGAGAAGATGTATAATTTTAATGCTTTAGTTTATCAATTTATCACAGAAAATTTTTATCTAACTCTTAAAAGTAAATTTTTTAAGCCCAATGATATTGGTTGGAACTTTTGATAATACAAAATCATCGGGCATTTTTATTCTGTCAGGAATACATTGATTAGAATAAGAATAATAAAGAAAAAGCCTAAGTCTGTCTCAACAGATTTAGGCTTTTTATAGATATTAAGATTCAACAGATTGAATTCTTAACAACTTATTTGTTTTTACCAGTAGCTGAAGCAATGGCCAGATTTTCTTTACGACTCAGAGCAACGCAAGTTACGCCTTCCGGTAACACCAAATCAGACAAGTGGCGGATTTCACCAGCGCTAATAGTAGCAACATCCAGTTCCAGCACCGCAGGAATATTTTTCGGCAAAGCATTTACTTCTACACTGGTAGCCAGTAGAGATACACGGCCACTCTGCAATTTTTCTGCTGGAGAAATAGCAGCGTTCAGCAGATGCAGTGGTACGCGGATATTGATGGCTTTATTGGCATCAACAGCCTGAAAATCGATATGTTGTACCTGTTGTTTAAACGGATGCATTTGGAAATCACGTACGATAACGTCGTAGGCTTTACCATTTACGTCCAGCTTGATAATGGCAGTATGGAAAGCTTCTTTTTCCAGAGCATACCATAAGGTACGGTGATCAACAGTAATGGCTACCGGCTCGGTGCCTTCACCGTACAATACAGCTGGTACTTTACCTTCGCGACGCAGGCGGCGGCTCGCACCAGTGCCCTGAGCTTCACGGATTTCTGCTTTAATTTCGTAAGACATAACTACTCCAAGGTTAATCATGCCGTCATCGGCCGCGACCAGCTTAAGACGGCATCTGGGGGATTAAGGGAGAAACATCGCTCCCGGTATGGCCACATCTTCGTTAAAGAGATATGACACGGATTCTTCGTTGCTAATACGACGTACTGTTTCAGCCAATAAGCCTGAAATGCTTACCTGACGAATTCGTTCACAATTCTGAGCAGCTACGGATAATGGAATGGTATCGGTTACCACCACCTGATCGATTTCTGATGATGCTATACGCTCAATGGCTTCACCAGAAAATACCGGATGTGTAGCATAGGCCAATACGCGTTCGGCACCACGTTCTTTTAGTGCAGAAGCTGCTTTACACAAGGTATTGGCCGTATCAATCATATCGTCAATAATCAGACAGGTACGATTCTGGATTTCACCAATCACATTCATGACTTCTGCTACATTAGCTTTGGGACGACGTTTATCAATAATGGCTAAGTCAGTACCCAAAGTTTTGGCCACAGCTCGCGCACGAACTACTCCGCCGATATCAGGGCTGACTACAGTGAGATTATCAATGCGCTGTTTTTCAATATCATGCACCAGAATCGGGGTAGCATAGATATTGTCAACTGGTATATCAAAAAACCCCTGAATCTGATCGGCATGCAGGTCCACGGTGAGCACACGGTCGATACCAGCAGAATACAGCATATTGGCTACCAGTTTGGCTGAAATCGGTACCCGCACTGAACGTGGACGACGATCCTGACGAGCATAGCCAAAATAAGGAATGGCAGCGGTAATCCTGCCAGCAGAGGCACGTTTGAGTGCATCAGCCATGGTAAGGATTTCCATCAGGTTGTCATTAGTTGGCGCACAGGTGGACTGTACGATAAATACATCGCGCCCACGTACATTTTCCAGTAACTCAACTGCGATTTCGCCATCTGAAAACTTTCCTACAGAGGCTCTTCCCAATGAAATGTCCAAATGTCTGGCTACGTTATTAGCCAGCTCTGGGTTCGCATTGCCGGTAAACACCATCAAACTGTCGTATGCTGCCATTTCTGTTGTACCTGAATCCTGTTTTGGTTTGCTTTGGTTTGTGTGAGGTAGATTAAACATTAATCTATGGCTTTCTTCGCACCTAGAATACAGGTGCTTTGTCATCAAACAAGTAGGGCATAATTTTCAGATCAAGCAATTTTACTTACTCTATCAGCTATTATGCTTTCTCGTTACCTTTAATTTAAAAGTAATCACCACTTCTTTTGAAAATATTTGCCGGTATGTAATGGTTTGCTGCAGTATCAGGTGTGAATCAGGTTTCATCAGCGGATATTAGTCATTGCAGATAGCAGCATGATAAACAACCATATCCCTATCACGGTAACTGAATCTGTATGTTTTGCAATCCTTTAACCGGTTTGTCTACCACTAAATTATAAACGTTTATTCCTTGATGCAATTTCGTTGCGTCTAATCGATGCCTGTTTTGCATCAACCAGACTATGCAAGCAGCAGATTATACCACTTTTGGCGGGGTAATCATGCTTTTACTCAATGGTTTGTCATTTAAACATTAAATAAGCGTGTAAGTAGACCTTACACGCTTATCTGAATTTGGCTGGGGAGGTAGGATTCGAACCTACGCATACCGGAATCAGAATCCGGGGTCTTAACCACTTGACGACTCCCCAAAAGGGTTTACTACTATATTATTCCAAGTGTGGCTGGGGAGGTAGGATTCGAACCTACGCATACTGGGATCAAAACCCAGTGTCTTAACCACTTGACGACTCCCCAGTGTTTACATTAACAACTGGCTGGGGAGGTAGGATTCGAACCTACGCATACTGGGATCAAAACCCAGTGTCTTAACCACTTGACGACTCCCCAACAACACACATCATTGATAAAACGGATGCCTCGTCAGGGAAGCAACACAATACGTCTGATGCGCGTCAGAAACTTTATTGTAAACAGCTTGAGCGGCACTTTCAGAATCAAATGACAAAAATACACATGCTCCAGAACCACTCATCATGGGTGAACCATACTCAGCCAAAGCTTCAAATGCTTCCCTTACCGCTGGATACTCAGCTAAAACAACGCTCTGCATATCATTGCGCCAGTGCTGTCCTGCTTGAAAGTCTGGCATTATGCGTGGCTTGGAATTTCGTGTCAAGTCTTTATGTGCAAAAATTTTCGCTGTACTGATATGCACTGGTGGCTTGATAATCACATACCATTGTTTTGGCAAGCATATAGGCACCAAGTCCTCACCAATACCGCGTGCAAATGCATTCTGTCCGAAAATAAAAAATGGCACATCAGCACCTAGTTGTACGCCCAAATGTAGTAACTGGTTTTTAGTTAGATTCAGTTGCCAGAGGCGATTGAGTGCCATTAACACCACTGCCGCATCAGCACTACCCCCTCCCAGTCCTCCACCTATGGGAATCTGTTTGTTTAGCCAAATGTCTGCTCCATGCTTGATGCCGGTATGGCCGCGCAGCAATTGTGCAGCACGTACACATAAATCCTGCTGAGATTCGACACCAGATACGGGCGTATGCATGGTTATGCTGCCATTGGTGTTTTTTCTAAGCCAGATATGGTCATACAGTGCTATTAAGGTGAAAATGGTTTCAAGCAAATGATAGCCGTCTGCGCGGCGACCGATAATGCGTAAATCCAGATTCAGTTTGGCAGGTACCAAGAAATGGCTGGCATCAGCCGCTGGCTGAAAATTATCCATATTATGCTAATTCCTGAGTTCAGGATGTTTTATGCCGTAATTCACATTTGGTTGATGATTGGCTTGGAGTATCAGTATATTCATCAAAAACTAGCCTGATATCAAAACGTGCATTATTCAGCTCTACAATATGGGGACTACGGCTATTTATTTGCGGCTGACGCTGAATAATCCAGCCAGACTGTTTGAGTTTGCCGTCGGGTAGTAGCTGGTAGGGTTCATTCTCAATCCAGTATCCTTGTACCCATTGGTTGAGATGATCAAAGGGTAGTACAAATCCAAGCATACGTTGGCTTAATTCTTCAATGCTGCTGGCGGAAAAAACTTGACCTTTGCTGTCTTCAGCAATAACGCCGTCGCTGTCCTGACATAAAACCCCTACGCTATTGCCCAGAGGTGTTTTTACTTCGATGGTTTGTACTAAACCTAAATTCTGCCAACTGAAGTTGGCGTAGATTCCTTTGCCCTGGTCTTTGATGGCAAGCCGGCCTGAACTATCAAATCCGGATAATGTCTGTTCGTGACCTGCCTGCCAGTCTGAGGTAGTGGTAATTTTCTCTGGTGCCATGCTGCTACAGGCGCTTAAAGCTAAGCTTATAACGGCTGCTGATAGCTGAAGACACGGTTTGCGCAGCAATGAATACATATTATTCCGTTCTGGTTCCTAGTATCGTTTATATATCAATATGGTTTGATTACTAAGTTGATATTCTGGATACAGTCTGCCTGTTCATCAAATGCTGCCGCATATATTGCCATTGCGGTAGCCTCTTAGGAAGTTCAATTAAAATCCGGCTTTCAGACTCATTTAATTAATAGTCTGATTAAGGTTTATTTACTTTGCTCTGTCTGCTCTGATGCTGCTTTGTCAGACAGGCTGGCCGGATTGACAGCAAATTTTTTTAAGGTCTGCTGTAAAACTTTTTGGTCAGAATCCTGATAAGTCAGGCCTTGTGCCCAAACCTGCTTTGCCTGCTGTTGTTCACCCATTTGCCAAAGGACTTCTCCCAAATGTGCAGCAATGGCACTTTCTTTTGTATTGCCATAGGCAGTACGCAGCAAAGGTAAAGCTTTTTTGGAATCACCATTAAGATAATACGCCCAGCCCAGACTATCTTGAATAGCGTAAGAATCTGGTTCAATCTGATAGGCATGTTGCAGAATGGTTAGTGCCTCAGCCCAATGCCGTTTTGACATACTCAGCATGGTATAGCCTAATGCGTTGTAGCCTTCTGCATCATCCGGTTTCAATTCGGTATAGGCACGAAAATCCTTGATTGCTTTTTTTGGCTGATCAAGTTTTTCTGCATAAGTTATTCCGCGGAAATAGAGTATAAGCACTACCGGCAGATTGTTTTTTGTAACGACGGCCTTTTTCTGTGCCTCTTCTAGTTGCTGAGTCAGTTTACGCACATATGCCTTGGGTTCAAGCGTTTTAGAATCAATGTATATGGATAAAGCCTGTGGTATGAATACGCCTTCAAAATACAGCGGTTGTTTACTCTGATTCATGCGCTGAAGCCACTGCTGAGCTGCAGCCAAATTATTTTGTTCCACTTCAAGCATACCCATCAGATATGCTTTATCAGTGGCAAATTTATTCTCGGTAACTTTACTTAGCCATTCACGTGTAGCAGGAAGATTTTTTTCAGAAAAATAGCGTGAGGCTGCCATATATGCTGCTTCACTCCGCTGAGTTGCATTTCCTGTCTGCATGACTTTGTTGATGTTGTCGATAAATGCGGCAGATGTACGTTCGTCATTAGAATATAAAGCACTGGCTTGTTGCAGATAAAAATCCACATTTGACTGTGATGCTTCTTTTTTCGCTGTATTTAGCGGCAGGCTGTCTGGCTTGATACCATGTTTATTTAGAATCTGACTCAGTATTTTACGGTCGCTTTTAGGCTTAAGCCAGCCTTGAGACCATATTCGACGTGCATCTGATTCTCTGCCCAGATGCCAGTATACTTCGCCCAAATGGGCAGCCACTTCACTTTCCGGCTGCTGCTGATACGCATACTCAAGCAAAGGCAAGGCTTTCTGAGCATTACCATTTAAATAATACGCCCAGCCCAGACTGTCGTTGACAGCAGGGGACTGACTACTTAAGGCGTAAGCGCGCTCAAGCAGTACCTGAGCTTCGTGCCAGTTTTCTTTCGGCAAACTCAGTAAGGTATAGCCCAACGCATTCAGGCCATCTACTTGATCTGGCCGCATTTGTACAAAGCGGCGCATATCGGCAACGGCTTTAGCTGGCTCGTTAAGTTTATCTGCGTATAACAAGCCACGCAGAAGTAATAAAGGTGGCACATTTTCTGTGCGCTCTTTTGAATTACCCTGCTCTGCTTTGGCCAACATTTTATTCAGATATTGTTCGTACTGTCGGCTGGTGAGTGAAGAGCTGTTAACGAATGTTTGTAGTCGTAATAAATCGGTCGCGCTGAAGAAAATCCCTGGATTTTTGCTTGCCTGAGCTTTGTTCAACCATTTCTGCGCAGCTGACCAGTGTTTTTCTTCCGCTTCGAGCGAACACATCATAAGCGCTTGATCAAAAGCAAATTGGGGATCATCAGCTTTTGCCACCCATGCACGTGATGCTGCTAGGTTGTGTTCATCATAATAGCGCATAGCTACCATGATTGCCGCTTTACTGCGCTGATTGCGGTTACCCAGTTCGGCTATTTTTTCAGCATAAGAAGCAATAGTAGCGGTGTCCGCTTTCTGACTAACGGCGAGGAATGCAGCCTGCAAATAAAGATCGGCACTTTTGCTTCTGGCCAGCAAAGGTTGCAGGGTCTGATAGGCTTGCTGCAATTTGTTATTTTTAATCAGTAACTCTATATATAAACTTTGCCATTTAGAAGGCATACTATCTACACCGGTTTGCTGATAGAAATCCAGCAGATATTGTGGCTGTTTAATATTTATTAAGTTTAGAGTGAGCTGGCTAGCCGGAAAAATATCGCTATCTAAACGCACCAGTGCCTGTAATGCTTTGATGGTCTGCTCTTCATGTGCACCGGTTACCCCATAGATGGCATCAGCAATCATAGCTTCGGCCATCTCAGGATGTAGTAATGCAGTTTTGTGGATTGGCGTATTCAGTTCATCCGAGGCATTCAAGTGGTTCAAGCGAAATTGTGCCAGTTTTAAAAACAGCCGACGCAGCTGATAATCGTTGGCATGAGATAAAACGGCGTCTGTGTTTTTGACTACTTGCGTGAAATCGTTTTTGGCCAATGCCAGCTCCCACAACAGGCGCTGTCTAGCAGGAGTTTCATTTGGTTCGATTTGCTTCCAGCGCTCAGCAATAGCTTGCGCTTCGGCTATTTTATTGGATCCAAGAGCCATTTCCATAGCACGTTCAGCAACTTCAGGCTCCTGTGTATGTTCGAGCATGCGCATGTCTGTTGCCAATGCGATATCGCTTTTTCCCTGCGAATAAATAAGTTCGCTAGCAAAGAGGGTGAAGATGTCATTAGCACGGCTAGCAATAGTAAGACGCCTTTGTAGTGATTCAGCATCATCGGGTGAAGTAATTTGGTTTACCCGCTCTATTCTGGTCTGAATCGAGGGTATTGATGTCGGCCGTTCTTGAGTATTGCCCGCATTAGCCGCACTGATGGCGATTAAGCTCATAACAATCGGGGTAAGGCGATGAATCCAACGAGGCATTAAACTTCTCCAAATATGCTGATCAGTTGTTGTAAAGACTGATTTTAAACTAATAACAATTCTATTACGGTATGGGCTGTTTCGATTTATTCAGCTAAATCAGATGTCTGTTCATTTATGTTATGCAAACAATCTTGAAAACCGGCCGTTGCCCGCTTAATAACTATTTTTCATTGCGGTAAAGTAATTTGCTACTTTACCACAGACATTTTTGGCTGCGCATACATCTAACAGTTTTATCTTACTGCCCATGGCAGAGGTATACACTTTCAAATTTATTTTCATGATGATATTGTGTCGATTTTATTCAGAATTTTATCATTAAATTATGCCCGAACTTCCTGAAGTTGAAACCACTCTGCGAGGAATTGCGCCTTATATTGTGAATCAGACTATTGACTGTGTTGAAGTGCGACAGCCACGGTTGCGCTGGCCGGTGATGGAGAATCTGAGTGCGCAACTTGAGGGTGAAATAGTTGTTTCGGTGAAACGGCGGGCAAAATATCTGTTAATTGGATTAGTTTCAGGAACCTTGATTATTCATTTAGGTATGTCTGGAAGCCTGCGTATTTTTACTGACTCCAGCGCGCCAGCAGTGAAAAAACATGACCATCTGGATATTATGTTTACTAATGGCACTTTGCTGCGCTTTCATGATCCCAGACGCTTTGGGGCGGTCTTGTGGTTTGTTGGCGTAGTTGAACACCATCCTCTATTGGCTAATTTAGGACCAGAACCTCTAAGTGAAAAATTTAATGAGGAATATTTGCAGCAAAAACTGGCTAAACAAAAGCGAGCGATTAAACTGGCAATTATGGATAATCATACGGTGGTGGGTGTAGGCAATATTTACGCCAATGAGGCACTATTTCGCTCCGGCATTCATCCTGCAGCAGCCGCCATGAGCTTAAACAAAATTCAGGTTAATGCACTGACTAGAGCTATCAAGCAAATATTGGAGGAAGCAATTAATGCTGGTGGGAGTACGCTGCGCGATTTTGTAAACAGTGCTGGTAATAGTGGCTATTTTCAGTTACAACATTATGTATACGGACGAGCTGGAGAACCGTGTTTAAAATGCGGCCATCCGATTGAGAAAATGGTATTGGGGCAACGTAGCAGTTTTTATTGCCCTCATTGCCAAAAATAACGACAAATAACAATGACATTATCAAAATCTACTTCTTTTTTTACCCGCTATAAACGTATTTTTAAACTGGCATTGTGGCTACGACAAACCATCAGACGGGTTAATCATTTTGAGCAACTCAGTGCAACCGAACGGAATGGAGAACTGGTTTCCATTGGAAGAAATTTGCTCAACATACTTCATATTAAGGTAGAACCGCAACAACCTCTACCAAATACAGCCAGTATGCCGTGGCTGACTGTGGCTAATCATGTGAGTTGGTTGGATATATTTGTGCTGATGGCCTATATACCAGGCGGGTATATTGCCAAACAAAGTATTCAGTCGTGGCCTATATTGGGCAAACTTGCTACTAATGGTGGTACCGTCTACATTAACAGGCTGTCACGGCAGGATATTAGCCCTGTGATTAAAGCTATCAAAGAAGCTTTGCTGCAAGGCAGAAATGTGCTCTTTTTTCCCGAAGCGTACACCTCTGAAGGTTTGACCACCTTACCCTTTAAAGCTGCTCTATTTCAAGCCGCCATTGATGCAAATCGGCCGGTAATGTCTGTTGCCATACGTTATTACGATACACAGGCCAAACGCACACCTAAAGTAGCCTTTGCCGGTAAAACCAGTTTGCTGCGCAGTCTGTGGAACATAGTTTCGATACCTGAAATTACAGTAAAAGTGGATTTTGCTGAACCACTAATGATTACAGAAAATAAACATGCAGATCGTTTTCAACTTAAAACGATGGCAGAAGAATTTATTCAGCAGAAAGTTCTGAGCGACAGCCCGCTGGCTACAACTTTCGCAAACAAAATGAACCGTGAGCAATAGTATTAACTAGAAAAATGTCAGCAAATTCTATGGTGCTAATCGCTGCTTAATCCATAGGCCTTTTTCTCGCATATACTGAACACGGTCATGCAGACGGCTAGGTCTTCCCTGCCAAAACTCCACAAGATCAGGCTCGACCAGATACCCACCCCAATGCGGAGGACGTGGTACGTTCAGCAAGTATTTTGCTCCAAACGCAGCGGCACGAGTCATCAGCACGGCTTTGCTACTGATAACCGAACTTTGCTCACTTGCCCAGGCTCCGATACGGCTGCTGTAGGGACGGGAACGGAAATAAGCATCAGAATCTTCAGCAGCTAGCTGCAGTACTACGCCCTCCACCCGCACCTGACGTTCCAGCTCTGGCCAAAAAAAAGTCAGTGCAGCATAGGGATGCTGGCTTAAAGCACGACCCTTACGGCTATGATAATTGGTAAAGAACACAAAGCCCTTTTCGGTCACTTCTTTTAATAATACGATGCGCGCATTAGGACGGCCATGTTGATCCACTGTAGCTACATTCATCGCAGTAGGTTCATTCACTTTGGCATGTATGGCTTCTGTTAGCCACTTTTGAAACTGTTCTAGTGGATGAGCACAACAATCGGCTTCACTAAGTGACTGTTGGCTGTAATCCTGACGTATGTCATGCAAATCCAGATTATTCATAGTATTAATTTATACATACAAAAATGATGATAGCAGTGCAAGACCGTCTTGCTGATTTTTCGGTACTAATAGCGTATAATTGAGCACTTTAACAGCTTTATATTTAATCGTAATATAAAGTCTGGTTGGCAATTATCCTACCCGCCGCAGCGGGTAAACGCAAATAACTTCAGGCAACATGTCTTTAACCGTTATCGGACTTAATCACCAAACCGCTCCTGTTTCTGTGCGCGAACGTCTGGCCTTTCCGGCTGCTGTACTGTCAGAAGCACTGTGTTCACTCGGCTGTCAGACAAATATTGCTGAAGCGATGATCTTGTCCACCTGTAATCGCACCGAAATCTATTGTATTGGAGATGCTGACGCTGCCATACAGTGGTTGGCCAGTTATCATCAGTTACCATTCACAGAATTCGCACCTTATCTGTACAGACTGCACGATGTGCAGGCCATACAGCATGCTTTTCGGGTGGCTTGCGGTCTGGATTCCATGGTGCTGGGTGAACCACAGATTCTGGGACAGCTTAAAGAAGCAGTGCGCATAGCTCGCTGTCAACATACTTTACACCAGCACCTGAATGCATTATTTGAAAAAACCTTTGCAGCAGCCAAAGAGATTCGCAATGAAAGTGCCGTTGGTGAAAATTCAGTGTCCATGGCGGCGGCAGCGGTGAAAATGGCTGCACAGATATTTCCTGATATTGCCGCGTTGAATGTGTTAATGGTGGGTGCCGGTGAGATGATTGAGCTAGTGGCTACCTATTTTGCTGCAGAGCATCCGCGACGCCTTACGGTACTTAATCGCACACTAACCAGAGCTCAGGAGTTGTGCAGCAAATTGAATAACGGTGCTAATGCCCGTATTCTGACGGACTTACCTGATATCCTGCCCGAATACGATGTGGTGGTGTCCTCCACTGCCAGCCCGTTTCCGGTCATTGGCAAAGGCTTGGTCGAACGGGCACTTAAACTACGGCGCGGTATGCCTGTATTTCTGCTTGATTTAGCTGTGCCACGTGACATCGAGACTGAAGCCGGCGAGCTCAACGATGCTTATCTATATACTGTGGACGATATGGTCAGTATTGTGCAGCATGGGCAGGCTGCCCGACAGCAAGCTGCCGCAGCTGCAGAAAAAATGGTGGCTTCCAAAGTGGCTGAATTTATTGCCTGGCAGCAGACACGCAGCAGTGCACCCTTGATTTGCGCTTTGCGTAGCCAAGGCGAAGAACAGCGCTGCAAAGTGGTAGCTAAGGCTATGCGCCGCTTGCGTAATGGCAC
Organism: Snodgrassella sp. B3837; assembly: GCF_026535955.1. Classification (NCBI taxonomy): domain Bacteria; kingdom Pseudomonadati; phylum Pseudomonadota; class Betaproteobacteria; order Neisseriales; family Neisseriaceae; genus Snodgrassella; species Snodgrassella sp. B3837. The sequence continues at coordinate 242,787 of NZ_JAFNPI010000006.1, forward strand.
AGCAGTTGAAGAAGTATTGCAACGTCTGAGCCATGAACTTACCAATACTCTCCTGCATGCCCCTACTCGTGCGCTGAATAAAGACAGCCAGCAACATCCTGAGCTGGCAAAGGCCATTAGTTTGATTTATCACCTGAATGATTCACATTTACAGCAGTAAATGTAATTCAGCAATAGGTTTGCAGTAGTACTCACCAAAAGTTTCAATTGATTAAAAGTTTAAATAATTACAGGATTCCAGATGAAACCTTCATTGATAGAAAAGTTACAGCACCTGACAGAACGTCTGGAGGAAGTAACCGCATTGCTGGCTTCTCCTGATGTTACCAACGATATAGACGAATATCGTCGCCTCACTCGTGAACATGCAGAACTCACGCCGGTGGTGGATACATACCGCCAGTACACACAAGCGCAAACTGATCTGACAGCTGCTGAAGAAATGCTGACAGACCCAGAATTAAAAGAATTTGCAGCAGAAGAAATTACCCATGCGCGCAATCAGATTGCTCAGTTAGATGGTGAACTGCAAAAACTGCTCTTACCTAAAGATGAAGACGACGATAAAAATATATTTATCGAAATCCGTGCCGGTACCGGCGGTGATGAAGCAGCTTTGTTTGCAGGTGATTTGATGCGCATGTATACCCGTTTTGCCGAACGTATGGGCTGGCAGGTAGAAATTGTATCAGCCAGTGAAAGCGACTTGGGCGGATATAAGGAAGTGATTGCACGTATTGCCGGCATGAATGTATACAGCCAGCTCAAATTCGAATCAGGTGGACATCGAGTACAACGTGTACCGACTACTGAAAGTCAAGGCAGAATACATACTTCAGCCTGCACCGTAGCCATCATGCCCGAAGCTGACGAAGTTGCGGAAGTACAGTTGAATCCGAATGATTTGCGTATTGATACCTTCCGTGCATCCGGCGCCGGCGGACAGCATATCAATAAAACCGATTCGGCCGTACGTATCACCCATCTACCCACCGGTATGGTAGTAGAATGTCAGGATGGCCGTTCACAACATGCGAATAAAGCACAGGCAATGAAGGTACTTGCTTCACGCTTATACGAACAGCAGAAGCATGCAGCTCATGCCAAAGAAGCAGCCGAGCGCAAAAGTCTGATTGGCAGTGGTGACCGCAGTGAGCGCATTCGCACATACAATTACCCTCAGGGACGGGTCACAGACCATCGCATAAATCTTACTTTACATAAACTTGATTTTATTATGGACGGTGATTTAAGCGAATTGACACAGGCACTGATAGCCGAGCATCAGGCTCAGCAGCTGGCGCAGCTCAGCAATGCCAGCTAAAGCACAAAAAAGCTGTTCTGGTACACCAGAACAGCTTTTGTTTTACATACCTGGCAAAATCGAATGAAGACTGCTGCCGTAAAACAGAAACCAGATAGCAGCTATGGCCAGCACAATACCCGCTAGATTCAAGCCATTAATTTTTTCTTTAAATATCAGAGCACCAATTACCGTAGCTAGCGTAATCACACCCAGATTCATGCCAGCAAATACCAGTGACGGGTTCTGCTGAAACTGCTGATGAGCACGAATATAAAACAAAATATTAGCAAAATTCAGACAGCCCAGTAGTAAACCGGCCAGAATACTGGCTGCATTCCAGACCGTTCGGCGTAAAAGCAAATAGCCTATAATCAGCACAGCAGCCAAAATAAATGCTATCAGCAAAGTCGGGGCAAAAGCTGTGCCGCTTTTAGCCATCTGCTTAAATAAAATATCCGTAGTGCCATAACACAGCCACACCCCGAAAAGACAGCCTGCGGTACTGAAAAACCCACCCTTTTGCTTACTTTTAGGCGATTTTTCGCGATAAAGTAACGCCAGCAAAGCCATCAGAGCTAGTGCAATCCCAATTATTTTATTATTACTCAGGCTTTCACCAAACCATATAAAAGCCGCCAGTATAGGTAAAAATAACGAAAGGCGCTGTGCCGCATCTGTTTTAACCATACCGGCCTGCTCAATGGCTTTGCCCAACACAATAAAGCCTAGTGGCAGCCCGATACCCAGTGCAAGAAAAATTATCCAGTGGTGGGCATAAACTTGCCAGTCTGATAACTGTGGATGCAGAAACAACCAACTGCATAGAGCGGCAACTGGATAACCCACCGCTACCGCCTGAGCAATAACCACTCCATTTCTACGTGCTACTTTCAGCAATACGGATACAGCCACACTACATAAGATACTGATAATCAGAAAATGCATTTTTTCCCCTAAAACAAAATTTAGCGCAGATTAACAGCTTATTCAGAATTTTAAAAATCAAAATCCGCCTGTATCCATAATTTTTCTATTAAACTGTCCTTGTCTTCACCAATTTGTCGTGACTGCTGCAACAGTTGTTCAAGCTTGCGCCGGCGCAATTGACATAAACGCAGTACCTGCTGCTTCTGCCTATCAGAAAACTTTAACCAATACAGACGCTCATCCCTACTGCGCAGGCAACCTTTGCAATAGCCTTTATGATTACTTTCACATACGCCGCGACAGGGGCTCGGAATAACAAAAAATTCCAACTGTTCCATTACGCAGATTCCTATGTATAAAACAATACAGCATTTGTAGATAACATCTTTAGCCGATAAAGCACAATAGACACTTCATGGCTATAACCTGGCAGCAGTCGAAACAAACCCGCGCGATTAAGATTAGCAGACAGCCTGATTTTGCTAAAAATTCCACGAAAAGCAGAGTAAATGTTATAATTCAAGGTTAATTTACCTCTGAATAGCAAATACAACTAGGTTACACACCCCCATGAGTAAAAAAATTCGCAATATTGCCATTATCGCACACGTCGACCACGGCAAAACCACACTGGTAGACCAGCTACTACGCCAGTCTGGTACATTTCGTGCCAACCAGCAAGTAGACGAACGGGTAATGGACAGCAACGATCTAGAAAAAGAGCGTGGCATTACCATTCTGGCTAAAAATACTGCCATCGAATATGAAGGCTATCACATTAATATCGTCGATACCCCGGGACACGCTGATTTCGGCGGCGAAGTAGAACGCGTACTGGGCATGGTAGACTGCGTACTACTACTGGTCGATGCACAGGAAGGCCCGATGCCGCAAACCCGCTTTGTTACCAAAAAAGCACTGGCACTGGGATTAAAACCAATTGTGGTTATCAACAAGATTGATAAGCCTAGTGCACGTCCAAACTGGGTAATCGACCAGACTTTCGAACTTTTTGACAAACTGGGTGCCACAGACGAACAGCTCGACTTTCCCATTGTTTATGCTTCCGGTTTGACTGGCTTTGCTAAACTGAATGAAGAGGACGAATCCAACGACATGCGTCCGCTGTTTGAGACCATTCTCAAATATACACCTGAACCGGCCGGCGATGCCGACCAACCTTTGCAATTGCAGATTTCCCAGCTGGATTATGACAATTACACCGGCCGTCTCGGTATTGGCCGTATTCTGAACGGACGCATAAAACCGGGTCAGGTAGTTGCTATTATGAATGAAGACCAGCAGATTGGTCAGGGAAGAATCAATCAGCTACTTGGCTTTAAAGGTCTAGAGCGCATTCCACTACAGGAAGCAGAAGCTGGTGATATCGTCACCATTTCCGGACTAGAAGATATTGGTATCGGCGTCACCATCGCAGATCGCGAACAGCCACAAGGCTTACCAATGCTCAGCGTGGACGAACCTACTCTTACCATGGACTTTATGGTAAATACCAGCCCTTTGGCCGGTACAGAAGGCAAATTCGTTACCAGCCGTCAGATTCGCGAACGTTTGCAGAAAGAACTGCTGACTAACGTTGCTCTGCGGGTGGAAGACACCGCCGATGCCGATGTTTTCCGCGTTTCCGGCCGTGGCGAACTGCATCTAACCATTCTGATTGAAAACATGCGCCGCGAAGGTTATGAGCTAGCCGTGGGTAAACCACGCGTAGTATTCCGCGAAATCGACGGCATAAAATGCGAACCCTACGAAAATCTGACTGTCGATGTAGAAGACAACACCCAGGGCGCTGTCATGGAAGAGTTGGGCCGCCGCCGTGGTGAACTTACCAATATGGAAAGTGATGGCAAAGGACGCACTCGCCTAGAATATCGTATTCCAGCTCGCGGCCTGATTGGTTTTCAGGGCGAATTCATGACCATGACTCGTGGTCAAGGACTGATGAGCCATGTATTTGATAACTACGCACCGGTGAAGGCAGAAATTCCCGGCCGTCGTAATGGCGTACTGGTTTCACAAGAACAAGGTGACGCTGTTGCCTATGCACTGTGGAACCTTGAAGACCGCGGCCGCATGTTTATCAATCCGGGCGAGAAAATTTACGAAGGTATGATTATTGGCATTCATAGCCGTGATAACGATCTAGTAGTCAACCCTCTGAAAGGCAAAAAACTGACCAATGTCCGTGCCTCCGGTACCGATGAAGCTGTGCGCCTTACTCCGCCCGTTTTAATGTCTTTGGAAGCAGCTGTAGAATTCATTGATGATGATGAACTTGTAGAAATCACTCCTCAGACCATTCGCCTGCGTAAACGTTATCTAAGCGAGCAGGAACGGCGCAAACACTTTAAAAAACTGGATTGATTCCGACCTTTCCAGCACAACAGGCAGCCTCAAAATGGCTGCCTGTTTCAGCATTTACACAATAAAAACCGTTCGCATACCATTATATGGTATTCACCTTCATCGCTGATTGCTGATCACAGCTTTAACAGCAAAATAAGTTTAAGAAGAGAATCATGGAGTTTTCATATATGTATACATTACCAACGGCCACTGCGTCCAGAACAGACATCAATATACAAATACCATTTCCAACTGCTACAATTATTGGTTGGTCCTAACCGATTACATAACTTTTACCTTCACAACATAATTTACTCTTGAGTGTGACAGCAGCATCCCCAATCTACAAATATTATTCCTTTTTTCGCGAGGACTTATCTGCCATGACCTCAGTTTTGGTGATATTGGCTATTGTTTTATTACTTATCGGGCTGTTAGGTACATTTATGCCCGCCCTACCCGGATTGCCACTTATGTTTGGCGGCGCATGGCTATTGGCTCTAAGCAGCGATTATCAGATTATGGGTACAGGCACACTGATTACGTTGGCAATTCTCACCGCCTTAGGCTGTGGTATGGATTACATGGCTGGCGTACTTGGAGCCAAGCATAGTGGTGCCAGCAGAAAAGCCATCTGGGGGGCTTTTATCGGTGCTATTATCGGCATGTTCTTTGCCCTTCCCGGTATGATATTAGGCCCGTTAATCGGAGCAGCAACCGGTGAATTCATTGCCAGACGTAATTTAGTGGCCGCTGGGAAAGTAGGATTCGCTACCCTAATTGGCCTAGTTCTCGGCGTTGTTGCCAAAATCGGCTGCGCATTTGCCATTCTGATCACAATCGCCGTGATGTATCTCTATCATTTATATTAACTGAATATTTAACTAACCACCAAGAGAAAAGGCTACTGTATTTGTAATAGAATACATAGCCTTTACTTTTTAAAATTTTATCCATTCTCACGTATGCGGCAATGATTGCCGGTCGGCGCAGGCTTGTCTTATCATAGCTTGCCCATAACTAGTGAAAATCTAATTAATTATTTCCTATAAAACAGAAACTATGTCCGCTGTTGCCCCTTTTGCGTTACCCAAAAGCAGTCAGACCGTACACTGGCCGGATTTAAATGCTGGTAGTCTGCCATTTCTTCTCAGCAAGCATTTGCCTGAAAAAAAACTAAAAATTGTTCTCACAGCGGATGCAGAGCAGGCTATCCGTATTCAGACGGCATGGCAGTTTTTTGACCCAGCTGCGCGTATTGTATTTTTTCCTGACTGGGAAACCTTACCATATGAACATTTTTCTCCCCATCAGGAGCTGGTATCCGAACGCCTTAGCACATTATGGCAATTAAAAAACGGACTGGTTGATGTTTTACTGTTGCCGCTAGCCACAGCAATGCAAAAAATCGCCCCGCCTTCATTTTTGCTTGGCCGTACATTCTGGCTCAAAACCGGCCAGCAATTGGACACTGATGCACTCAAACAAAGCCTGATAGAAGCAGGCTACAACCATGTTACCCATGTAGTAGCCACCGGTGAATTTGCCACCCGTGGTGGGATACTGGATATATTCCCGATGGGTAGTGACACTCCATTCCGTCTCGATTTATTTGATAATGAAATCGACACCATTAAAACATTCGACGCCGATACTCAGCGCACCCTGAACAGTGTTGAAGAAATCCGCCTGCTGCCTGCACATGAATTCCCCACCGACAGCGATGCCCAAAAAATTTTTCGTAGCCGTTTTCGTGAAGAAATCAGCAGTGATCCCCGTAAAGCAACAGTCTATGCAGCTGTATCCGAAGGCCACTTCGGTGCCGGAGTGGAATATTATCTGCCTCTATTCTTTGAAGAAGAATGTGTCAGCATTTTTGACTACATCAATCAGGATGCTATTCTGGTCAGTCTAGGAGATATACACAACGAAGCAGCACGTATCTGGCAGGATGTTAAACAGCGCTATACCATGGCACAAGGCGACCCAGCCTATCCACCGCTGGCTCCGCATTATTTATATATGAGTGAAGACCAGATTGGGGCACGCATCAAAGCATATGCGCGTGTGGTACCGGAGCTAAGCAACCATAATAGCTACACCTTGCCTGATGTTGCCGTCGATAGACAGTCTGACGATCCTCTGCACTCTCTGAAAGCTTTTTTGCAACAGTGGTCTGGTAAAGTATTAATCTGTGCTGAAAGCCTTGGCCGACGTGAAACCATGCTTAATTTCATGCGTGAGTATCAATTGCAGCCACATATCGTCAGTGGCTGGGCAGATTTTCTTCAAGCCAAGGCTGAGTTGTGTTTGACCATTGCACCATTAAGCTATGGCTGCCTGTTGGCCGAACAAAGGTTGGCCATCATCACCGAAGCCGACTTATATCAATACGTCGTACGTGGTCGCCGCACCCGCCGCAAACACAGTGCCGTTTCCGACGGTATGCTGCGTGATCTGGCAGAAATCAAAATTGGCGACCCTGTTGTACACGAACAGCATGGCATTGGTCGCTATCAAGGTCTGGTAACACTTGATCTGGGTGAAGGTGCCAGTGAAATGATGCTGCTGGAGTATGCCGAAGGTTCACAGCTATACGTACCAGTCAGCCAGCTGCAATTGATTTCCCGCTATGCGGGTAGCGCACATGAAAATGTTAGCCTGCACAAACTCGGACATGGTGCATGGGATAAGGCACGGCATAAAGCTGCTGAAAAAGCCAGAGATACTGCTGCCGAACTCTTAAACCTCTATGCACGGCGTGAAGCACAGCAAGGGCATCGCTTCAACCTAAACGAAATAGATTATCAGGCCTTCGCCAATGGCTTCGGCTATGAAGAAACTGAAGATCAGGCGGCCGCTATTGCCGCCACTCTTAAGGATTTATGCGCAGAAAAACCAATGGATCGGCTTATTTGCGGCGATGTAGGATTTGGTAAAACGGAAGTTGCCTTACGGGCAGCTTTTGTAGCCGCTATGGCTGGCAAGCAAGTCGTGGTACTGGCTCCAACTACTCTGCTGGTTGAGCAGCATGCCCAGAATTTTGCCGACCGCTTTGCAGATTTTCCCATTAAAGTTGCTCAACTTTCACGTTTTAATACCAGCAAACAGACACAAGCCACGCTTGCTGGACTAGCAGATGGCACTGTTGACATTGTTATCGGCACACATAAACTGGTTCAGCCGGATGTCCATTTCAAAAATCTTGGTCTGGTCATCATCGATGAAGAACATCGATTTGGCGTTCGTCAGAAAGAACAGCTAAAAAGCCTTCGCGCCAATGTTGACGTACTGACTCTTACCGCCACACCGATTCCACGCACCTTGAGCATGGCTTTAGAGGGTCTACGTGATTTTTCCCTGATAACCACCGCACCCAGCCGCCGTTTAGCCGTTAAAACCTTTGTCCGTCCCCTCAGCGATGGACTGATACGTGAGGCAGTAATGCGCGAACTGAAACGTGGTGGCCAAGTTTTTTTTCTGCACAATGAAGTAGACACCATCGCTAATGCTTATGAAAAACTAAGTAGTTTATTGCCAGAAGCACGCATTGGCATTGCACACGGACAGCTACGAGAGCGCGAGCTGGAACAAGTAATGCGTGACTTTCTACAACAGCGCTATAACGTACTGCTATGTTCAACCATTATCGAAACTGGCATAGACATCCCTAATGCCAATACCATTATCATTGAGCGTGCAGATAAATTCGGTCTGGCACAACTACATCAGCTGCGCGGCCGTGTAGGTCGTTCCTATCATCAGGCCTATGCTTATCTACTTGTGCCCGAAGCCATGACCAAAGATGCTCAGAAACGACTGGAAGCAATTGAAATGGCCGATGATTTAGGCGCCGGTTTCACTCTAGCGATGCAAGACCTGGAAATTCGCGGTGCTGGTGAAATTCTCGGAGAAGGTCAGTCTGGTGAAATGATTCAAGTAGGTTTCACCCTCTACACTGAAATGTTAAAACAAGCAGTACGCAATTTGAAAAAAGGCCGCGAACCGGATTTAGATGCGCCACTAGGCATTACCAGCGACATTAAACTACACAGTCCAGCTTTGTTGCCAGAAAGCTACTGTCCAGACATCCATGCACGCCTCGTTTTGTACAAACGGCTGGCCAGCAGTGAAACCGAAGCTGAAATAGACCAGATTCACGAAGAATTAATTGACCGTTTTGGCTTGCTTGAACCGGCAGTATCCACACTGATCGCCAGTCACCATCTGCGCCTCGAAGCAGCAAATCTGGGTATAGATACCATAGATGCCAGCAGCGAAAGCATAACGTTCACATTTGGCAAGCATCACTGTATTAATCCGGCAACCATCGTTGCCATGATGCAAAATGATAAAAATTACCGCCTTGTCGGTGCAGACAAACTCAGAGTGAATATCGGCATAGAAGACGTGCAACAACGAGTGCAAATAATCAAGAATATTATGAAACAACTCGCAGTAGATGCCAGCTGAAACCGAATGTATTTATATCTGACACCAGCTTTTTAACACACTCATTGAGATTTACTTGTATATCATTCAGCGCAATTACAGCTTACTACAATTGCGCTGTTTGCCGATTTTTAGCGCACATTATCCAGTGCAAACAACTCAGATCCATGCCGTTTCAACCATAAACGCGCATCATGCGTCTTTGATGTATATTTGGCCACCATTGCCCAAAAGTCCCTACCATGATTCGCATAGCGCAGATGACATAATTCATGAATACAAACATAATCAACCACAAACGCCGGAGCTCCAATTAAACGCCAATTTAGACGGATACCGGTACGCCTGCGGCATACACCCCAAAATGTACGTGCTTGAGTTAACGCCATAGATGCGGGTTGTTGCTGTATCACAAGTGCCCAATACTGTAAACGCGATATTAGCTCAGTCTGAGCACACTGCCTTAGCCACGTTCGCAGTATATCAGGCGCGGATGCTTCAGATGTCTCTGGTAACAAAAAGCCCTGTTGCTGATACCATTGTACAGTCGAGAGCCCCTTAGCAAAGGTATAAGAGAAGCGTTGCCCACGATACCAGATAGTGTTCGGTAACTCTGTTTTAATAGATTCTGACTGCTGCCACAATCGTTTAAGCGCCGCTTCATTGGCACCAAACCATTTCTGCAATTGTTTCAGGGAGACAAAAGGCGGTATATTGACAATCAACATAGAAGCCGAAGCGACGCGTACAATGATATTTTTCCGCGCCGTCCGCCGCAAGTGAAACTTGATAACACAGCCATCTTGAGTAGTGTGAATAATCACCGACATATTTATGCTCAAGCAGAATTCTAATCGGCAGACGCGAATAAACGTAACAGATTTATCAATGTATGCACAACCTAGCCATTGCTTAATCAAAGTATTTATGAAAATCAACTATCTCTTCTTTAAACAGCCATGTAGAAACTAGATTTTGATTACAGACAACTAAGCAACACTAAGTTAGCCAATTAAAAAACAATAAATCGTAATTAATGAATTGATTTTCAATCTATTATTTGGCCTCATTAAATTGATTAGTGAGGTAAGACAGGCGTGGGTACTTGAGGATTTTTCGGTGCAAAAGGTCCCACACCCTGAATTTCTATCTGTTTGTCTTCTATCCACTGCTCACAATGCTTAATTAGCTCTTCAGGATTATGTGCCTGTTCATAGTGTATTGGCGCACCAATCACTACGGTCACTTTACCTGGATACTTCAAAAAAGAGTCCTTAGGCCAGAATTCACCACTGTTTAAGGCTACTGGTATCAAATTAAGATGTAGTTCCTGAGCCATGCGCGCAGCGCCTTTTTTATAATGACCGCGATAGCCCGGTTTAATACGGGTACCCTCAGGAAAGATGCAAATCCACATGCCTTTCTGATGGCATATTTTGCCCTGACTGATTATCTGCGCATTTGCTGCTTTGGGATTATTACGGTCTATCCCGATAGTGCCACGCCATTTCAACGCCCAGCCAAATACCGGAATCCGAAAAAGCTCACGTTTTGCCACAAAAGCCAGATCTGGGAAAAAATACAACATAGCCAGCGTTTCCCAGCCCGATTGATGTTTACAACATACAATACCCGGTTCCTGCGGAATATTTTCCCGGCCAATTACTTCATATTTAAGGCCAATAATATGTTCCAGCATCCAGAACAGGGTTTTACCCCATGCAGTTGTCGTCCATGTCACGCCTTTAGGGACAAGCATGGAAACAATCACCGCCATCAGCCAAACTAGCGAGAATATACACAAACAAAACCAGTAAATTAAATTACGTAACAACAGCATGTTAAATTATTCCTCGGCTGATTTTTCAGCCTGTGTACGACAGAATTTAGCAAAATCAAGCAAATCGTCATACACCTGCGTATCTTCAGGCAAAGTTTCCATTTTTAGCGTTTCTTTGCCTTTCCCCGTTAATACCAGTATTGGATGGCCTCCGATGGCTGCTATTGCTTCCATATCACGAATACCATCACCGACCAGCCATGTATCCTCTGCTCTCATATGTAGCCGGTCGAGTATATCCAGCAATAAACCCGGCTGAGGTTTGCGGCAATGGCATTTTGCATTGCTGGTGTGCGGACAAAACCACACACCGCTCAGTCGACCACCAGCTTTCTGAATATAATTGTGCATTTTCCCATGCACTTCATTCAGTTGTTCCATCGTGACTTGATTGCGCCCGATACCCGACATATTTTCTGCTACCACTACCGTGTATCCGCTTTGAGTTAGAAAGGCCACCGCATCCATGCTGCCTGGCAGAGGATGCCATTGATCTGGATCACTAATAGGCTGCGGCTGCATTGCATTGAGCACCCCATCTCGATCAAGAATAATTAGTTTGCCTTTTCCACTCAATATCATAAATATCCTTACTGTGCAGGTTTCAGACTTTGCCTCCACTGCATCAGGGCACTATCAAATACCCCGTCCAGTAAAGCCTGATTTTCATCGGAAATTTCGACATGATAAAAGCTTTCCAGCGCCGGCGTATTCAGTGTTTGGACATAATCTTCCATAAAACGACCATACCCCTCCTCTTCATCATCGTAGTAATACAGAGAAAAGCGGCATCCTTCTTCGTTAAAATCACTGTCTTCCAGACAGCCAGCCATATTATTTAGTACAAATTCAGCACCACTTATCGCCTGTGCCTTTAAAGCGCCCATGTCTTCTTCTGCTGCTTCATCCCATTCTGGATTGTACAGACCACGCCGCACAATCCAAGACCAATAATATCCCATGTGTGTGGCCGCATTGGCCAGAGCCAATGCCGGCGGATAATCTTCTTCAGTATGAAACACCACATTATCTAATATCATAATTCAGCTTTCATCTATTAAGGGAACGGGTTAAGGCAGTACTACTCATTCAAAAGAGCAATATCAGCCACAGCATTCATCTGGTGAGACAAAAACAGTAATAAAGCCAGACGATTATTTCTGATTGCCTCATTTTCATCCATTACCATTACATTAGTAAAGAATACATCCACCTTTTTTTTAATACCGGTGAGTTCGGACAATGCCTGAATAAAGTCTTGTTTTCTCATAGCTGCCTGAATGCGCACAGCGACTTCTTCAGTAGCATGGTATAGATTCAGTTCATCCTGTTCTTGCAATTTTGAAGAATCAACAGCTGGCAAAGCTGATACGTCCGTTTTTTTCAGCAGATTATGTACACGTTTATTCGCAGCGATCAGCGCTGTTGCTTCCTCAAGCTGCTTAAACTGGGTAACAGCGGCTAAACGCGCGTCTAATTCACCCAAATCATCCACTTGTCCTGCAAGTACCGCGGCAACCACATCCTGCTCATAATTATTCTGCAACAGAATATCCAGTCGAGCCTGCATAAATCCGGCCACTTCAGCTACAGTATTTTCCGCTAGTTTACCGGCAGGGAAAGTAGCAAACGCGGCCTTTAGTAATGGCTGCAGCGCCAAATGATGCTGCATGAGCATGCGCAAAATACCCAGAGCACTACGACGCAAGGCATATGGGTCTTTATCACCAGTAGGAACAAGGCCGATACCCCAAATACCTATCAAGGTTTCAAGTTTGTCAGCCAGTGCCACTACCGTTCCCAACACATTATCCGGCAAGACATCATTAGCAAAGCGTGGCCAGTAATGTTGTTCTATCGCGACAGCAACATTTGGATTCTCACCATCATGCAACGCATAATATTTGCCCATTGTGCCTTGTAATTCAGGGAACTCTCCTACCATATCAGTCAGTAGATCAGCTTTAGCCAGTTCTGCAGCACGTGCAGCCAGATTAACATCTGCATTTAACAACGGAGCAATTGTTTTAGCTAGACGGATAATTCGCTGAACTCTTTCAGCCTGACTACCCAGCTTATTGTGATAAACCACATTTTGTAAACGAGGTAGACGGCTGGCCAACGTAAATTTCTGATCCTGACGGTAAAAGAATTCTGCATCGGCTAGACGAGCACGCAATACCCGTTCATTACCATGAATAATGTGAACTGGATTTTCAGTCTGTAAATTAGACACTAGCAAGAAGCGGTTAATCAGCTTACCGTCACCGCTAAGTAGTGGAAAATATTTTTGATTCTGCTGCATGGTCAGAATCAGGCACTCTTGTGGTACCTGTAAAAAACGCTCATCGAAACTTGCCTGTAGTACCACCGGCCATTCTACCAGCGCGGTTACCTCATCCAACAGTCCATCTGCATAAGCCACATGCGCATGCAGCGATTCGGCCGCAGTGCTTAAATCTTGCTCAATACGAGCACGACGATCAGCAAAACAAACTACTACTTTACCTTGTTCCAGCATTTGCTGTGCATAATCTTCAGCATGCTGAATAATAATTCTGCCTTCGCTCAGGAAGCGATGGCCTAAAGTCCAATTTTGGCTACTCAGACCCAATACACTACCAGCAACGATTTCACTGCCATGCAACATAATCAGTCCGTGCACCGGCCGTACAAAAGTAAACGTACTACTGCCCCAGTGCATAACCTTGGGAATAGGCAATTTTTTAATAGCCTGATTAAGAATTTCGCTTAAGAGAGCACTTAAGGGCTGGCCTGCCTGCGTATATTCATACGCATACACCATCTGTTTGCCATCATTTATCTGTGTAAGCTGACTAATTTCAACCTGATTGCTGCGTGCAAATCCCTGCAAGGCTTTAGTGGGTTCACCATCTTTCATACCGGCTGCCACACTAGGCCCTTTTTTGATAATGCGCTGGTCTGCCTGTACTGCTTTTACATTCTGAACCAGTACGCCCAAACGTCTTGGCGCAGCAAAGACCTGATAATCAGCCACACCATCTGTGAGCTGTGCTTTTTCCAGTCCGTCCACAACTCCGGCAGCAAGACTCTCGCCCAAATTATTCAGCGCCTTAGGTGGCAGTTCTTCAGTACGCAGTTCAATTAATAAAGGAGCATTCATGCAAATAATACTTTCATTCGAATCAGGCTGTGTGGCCGGTAGATTTTTTGTTCAGTAGAGGGAAACCAAGTTTTTCACGGCTTTCCACATATTTATGCGCCACCGCACGACTTAATGCACGCACACGGCCAATATAGGTGGCACGTTCGGTTACCGAAATTGCACCACGCGCATCAAGCAGATTAAATGTGTGTCCTGCTTTCAGCACCAGTTCATAAGCAGGTAGTGCTAGACTAATATCTTCAACAGCCAACAGACGTTTGGCTTCAGCTTCATAATCATTAAACTGTGTCAGAAGCCAATCAGCATTACTGTATTCAAAGTTGTAAGTAGACTGTTCAACCTCATTCTGATGGTAGACATCACCGTAGGTCACAATCTGTCCGTCTAGCGTTTTCGCCCAGACCAGATCGTAAACATTGTCTACACCCTGTAAATACATTGCCAGCCGTTCAACACCATAAGTAATTTCACCGAGCACTGGCGAGCAATCCATGCCCCCCACTTGCTGAAAATAAGTGAACTGAGTGACTTCCATGCCGTTAAGCCAAACTTCCCAGCCTAATCCCCAGGCACCAAGCGTTGGATTTTCCCAGTCATCTTCCACAAAACGGATATCATGCTGACGTGGGTCTATTCCCAGCTCCTGCAAAGAAGCCAAATACAATTCCTGAATATTATCTGGAGCCGGCTTTAACGCTACCTGAAACTGATAATAATGCTGCAGACGATTAGGATTTTCTCCATAGCGTCCGTCTTTAGGCCGGCGGGAGGGTTGAACATAGGCAGCAAACCACGGCTCAGGCCCCAGCGCGCGCAGACAGGTGGCCGGATGGCTGGTACCCGCACCCACTTCCATATCCAGCGGCTGCAATACCACGCAGCCATGACGAGCCCAGTAGTTCTGTAATGTAAAAATTATTTCTTGGAAAGTCAGCATGAAAGGAAATTTCTGATAGTCTGCAAAATTATCTATTTTACTGTGCTTACTAGCAGTTGAACAGCCATCATTCAGTACTAAAACACTACCTCATAGCAAATAATAAACGAAAAAACACTTGCACCCTAACGCAGGTAGTGAAACGATAGACTCTTAATTAATTGCCAAGTTATTTCAATATGTATTATGGCGAACGTTTTAACGCTTACTCTCACCTGACCGGCTTTATACTATCTATCATTGGAACGGTCTTTCTGCTAATAAAATCTGTACTGTATGGCGATGCTTATCGAATAGTCAGCTCGGCCATATATGGTGGTAGTCTGATATTTCTGTATGGTATCTCCACTTTGTATCATTCCATCCGCTCACATCACGCTAAAGCCGTACTACAAAAATTTGACCACTGCGCCATATATTTGCTGATTGCCGGTAGTTATACTCCTTTTACACTCACCACACTCAACGGCGGCTGGGGCTGGTCCCTATTTGGTATCTCATGGGGACTGGCAATATTTGGTATCATTCAAGAAGTGACTATCGGGCGTAAAAGTGAAACTCGTATTCTATCCTTGATACTATATTTATTGATGGGCTGGCTAATTATTGTTGCCATCTATCCACTGATACACCACATGTCCGCTCCCGGCCTCTTCTGGCTTATTAGCGGTGGATTGGCATACAGTATTGGCATATACTGGTTTATTAATGATGAAAAAATCCGCCACGGACATGGCATCTGGCATATTTTTGTGATGCTGGGCAGTCTAGCGCAATTTATTTGTGTCTATGCCTACATATGAGAACAAGAGTCAGATGCGTCTGATAAAAGACACTAAACAATCATTCTGCATACTAACGATTAAAAGAAAGACATTGTGTGAAAATAATTCTGAACACCCTCTTTGTTTGCCTGAGCCTCCTGTTCCTTTCAGCCTGTGGTGGCGAAAAAACTCAGCACTCCGCTGCTTCATCAGTTCAAACAAAAAAAGAAATTATCATCGGCACCACTGTAGGCGATTTTGCTGACATGGTGCGCGATCAGGTCAAGCCTGAACTGGAAAAACAAGGCTACCACGTTCAGCTATTGGAGTTTACGGATTATGTCCGTCCCAATCTTGCTCTGGCAGATAAATCTATCGACATCAATGTATTTCAGCATAAACCTTATCTAGATGATTTTGCCCAGTCTCGTCATCTGGCCATCATGCCCGTGTTTCAAGTTCCAACTGGTCCGCTCGGTATCTACAGCGGCAAACTACATGAGCTGAGAGCAGTCAAAAGTGGTTCTAGTGTCTCTGTTCCTAACGATCCTTCTAATCTTGCCCGCGCATTGGTGATGCTGGATAAGCTCGGCTGGATAAGTCTAAAAAACAATATTAACCCGTTGAAGGCCTCACTAGCAGATATAGCCAGTAACAATAAACACATCAAGCTGGTGGCGCTGGAAGCAGCCCAATTACCTCGTTCTCGTCACGATGTGGATTTTGCGGTCATCAATGGCAATTTTGCCACGAGCTCAGGACTAAAGTTCACATCAGCATTATTCCTTGAACCTGGCTACACCTATGTCAACTGGGCAGCAATTCGCGCGGCTGATAAAGATACCCAATGGGTAAAAGACATTACTGCTGCGTACAATTCAGCAGCGTTTAAACAATATGCGTTTAAACGCTTTGCCGGATATAAATATCCAGAATCATGGGGCATACAAAGCACTCCTCCTGCATCTACTGCGTTACAATAATTTTTGAAGTGGTTTTAACAGGCATTTTGTTACCGGTATCTATAACAAAATGCCTTTTTTAGCAAACATAAGATAAACATGAAACCAGATGATTTAAGTATGAATACTGAAGTACCATTGGAACATAAAATTAATCTGGAGACTGCCCGTATCAGCTGGCACGAACTCCAACCCTATTTTGCCCGCGGCAACTGTATTTATATTGCACCTGAGCTGGATTTAGTTACCATTGCACATAAGATAGCAACAGACGACAGTGCTGCCATTGCACTTTTGATTCAGGAAGGTAAAATTAGCAAAGTCAGCGACATAATGGCACAGCAATTTTTTGATAATAATCAGTCGATGTGGGCTGTTGTGGTAAAACCTTATGTGCTGGTGCAGCCAGATTAAGCCCGTATCGAGAGCAGATAAATCATAAGCAATTAATCAGCATTCATAATAAGGAAGAGAATACAATGCATCGTCACCATTACGGTTTCACCATGATTGATATGATGATAACCATCGTTATTATTGCCATTCTGACTGCCATCAGCTATCCCACTTATCATAATTTTGTTCTTAAAGCCAGAGCAGAAAATGCACGCGCTGATATCTTATCCAATATAAACATGCTGGAAAGGTATTATTCCCAAAACAAAACATTTGTCGGCTACAACAAACTTGAGCAGAATCGAAGTAAAACTTTTTTTACTTTAACAGGTATATACAATCCTAGCAGCTATACACTAATTGCTACCCCAAAGGCAGCTAATAGTGGGGAAACAAAAAGTGTAGTCTATAGTAGTTTAAAGGGCATGCTGCTTTGTACTAACCAAAAAGATGATAATGGAAATTATACAGATTGCGATATTTTCTAGTTTTCAATAGTTAAATATTGATCTGAACCACTACATTTTTTTTCCAAATCACAGTATTCATTGAAACGTTGAATCACTCAACTAAGAAAAAGAGAAAACACATGCAAATACTGAAATCAGTCCTCTTGATCACCACAATATTTACACTGGCCAATACTGCTCTAGCTGCAAGCCATCAGCCTACAGACGAGAGTTATATTAATGATGATGCTGAAAGAATTATGAGCCAAATGTTGCATCAGCAACAACAGATTGAAAAAGAAATTGAGAACCTATCTGCCTCCATCCAACAAGATGAAAATCAGGTTAAACTGTTTAAGAATTGCAAACAACCTGAATGTCATCAATACAGTGAAACCACTTCTTTCCGTCTAGAACCGAACCATCAATTTACTTATCAAAATCAAGTCAGCAAAGATGGCCGCAGCAAATCCATTAGCCGCAGTGGCAGACTGATTCAAAATAAAAATAATCAGACACTGATACTTGATAATGCGGCAGGTCAGCCAGAAATCTACTTAAAACAATAAATTCAGTTCAATTTCTTACGCACTGAAATACCAGCATAATAAAAGGCAATGAAATTTCATTGCCTTTTTCTGCTTCAATAACCCGTACTGCTTATTTACGTTGATGTTTATGTTTAGGTGTATTCACCGCTGAGCGCTCAATAATCTGATCCAATTTATAAACATATTGGCTTTCTGCAGAGGCATCGGCTGGTTTAATTTCATATACGTTCAAACGTAAAACTTGATTTTCGGACGGATTAAACTGCCAACCATCAATCGTACCAGCGAAATTACGCCATACACCATTTTTAACTTTGATACCCTGCTCGTTATAGGTCACTTCACGTACTTTCAGGCATTGAGCAGCACCCTGCGCTGTCTGACAAGCCTGAGTTTCTGGGCTAATTTCCCAAAATACCACTGTTGGTTGTCCATACTGTGCTGTTGCAGTAGGCACACCCCGCCACAGCAAATGCTCACCTCGGCGATTTTCAATCCATAGCTTTGGTTCAGCATTCTGACTATCTTCAGTATTCAATAAACCAGCATGTAACTTCTGGCCGTTCATAAAAGATACAACTGCTGCATCCTGCGCCATGACATCGGGAGCACACGCTTTCATCGTACTTACCGGCGCCTGAATGTGCATATCTTCTCCGTTCAGTTGGTAAACCGAACTGATATTATTACAGCCACCAGAAACATTTAGCCGCTGACCGTTAAAATTCAGTTTCAGATTGGTATTGCCTGCAAGGCTAGCCAAAGGTCGGCCGTGCCGGTCTGTAGCTTCTGCCAACTGCCAATCATAAGCACTGAGTAGCTGCGCATTCGCCGCACGCATATTCACCTTACGGTCAGAAGTGTGGGCACAGGCAGCAAGACTACCTGCAACCAAGGCAGTGATGGCCAATTTTTTGATACTCATAATCACATCCTTGCTAAAATAACACGACACCTGCACATTAAAATAAATTTGAGCATAAAACAATAGCCACGTTTTATATCATTGAAATATATAGCCATACTGCAACAACAAACACAACTCAGGAGAACCAGCATGCAAATCGGCATCATTATTATCGGCGATGAAATTCTGAATGGATCAAGACAAGACGGTCATTTTATATTTTTTAAACATTTATTTAAGCAACACGGCCTTCAAATGGCATGGGCACAGTATCTGCCCGATGACTGCGATACCATTACTCGCCAGTTGAAACAGTCTTTTGAAGAAAAACTACCCGTATTTGTAACCGGCGGTATTGGCGCAACACCAGATGATCACACTCGCCAAGCTTGTGCGGTTGCTTTGAATCTACCCTTGCAGGCTCATCCTGAAGCACTAAAAAATATTGAAGCAATTTCAATCAGACAAGGCGACACACTTAATAGTCCATCTCATTTACAGCGTGCCAAAATGGCTGAATTTCCACAAGGGGCAGCGCTTATTCCCAATCCGTTTAATAATATTGCCGGCTTTTCTATTAAAGAGCATTATTTTTTCCCCGGCTTTCCCAAAATGGCACACCCCATGGCTGAATGGGTGCTGAATACCTATTACAGCAAGAATTTTTTTCAGCATCAGATCACGGCTAAAGCCGCGCTGGTTGACGGTGTACCTGAATCCAGAATCGCCCCCTTGATGGAGCAGATTGAACAAAAATGGCCAGGTATCAAAACGTTTAGCCTCCCAACTATTCGGGAAGATTTGCCTAACGATGAACAAATCCATCAATATCGTTTGGAATTTGGTTTAAAAGCATGGGATAAAAACTGCGAAAATCTACCTCAAGCATGGCATGAAGCTCTACACAGCTTAAAGCAGCTTGGGGCCACCAAAATTACCTTACTGGAAAACAGCAGTGAGGGCTAAATCAGATTCTCTATGCGATTAAAGGGGTCTGACAACCAGATAAATCCGGTAATTTATAGAAAATTTACCTGAGCAAAAGCAAAATAAAAGGGTTTCAAACTAAATCTTTCTCGCTCACAGGCAGAAAAAACCATACTTTCGCTCCTTTACATGCAAAACGGTTTTGTATTTGCCTTTCATTTGGCAAACAACTAGAATTCCAGCAACTCAAGACTTCACCTGGTTTTGCGTTAAACCTCAACGCGGTATGCAACATTTCCACGGGACGCAAAACCTCTATACATACAGCTTAGCAACAGGTTTTAAATTATTCATGACAACACTGCACAAATACAATTTTTCTGCCGGTCCGGCCATTCTACCTGAGGCCGTATTACAGACAGCTCAGGCTGAAATGCTGGATTACAATGGTACCGGCACTTCAGTCATGACCATGAGCCATCGTTCCGATGCTTTTCTCAGTATCCTGCATCATGCAGAACTGGATCTGCGTCAGTTGCTGCATATTCCAGATAATTACAAGGTTTTGTTTATGCAGGGCGGCGCCAGTGCTCAGTTCAATATGGTTGTCATGAATCTAGCCAATGGTTTTAAACGGGTGGACTCTGTTGTGAGTGGCAATTGGAGCCGTATCGCCCACAGCCAGATGGGTAAACTATCTGATGCTGAGATTCATCTTGCTGCCCATGGTGGTGATCTGTATAACTATACTGATGTTCCGGCACCAGAAACTTGGGACGTTGATCCAGATTCTGCTTTCGTTCACTACTGCATTAATGAAACTGTGCATGGCCTGCAGTATCGCAATATTCCCAAACCCGATGGACTACCACCGATTGTCTGTGACATGTCGAGTGAGATACTTTCACGGCCAATTAATGTTGCGGATTTTGGCTTGATCTATGCCGGTGCACAAAAAAATATCGGCCCTTCTGGTGCCACCATTGTGATTATCCGTGAAGATTTGCTTGAACGCTGCTCCGATCGCATACCGGACGTATGGAATTACCATAGCCATATTATCCGTCAGGGCATGTATAACACACCAGCCACCTATCCGATTTATATTTCTGGTTTGGTATTCCGCTGGCTACAGGCCAATGGTGGTGTGGAACAGATGCAGGCTATCAATACCATGAAAGCAGAAACTTTGTACTCCGCCATAGATAACAGTAATGGTTTTTATATCAATAATGTAAAAGAACATGCGCGTTCGTACATGAATGTTATTTTCCACACACCTGAAAAAGAGCTGGATAAGCTATTTGTGCAACAAGCTAATGCGTATGGATTATGTACGTTACAAGGCTACAAATCCATGGGAGGCATGCGTGCCAGTATTTATAATGCTATGCCATTACAGGGTGTAGAAGCCTTAGTGAGCTTTATGCAAGAATTTCAACGCCGATACGGTTAATAGATTCTGTTTTGTATCAGTACGGTGCAGCCATATGAGGCTGCACCTTTTTATATGAATCATTCTGTTTTCTATGCATGTGTAAAAAATTAAAACACTAATTTTTTATTACAGCCATATTTACAATTCAAACTAACACGCAATAAAACGATAGTATTCAGGATGCAGAAATATTTAAAAGCCGCTACTTGCCTCACTTTACTGTGTGTTATCATCAATAAACCTGAAAGTGTTTTCTAACTCAAGCACTTCGGCCATTTCCTAAATTGAAAACGTCTGAAACCCACCTACTATGTTTTCTGGTTTCGTAACCTAATCCATTATTGTATTTTTGATACTTTCTATAACAAGCAGGCTTAAAAATTAGCAATATTCTGTTCCATATAAGCTTAGCAAAGTGGAAAATATCAAACATAATAAGAATTTCATCTTTCTGGTCCAGGAAAGTCAATCAGGTTTACTGATAATCCAGACCAATATCAAGATAACGCACGCTATGCGTCAGATAGCCCATTGCCAGAAAATCTACACCGGTTTGTGCTGCAGCCAAAAGTGTATCTGGACGTAAATTACCAGATGCCTCTGTTTGACATTGCCCTTTGCACCAGCTTACTGCTGTTCGCAATTCTTCCACAGACATATTATCCAGCAATACTAAATCAACACCTACATCCAGTACCGGACGCAGCTGTTCTAGCGTATCTACCTCCACCTCTATAGCAATAAGATGTCCTGCATAAGCTTTTGCTTGCCGTAGGGTAAGGGCAATGTCACCTCCGGCCAGAGCAATATGATTATCTTTAATCAGAATAGCATCGTCCAGTCCCATTCGATGATTACGTCCCCCACCCATTCGTACTGCATACTTCTGAATAGCGCGCAGGCCAGGCAAAGTTTTTCTGGTACAGGTGAGCAAGGCACCTGTAGGCGCAATCAGTGTCTGAAGTTCGTGTGTGGTAGTGGCAATACCGCTTAAATGAGTCAGAAAGTTTAGGGCTGTACGCTCAGCAGCCAGAATAGCCCGAGCATTACCTGTAACCTGTGCCAGCACAGTATTTGCGGGAATGATATCACCATCATTTTGATATATTTTAAATTTTAGATTAGAGTCGATTAATGCAAAGCTTTGCCGTGCCAGTTCTAGCCCGCATACTACTCCTTCTGCCCGAGCCACGATGCTGAATTGTGCAAGGCTCTCGACCGGTACAACTGCTTGGGAGGTAATGTCTCCGCGGCGCCCCAGATCTTCCACTAGTGCTGCCTGTACTAATGGACGCGTAATAATTTCAGGTAAATCATTCATCATGATTTTCTCATTTGTATTTATACTCGTTTAGAGTATATATGAGATAAGACTTTTACGAAAAGGAAAATTTAGACAGGTCTTGATTTAATTTTTGCTATAAGGTTGATGCGCGCCAGAAGTGCGTTCAGTGTTCACAATGCCAAAAGCAGGATTAGATAAACTCTAATTCTGTATTTTAATAAAGTAAGCATCTTAGCTCTGCCGCAACATGTGCGGCATATGTATCCCTATGATATTTATGTCAAAAAATTTTGTTAAAAATCTTTATGATACAGAAAGGTATTAGATGTGATTACCAATCAATGGGAGCCGATAACCGGAAAGCAAGCTTTCTTGCAATACATTTTCATTAAAACGGTATAGTTGTGCCGGACGTCCACGCTCTGCAACCATAGTTTCACCAGTAGCTACAACAAGCTGCTGATTGTTAACCAAACGACGAAAATTTTGTTTATGCAGCTCCACACCATTCAATACTTCAATACTGCGCTGCAACTGATACAGAGTGAATTGGGGCGGCATTAAATCAAAAATAACTGGCCGGTATTGTAATTTAGCGCGCAATCTCGACACAGCCGTAGCCAGAATCCGACGATGATTAAATTGCATGGGACGACCAGTTAATTGTGGCGGAAGCTGATTATCATAATACGGTGACTCAGCAATAATGCCAGTCTCATACATCAACTCATAGCGCAGCAGAGCATTTTCGGCAATCCAGTGCTGCCCGTTTATACCCCAACATAAATTCAGGCGTTGCTGCCGCTGATTACGGATTTCCTGATTGGGTGCGGCATCTACCCAGTTCTGCATCGGCAGAATCAACTGGTTGAGAATATGCGCATGTTGCGGACGACGGCTGTCTTCCCATGGAAAGTATTCATACCAGTCTTGCCATTTTGCTTCCAGCGTCAGGCCACTTTCAGCCGTCTCTTTTACTAGACCTAGATAACTAATATTGATAACTGCCTGACCATTGTGATGGCTACGCTTCATGTCAACAAAAGTATACAGCTGTTCAATATAGCCAAGTGGCTGACCGGTCTGCTGATGTACCCATGTTCTTGCTCCAGCCTGCAAAGAGTGGTGCACTGGTTTTAACGGACCAAAAGGCAATAAGCTGCCATCGTGAATGGTAAGCACGCGGGCACTAAAATCCGTTACTGCAAACAACACGGCCACCAGCTCAGCTGCACTATCGCTATAACTGGATGAGGGTAAATCAGCTGTTGTGTGCATGCAGATAATACTCCTTAATCAACACTCATTAATTGTAAAGAAAATGTTGCCAAAAAACAAAACCTGCGCAGCCGGTTTTTATGAATCAGCCATTCATTCAGCTCTTTAATGAAATCACACCATTATCAAATCTATTTACTTTCTTCCCGTCACGTTCTTTACATGTTGCTTTATATACTCATATTGAGCATAATAATTTAATCCTGATTAAGGAGTGTCTATGCAAACTGTACCCAACCATAAGCAATGGCGTGCTTTTGATTATGAAAAACCATCTGTACAGCTAAAAAAATATGCTACTGATGCAGCTACGCATGGTCAGCCTGCCACGACCGTACTGGAATGTGCATGGGCGAAAATTCCATCGCAACCAACTAAAGAACAGAAGCAGGCTTATTCTGAGCAAATTACTACATTATTGCAGCAGCATCAGGCAGTAATGCTCGCACATTACTATGTTGAACCAGAATTACAGGATTTGGCTCTTGCTAGCGGAGGTATGGTGGGCGATTCGCTTGAGATGGCGCGCTTCGGTGCCCGCCATCCGGCACAGACACTGCTGGTAGCCGGAGTGAAATTCATGGGCGAAACAGCGAGCATACTTAGTCCAGAAAAAACCATACTCATGCCGGATTTGCAAGCAACTTGTTCTTTAGACCTCGGGTGTCCGGCAGATGAATTCACAGCTTTTTGTAATCAGTATCCGGAACGAACTGTCGTGGTTTATGCCAATACCAGCGCTGAGGTTAAAGCCCGTGCCGATTGGGTTGTTACCTCTTCGATTGCGATTGAAATCGTATCTTTTTTACATGCTCAGGGTAAAAAAATTATCTGGGGACCGGATAGGCATCTAGGCGAATACATTCAGAATCTGACCGGTGCTGATATGGTGCTGTGGCAGGGCTCCTGTTTGGTGCACAATGAATTTAAAGGGCAAGAACTGGCATTGATGAAAGCCCGTTATCCGCACGCTAAAGTATTGGTACATCCTGAATCGCCGGCAACAGTAGTGGCTCTGGCAGATGTGGTTGGTTCTACCAGCCAGTTGCTACAGGCAGCAATCAACGATACGGCTGATTCTTTCATTGTAGCCACTGATCAAGGCATTCTGCATGAAATGACCAAACAGGCACCAGCAAAAACATTTCTGGCGGCGCCCACTGCCGGTAATGGTGCTACTTGTAAATCGTGTGCTTTCTGCCCATGGATGGCCATGAACGGTCTAGAGTCCTGTATCGATGCGCTGAACCACCAAGAGCAGCATCGCGTACAACTTCCAGCAGCATTAAGCCAGCAGGCCAGCTTGTCGATCCGGCGCATGCTTGAGTTCTCATCAGCCTGGCGTGAATTTCAAGCTTTTAGCTCTACATCTAATACTTTAAATATTTTATCCGATCAGTTTATTCCTTGGATCAGACAACATGACCACTTTGCCTCCCTGCTCAACTGCTGAGACAGATGTGCTGATTGTTGGTGCCGGTCTGGCCGGACTGACAGTGGCTTTATCTTTACCTGAACATTTTCATATTACGGTTGTAGTCAGGCAAGACTTGTCAATATGTGCCAGCACTCTGGCGCAAGGCGGTATAGCCGCTGTAATCGATGAAGCAGACAGTGTGGCTGAACATGTAGCCGACACCCTTATTGCCGGAGCAGGAAGCTGTGATGAAACTCAGACAGCCACCATTTTGGTTGAAGGTGCTAATGCAATTGAGTGGTTATGTGCGCATGGGGTGGAATTCACGCGTGAAAATGGGCAATTACATCTCACACGCGAAGGTGGACATGGCAAGCGGCGAATTGTGCACGCAGCCGACCACACAGGACACAGCATCACCGAAACCCTTCAGCAACAGCTTCTGGCTCGCCCCAATATACAAGTACTCACCCATACTTTCATAAATGAGGTGATACTGGAAAATACTGTTTGCACTGGCGCCAGTGTCACGATAGCAGACAGTGGTGAAACCATTCTCATTCGAGCTAAACATACGGTATTGGCAAGCGGTGGTCTGGGTCAGTTATTCTCGCTGACCACTAATCCACTTACCGCCACTGGGCATGGCGTCGCTGTAGCTGCGCTGGCGGGTTGCAGAACACGACAGCTTGCTTTTGTACAGTTTCACCCCACTGCGCTTGCACTACCAGCTAATCCGTGTTTTCTGATTTCAGAAGCAGTACGTGGAGAAGGCGGCATTCTGCGCAACAGCCAAGGGCAGCGCTTCATGCCTCAATATGATGAGCGCGCCGAATTGGCACCCCGAGATATCGTCGCTCGTGCCATCGCTGCTGAAATAGCCAAATCTGGCCATCATTGTGTCTATTTGGACATTACGCATTTATCTGCTGACTTTATCCGCACACATTTCCCGCAGATTTATCGGCATTGCTTAAAGCAAGGGCTTGATATTACCTGCGAATTCATTCCAGTTGCCCCGGCAGCGCATTATGCCTGTGGCGGTATTATCACCGACACGGCTGGCCGTACCGATGTGCCACAGCTATATGTTATTGGCGAAACCGCCAGTACGGGCTTACACGGAGCCAATCGTCTGGCCAGTAATTCTTTGCTGGAATGTGTCGTTGTTGGGCGGGCGGCCGCCGCCAGTATGGCCGCTTCAGATTCTCATACCCTGACTTGGCCTCAACATCTAAAGAAAGAATCGACCGAGCTATTGTGGCAACAGCCCGTGCAGACATCTGTTTCAGTGCCAGATATGCATACATTTAGCCTACAAGCACTGCAAAAACTCATGAGCCGATATTTTGGTATATGCCGACGCACTGAAGACATGCACACATTACACATGCAGTTACAGCAATGGTACCTGCATGCTGTCAGCCAGACAGATAAACTGACTCTGGTTACAGCACTACTGATGGTACAAGACGGTTTAAATCAAACAGAAAATCGTGGTGCACACTTTAATGTTGATATTGCTTAAAATTTATATATGTATTTTACGTTGAGCACATTGTTTTTTGGCGGCTGCAAGCGCCTGATTAAGCTTGTCTTCAGTTAACCTACCAATCAAAGACTGTTGAAAACCGCATTCTGTCGCCCGTACCTGCGTGTAAGGTATGCCGCCAATACTATTGCCGAACTGTCTCATCCAAGCTCTGCTGTCCGTGCCGGTGTAGCGATATAGCGGGTAGCTGACTTTTATCTGACGGGTAAAGCGTTGTAAATTAGCCTCAGTGTCTAGTGCCACCCCTGCTACGTTTACCCTGCCTTTACCTGATTTCTGTTGCTGAAGATACCAGCGCGAAAGCATAGGCATTTCACTACGGCAGGAAGCACACCATGTCGCCCAGATATTAATCACTTGTACAGTACTATTTGCTGGCAATACTGCGGCCTTACCTTGAGGCCAGCTTTGCAGCTCTGCTGCCTGCACGTGCAATCCGCCAGAAATCAATAAACTTAATACCACTGTTTTTTTCAAAACACGGATGAATTGAAACATAGCCTTTCCTAAATATTACGTTTCACAGCAGTAATTATAAAATATTTTATTTACAATTTCGGCGCCAACGCGGCAAGCTGTTTATTCACCATACTACTTTTAGTTTTAATACCTAAGCCAAGCATGTATTTTTATTCAAATAATTTATTTACACTCACTACTGAAACTTAGTCTGATCTTTAAAATAATTAATAATACTTGTCAAAATTTGAAGTTTCGTCCACACTTCCTATTTAGATTTTCCATTTATTTTGAAGTTCAGGGATAATCATGACAAATACCGTCATACTGTATCATAACCCTAATTGTTCTAAATCCCGTGCCGCCTTGTCTTTACTACAGGTTCGCAATGTCAACACTAAAGTCATTCCCTACCTGACCGAACCATTATCCGAGGCACAGATTCGCGCGCTAAAGCAGAAGCTGGCCATCCATTCTGCAAGGGAGATGATGCGCAGCAAAGATGATTTATATGCACAGCTCAATCTGGTAGAGGCAGATGAAGATACCTTGATTGCAGCTATGGCTGCCCACCCTATTCTCATTGAGCGTCCTATTGCTGTCTTTGGCGATCATGCAGCCATCGGCCGGCCGTTAACCAATATTGAAGCCTTATTAGAGCAATAAATGTCCAATGGCACACGCTTCGGCTTCTGGTATTGTCTGCGTAGTGTGATTACTGCCGGTAGCTTGTTTGTTGCCGCCAATTACGCCATCAGTATGGCGACTGTCTATCAGTTTAGCCATCCGCAGCTGCTCAGTGAAGCCGATGCAGCCATTGTGCTCGGTGCTGCGGCATGGGATAAGCGCCCGTCACCGGTTTTTCGTGAACGTATCAATCATGCCATCAATCTTTATCGCGCGGGAAAAGTAAAAAAAATACTATTCACCGGTGGTAGTCCGCGCAGCGGTTTTATGACTGAAGCAGCGGTAGGTCGTCGTTATGCTATTCGCAACGGTGTAGATGCCAGCGATATCATTTATGAAAATCATTCACGTGACACTTGGCAGAATCTGGTGAATGCTCAGGCAATTGCTGAAGATAATGATATAAACACTTTTATTATTGTTAGCGATCCCTATCATTTGGCGCGAGCCTGTATCATGGCCCGCGACTTAGGATTGGATGTACAGGTTTCTCCCACCCCTACTACCCGTTATACCGCTACCCAGTCCAAACTACGTTTTCTGGCTCAGGAAAGTTATACCCTCATGGTCTACCAGTGGGTCAAGCATCTCGCTCACTTTCCCCAGTTGATTCAGTCATTCCGCAGCAAATTTTCTTCTTTTTCCTAAGCCAACCGGCACTGGCAGAGCAATGAAATAGCTGCTGGCTACAGGATACCCTTACGCGTTTCGTTATTTGCCAATCAGGATATAGCATTATTTTCTGTTGTTTGAATCTTTATTGCTATGTGTAGCAATTGAAACTTTTTATGCCAGCCTGTTTGGACACACTATGAAGCATCTAAGCGGCTGAATGATTCAAGTCCCTTATCGAGTGTGCACAATCAATAGTATGATTATCCCTAAATGCCATTCATCCGGCATCATTTTATAACAGAGGTTAAAATCATGGATCGAAATCAGCAATTATTCGAACAGGCTAAAACCATTATTCCCGGCGGCGTGAATTCACCGGTAAGAGCCTTTGGCAGCGTTGGTGGTATTCCCCGCTTTATTAAAAAGGCGCAGGGTGCCTATGTGTGGGATGAAAATGAAAGCCGCTATATCGATTATGTCGGTTCGTGGGGTCCGGCTATTGTGGGGCATGCACATCCGGAAGTAGTAGAAGCCGTGTGTCACGCAGCAGAAAATGGCCTGTCTTTCGGTGCACCCACCGAAAATGAAATCCGTATTGCCGAAGCAATCCGCCATATTATGCCGAGTATGGAACAAATCCGGCTGGTTAGCTCCGGTACAGAAGCCACCATGAGTGCTATACGGCTGGCTAGAGGTTTTACTAAACGTGACAATATTATCAAGTTTGAAGGCTGCTACCACGGCCATTCTGACAGTTTACTGGTCAAAGCAGGTTCGGGTCTGCTGACTTTCGGCCATCCCAGTTCTGCCGGAGTACCTGAGGATTTTAGCCGCCATACGCTTGTGCTGCCCTACAACGACATTGAAGCATTAGAGCAAACTTTTGCCAGCAAGGGCGACAGCATTGCTTGTGTGATTGTAGAACCGATCGCCGGCAACATGAATATGATACCGGCCACATCAGAATTTGTGCAGGCCATGCGCAGACTCACTGACCAGTATGGCAGCGTATTAATTTACGATGAAGTTATGACCGGTTTTCGTGTCGCACTGGGCGGTGCACAGTCTATTCACGGTATCAAACCTGATTTAACCACCATCGGTAAAATCATCGGAGGCGGCATGCCGGTAGCGGCTTTTGGCGGGCGTGCAGATATTATGTCCTGCGTTTCCCCCTTGGGTCCTGTATATCAGGCTGGCACTTTATCTGGTAATCCAGTATGTGTAGCTGCAGGACTTAAAACGCTGGAAATTATCCAAAGACCAGATTTCTACAACACACTCAGCGCCCGTACTTTAGAACTGAGTAAAGGTTTGGCCGCCATTGCAGAAGAAGCAAATATTCCTTTTACTAGTCGCAGTATAGGTGGGATGTTTGGCTTTTATTTCACTGCCGAGCTTCCGACTTGTTTTAGCGATATGCAGCGGTGCAATCAGGTATTGTTTAAAGAATTTTTCCATGCCATGCTGGCTCGTGGCGTCGCTTTCGCTCCATCTGCTTATGAGTCCTGTTTTGTTTCTGCCGCTCATAACAGCGAAATCATTGCTGACACACTGGGACTGGCTGCTGAATCCATGACTGAAATTGCTCGTACTGTTTAACACAGTTATTTTTTATTTGTTACCGGCGTAACCTTTTTGGATACGCCTTTTTTATTCTGCTGAGAATGTTTGAAACACAACAAATATACGCTGCTTACACAAGTCTATGGTCTCAGTTTTAACCAGAAACTCATTAGCATAACTTTTGAAATTCAAATAATTAATCGTGCTTTTGATATCTCCAATTTTATCTCTGACTTCTCGGAAAAGGTTTTCGCTATTCCGATGTATAAATAGAGTTTAATAATGAGATTTTTGACATTTTATTGCGTAATATGGCAATCGCAGATGATGTTTAATCTGGCTTTTCTACCGTTTTTTTAAAATTTTCTCGGGCATTGACGCTAATTTGCGCTTACATTTGTCAGATAGCAGTTAATAAGCGTCATTTTATTTCACTAAAAACGGCTACTATGCCCGCAAAATACCTAAAAACTTGAAGATTAAAAAGAAAATTAATTTAAACCTGTAGTATATATAATTTATTAACTTATAATTACATTTATTTAACAATAAAATACATTTATCTAAGTCTTGCCTAAGTATTGGCGACCATACTGTTCAGCAACAAGAACCGAGATGGTTATTGTCCTAAACTACTTAAATTGGAGATTTGTCATGAAAAAAATCACTGCTGCTGTTGTAAGCGCTATTTTTGGTTTAACTGCTGCTGCTTCTTTTGCTGCTCCTGCTGCAGCCACCACTACTACTACCACTAACACCACTGCTGCTACAACTACTGTAAAACCAGCTGCTAAAACTGTTAAACCGGTTGCTAAAAAAGCTCAGGTAAAACGCACTCACGCTAAAAAAGCACACGCCAAAAAAGCTGCTGCTAGCACTACTACTACCAAACAAACCACTACTACAACTGAAGCAAACTAATCAGTCTGCGGTTAACGTTTGAACAAAACCGTTTCAGGTATCCTGAAGCGGTTTTTGTTATCATAGGCAGCCTGAAGCCTGAAACAATATCGGCTCAACACTGTCTACGTGGAAAATTGTTAACCCATGCGAATTTTACTTCTTGAAGACGACAAGATGATAGCAGAAGCACTTAGCGATATGCTTCATGTTGCCGGTTTTGCAGTTGATTGCGTGACTGACGGCTTAGCCGCAGAAAACGCCTTACAGCCTAACAT
This sequence comes from Snodgrassella sp. B3837, assembly GCF_026535955.1. Classification (NCBI taxonomy): domain Bacteria; kingdom Pseudomonadati; phylum Pseudomonadota; class Betaproteobacteria; order Neisseriales; family Neisseriaceae; genus Snodgrassella; species Snodgrassella sp. B3837. The sequence goes on from NZ_JAFNPI010000006.1 coordinate 274,195, forward strand.
CTATGATATCGCTTTACTAGATATCGGTGTACCCAAGCAGGATGGTCTTAGTGTATTGCGCCATCTACGTGCAAAAAACTTTGATTTGCCTGTAATTTTGATTACTGCCCGTGATACAGTGGAAGAACGAATCAACGGTCTTGATAGTGGTGCAGACGACTACGTAATCAAGCCTTTTGCCCCTACGGAGCTACTAGCGCGGATCCGTGCACTTCTGCGCCGACGTAGCGGGCATGCCAGTCCAGTGTTGAGCAATGGCATTATCACCCTGAATCCGGCAACACGGGAAGTAAGTGCCAATGGACAATCTACTCGTTTGTCAGCCAGAGAATATGCCTTACTGTACAGTCTGCTGTTGCAGCCGGGTACAATATTGTCGAGGCAGGAGCTGGAAGAAAAAATCTATGGCTGGAATGAAGAAGTGGAAAGCAACGCCGTAGAAGTAGTTATTCACGGTATTCGCAAAAAACTCGGCAGCAATGTCATTAAAAATGTGCGGGGTCTGGGATGGCTGGTGGATCAACGCGGATAGTTTCATCGCTTCAATGGCGCTTATTATTGGTAATTACTATTGTAGTTACCTTCATTGCCATCATCGGCGATATTCTCGCCTATCAGACTGCTTTTCGCGAAACACAAGACTTGCAGGATGCGCAGCTGGAACAGATTGCCCATTTACTCGACCCACGCAGCTCCATTTTGCGTCGGGACACACAAGAAGATCTTAACTTTCCTGAAAGTGCACGCACGTTGCCCAAACCACGTGTACTGGCACAAACGCTGGATTCGCCTTATCTTAATATACTGATGGGTGATGACAATGCAGTGCAGAACTTGCAACAGTTACAGGATGGCTTTCACAATTTCACTACTGTAGCACGGCACTGGCGTGTATACATCCTTACCCGTGAGCGCGAACGAATCGTTGTCGCTCAGCGCACAGCCTACCGCAATCACATTGCCAAAGACAGCGCCCTGAGCGTGGTATGGCCGTTCTTGATTCTCATGCCCCTACTGTGGCTGTTTACCGCTATCTGGATTAGACGTCTATTTCGTGCTACGCAGGAAATGAGCACCGAACTGACTGCCCGCAATGCCAATGATTTATCGCCTCTGGACACCAAGCATGTACCCACAGAAATCCGTCCGTTTATTATTGCTTTAAACCGACTGTTTAGCCAATTGCAGGCGGCAATAGAGCATGACAAAAAATTCATTAGCCATGCTGCACACGAATTACGCACGCCCATCACTGCACTAACCATTCAGATAGCGCGTTTTGATGATCCAGATTTAACAAAGGACATACAGCATAAGCTTATCGGGCAAATTAGAGCCGGTATTGCACGTACTGAGCAATTACTCACCCAGCTGCTATCCATGGCACGGGCACAGCATCAGCAACAGCAGCACATACAAGCAGCCCATGCCAGCACCGACTTACTCCCTTTATTGCGCGACCTGATTGCAGAAATATTGCCACTGGCAGAACAAAAACAGCAAAATTTAAGTGTAGATATCAATGAAGACATCAAACTACCAATCAGCACCAATGATTTACATACAATTTTAAAAAATATTCTGTGCAATGCCATTAAATACACACCGGCCGGTGGCCACATCAGCATTCATACCCAACAAAATGCAGAAAATGAATTATCTATGTGGATTGAAGACAATGGTCAGGGCATCGCTGAATCAGAAAGAAAACTTGTTTTCGAACCGTTTTACCGCATTCTTGGTAACAATGAAAACGGTAGTGGTCTCGGATTAGCCATCGTAAAAACGCTGTGTGAACAGTGGCATATAAGTATTAGTCTGGCTGATTCCAGCTTGCATAACCATGAAGATAAACCCGGGCTGGCTGTGATTCTACTTTTTAGCATTCCTGACATCCAAATCCAGCCACAATAACGGCCAAATAAAATAGAACTGTAGGAATGGCTGGTTATAATAATTTCCGCCGATTTAATTTACAGAATGTTCCCTGTTTACGGAAGTCTTTTTTCTTTTGGCATAAAAAAACAGAATACTTAGTCTAAGTATTCTGTTTTTAGTATATGCATGTCTGACCCATTGTCAGCAGGTGAAAGAATCCGATTTCAGATTACCAGTGTTTGGTACCGAAAATCTTATCGCCTGCATCACCTAGTCCAGGAATAATGTAGCCATTTTCATCCAGATGATCATCAAGAGCAGCCGCATAGATGGTGACATCGGGATGAGCCTCATTAACGGCTTTCACACCTTCTGGAGCAGCTACCAGCACCAGTGCCTTGATATCCTTACAGCCTTTTTTCTTCAGTAGCTCAATGGTGGCATTCATAGAACCACCAGTAGCCAGCATTGGGTCGATAATCAGAGCCGGACGTTTATCCATCTGGCTGACAAATTTTTCAAAATAAGGTACAGGTTCGAGGGTTTCTTCATCGCGCTGCAAGCCCACCACACTGATTTTAGCAGTTGGAATCAAATCCAATACGCCGTCGAGCATACCCAACCCAGCACGCAGAATTGGCACTACGGTTACCGTTTTACCTTTAATTTGGTAAGCATCTATCTCACCACACCAGCCCTGCATTTTGACAATTTCAACGTCAAAATCACGGCTGGCCTCATATGCCATTAAACGCGCCAGCTCTTTAGTCAGTGTGCGAAAACGATAGGTACTGCAATCCTCTTCACGCATCAGTGACAGTTTGTGCTTTACCAGCGGGTGGTCAATCACATTAATATTCATAGCCTGTTCCAAAAAATAATTGCTATAACACCTGAATGAAATCAGCTAGTTGAAAATCCTCTGAACCAATTCTGGTCAGACAGAGGCCAACAAAGTCTGCAATTCTCCTGCTTCATACATTTCCAGCATAATGTCAGAGCCACCAGCAAATTCGCCTTTCACATACAACTGCGGGATAGTCGGCCAGTCGGCATATTCTTTTATACCCTGACGGATTTCTTCATCTTCAAGTACATTCACAGTATAAAAGTCTTTTAAACCAGCTGCCTGCAGAATTTGTACTGCACGGGATGAAAAACCACACTGTGGGAATTGTTTTGTCCCTTTCATAAACAACACCACTGGATGTTCGGTAACAATGTTTTTAATTCTTTCCTGAGTACTCATTTACTTTCCTTGTTTCATTTACTTAATGCGTGTTAGCACAGCGGCAAAAAAGCCGTCTGTATGATGTTCACTGGTTGATAGTTGAAGATAATCACTGTGCATGGAAGACGGCGTATGGCTTTTAAGCAACGTATTCACCGGTTCGATGTGCCAGCCGTTATTGGCCGCCAGAAAATCATTTAACTGTTGCTGGTTTTCTGCCTCCAGAATACTGCATGTGGCATATACTAGCCGGCCGCCGGGACGTACCAACGCTGAAGCTGCTTGTAGTATAGATTGCTGCTGTTGCTGCAATGCAGCAACATTGTCACTGTTCTGGCGATATTTTAAATCAGGATTTCGGCGTAAAGTTCCCAGACCTGAGCAGGGTGCATCCACCAGCACACAATCTGCCTTCGCTTTGAGACGGGCAATGCGGGCATCGTGCTCATTATCGATACGCTGTGGATGAATGTTGGTTAATCCAGCGCGCACCATACGCGGCTTAAGATTAGCCAGCCGTTTTTCTGCCACATCTAAAGCATACAATCGTCCGCTACCGGCCATCATTGCGCCCATAGCCAGTGTTTTACCACCGGCGCCGGCACAAAAATCTACAGCAATCTGTCCGCGTTTTACACCCGTTAGTAATGCCAGCAACTGGCTGCCTTCATCCTGGACTTCCAGTACGCCATCCAGAAACAGTGGGTGACGGTTTAAAGCCGGCTTATCGGGAAAACGAATCCCCCAAGGTGAATAGGGGGTGGCTTCTGCACGCAGACCTTCAGCCTGTAGCGCAGCCAAAATTTTATCACGTTTACCTTTCAGGGTATTGACCCGTACATCCAGCGGTGCTGATTGCATGACACTGCGGCCATAAGCAACAATTTGCTCATCATCCCAATCCTGCTGCTGGAGGCATTCAATCATCCATTGCGGCAATTCTGCTGCTGTGGAAAGCGTACTAGCAAATTCAGACTTGTGGGCTTTTAGCTCTACCAACCAATCTTTCTCATCGGTATCACACAAAGTCTCTACCGCATGAACACTGAGGCCTCGGCCTAAAACCAGCGCAGCGAGTGCCGCGCGCCGAGGCTTATTATGCGGTTTTGGCAACATCTGCTGGATTTTCTGTAAATGCCGGATGGTGGCGAATACCGTTTCAGCTATTTCTTGCCGGTCACGAACACCAAGTTTGCGCTCACGGCGGAAAAAAGATGACAGCACGACATCTGCCGGCTGGCGGAATGTTAACACCTGCGCTAATGCGGAAGTGGTTAAATCTAGTTGTTGTGCATTGATCATAATTGTTTAAATAGCTTTTCCGTTTATCTGGCCAGCCTTCAGCTGCAATGTATATACTTTACCATTGTCCATATAACTGATGCGTACCGGAATATTGTTCAGCTGCGGTGCAAATGCATATTCCACCCGATCATCACCACGACTGATGCTGTACTGGCTGATTTCGATGTGCTGCCCATTAACCATTATTTGAGCGGAGCCCAGATTTTTAACCGCATCCAGCGGGTATACTTTCTTGCCATTGGTTAAATACGTATTTACCGGAAGTTTTCCCTGATTAAAGCCAAGCTGCCAGGCCAATGCAAACATATCATACACTGGTCCATTTACTGCTAGATGTCTGCTGGTATCGGATACCCTGCCATAATCCACACTCTGCCCGTTAAACCGTGCCTGAGCGTAGAGTTTACCAAAACGACTGTCTGTGTAGGTAAGCGGATTAAGCATTGTCCCGCTTACCGTACCGCTAGAGACAAACTGCATTTGGTAAATCAGCAAGCTGAGATCAGTGCTAATCTGAAACTGCCCGCCTTTTTGCTCAAAATCCATATTGACTGACAGACCATTATTGTCAACAAACTGTAATTGTGCCCGCTGCGGTAATTCTCCCGCATGAATTATAGAAGCCAGCATTAAACCAGCCCAAACCAACACTATTTTCGCCCACAATTTCAATTTCATACGCCACGTACACCAATCAATTTTTTAAGCAGACCAAACCATCAGTTATACCAGCTTCCAATCTGTTTACTCTGTTACCTTGTATTACCAGATTGCCTGCAACAAAATCAGCCACTGCCTGCGGCAAGAGCTGATGTTCAATCCGTAGCACGCGCTGAGCCAGAATTTCAGCTGTATCGCCATCCAGAACAGGGACGACACCCTGTGCAATAATTGGCCCACAATCCAGTTCAGCTGTAACAAAATGAATGGTGCAGCCAGCCACGCGGCAACCACTCTCCAATGCCCGCTGATGCGTATGCAGTCCGGGAAAAGCAGGCAGCAAAGAGGGATGGATGTTTATCAGCCGGCCCACATAATGCGTGCAAAATACCGGCGTTAATATCCTCATAAAGCCAGCTAAAACTACAAGGTCGGGCTGATACGTATCAATACGCTCCATCAGTGCCCTGTCAAATGCGTCTCGGCCTTCATAGTCTCGATGATTTAGTGCTTCAGTTGCCAGCCCATGCTCAGCCGCCCAAGCCAAACCTGCTGCATCACCCTGATTACTGATGACTGCTACAATTTTTGCCTGTGCAATATTAGATTTTACTAAGGCTTGCATATTGCTGCCACGTCCGGAAATCAGAATCACAACTCTTTTCATCATGTCAGTTTCTCCCTCTTGCTGAAGTTTTATCCCAAAGACACCATTTCCAGCTGCTCCAAACTGCGCCCGAGAAAGCGTTCTCCGATAGTCTGAAAGCGCAAGGGAATATCACTGACATAAAACCTGTATTTCGCGCCGGTATGATCTGGATTGGCCAGCTGATTTTCTTCCAGTGCTAACGCCGTGGCTTCTGCAGTAGTAATGGCTGAATCAACCAATTTTAGTCCCGGTGCTTCCTGTCGAATTAAGGGTTTGAGTAAAGGATAATGTGTACAGCCCAATACCAGTGTATCCACATCTTCAGCCAGTATCGGTTTTAGATATTCGCGTGCAGTCAAGCGAGTGACTTCATGATCTAGCCAGCCCTCTTCCACCAGTGGTACCAATAGGGGACAGGCCTGTGAGAAAACCCGTGTTTGCGGGTTCTGCTTGTGAATCGCCCGTGCATAGGCATTGCTGTTAACAGTGGTACTGGTAGCAATCACACCGATATGATTATTGCGTGTGCTATTCAGTGCTGCCTGCGCACCGGCAGCTATCACATCCAGTACCGGCATACTGCCGGCCAACTGCCGGATTCTCTCACGTGCTACTGCCGCTATGGTATTACAGGCCACCACTAGCGCCTTCACATCATGCTCTAGCAAAAACGAAACAATCTGTTCGGTATAGGCTTCGATGGTGTGTCTGGACTTCACCCCATACGGTACTCGTGCCGTATCCCCGAAATAAATAATATTTTCATTGGGCAGTCGTTCCATTAACGCCCGTACCACTGTCAGGCCGCCTACCCCGGAATCAAATACGCCTATCGGGCGCTTTTCAATTGCTGTCATGAGTCTCTTCATCTGTAGCCTAAACCATTCAGCACACCGTGCCCTGAACCGGTACAGACCCTTTAATTAAGGTAATTATAACATTGACCCGCGCTTATACTTACAGCAGAGCTATCATAGGCGTAGTAAAAATTCGGAATCAATTTGGCAAAATCACAAAACTGCTAAACTTTAATACTTTCACTCTTACAAACTTTATCGCATAATAAACCCGTTTTATTTATCTAAACTCATCATGTCTGCCTCTCACATCCAAGAAACTGTTCTGGCCGATGAAAACGATACCCTACACTTGGGCAGCCGTTTTGCTCAGCATATTAGCCCGCCATTAATCATCTGGCTGGAGGGAGATCTAGGTGCAGGCAAAACCACTTTTACCCGCGGACTGCTCAGTGCACTGGGCCATCAGGGTGCAGTCAAAAGCCCTACATATAATATTGTCGAAACTTATTCCTTCAATCGATTTGATTTGCATCACTTTGACTTATACCGATTTCAAAGCCCTGAAGAATGGCTGGATGCAGGACTAGACGAACTAATCACTTCAGACAGCGTTGTTCTGATTGAATGGCCGCAGCTTGGCGGTGATCTGGCTCCGCCAGCCGACATTATTTTAAATATCAGAATAAAAGAAAATGGCCGTACCGTACGAATGAGCGCCCTCACGGCCACTGGAAAACACACTCTAAACAAGATCACAGAATAACCATGCCTATTCACATTAGCCGCCGGAAATTATTGATTGCTTCCACCGGTTCGCTTTTAATTAGCCTTACTCCATTTGCCCGTGCCGCTCAGGCCGGTGCCGACATCGTAGCTTCTCGTATCTGGCCGGCCACAGCCTATACCAGAATGACTTTGGAATCTACCACACCTATCCAGTTCAAGTATTTTCAGTTGAAAAATCCGGACAGATTGGTCATTGATATTCAAGGTTCCGCCACCAATCAGGTATTGCGGGAGCTGAGCAGCAAAGTGATTCCGATGGATCCGTATATCGCAAGTGTCCGTATCGGCCAGTTTAATCCTGAAACCATCCGTATCGTGATGGATTTGAAAACCACCGTTAATCCGCAAGTGTTTTCGCTGGCGCCAGTGGCCAATTTCAAAAATCGTCTGGTTGTGGATTTATATCCTACCGCTACAGTGGCTATGGAGCAGGAAAAAAACGACCCATTAATGGCACTGTTACAAGACTACAGCCACGGCAAGGTCAATAGCGATGGCACAACCCGTCCTCAGGCCACTGCCTCCACACCGCCGGTACAAAAAACACCTGTAATCAAACCGCCGGTGACTAATCAGCCACCACAGCCCGGCAAACCAAACAAGCTTAACCGCCAGCCGGTTATCATGATTGACCCAGGACATGGTGGTGAAGATCCCGGAGCAACCGGCCCATCTGGGCTGCATGAAAAGGATGTAGTACTGGCTATCGGCAGAGAAATAAAAAAAATACTCGATTCATATGGTTATAAAACCTATATGACTCGCAACGAAGATATTTTTATTCCGTTGGGAGTACGCGTAGCCAAAGCACGTAAACTGCAAGCTGATGTGTTTGTCTCCGTTCATGCCGATGCCTTTACCAATCCATCTGCCAAAGGTACAGGGGTTTATGCCCTTAGCCCCAAAGGCGCCACCAGTGCAGCAGCCAAATATCTGGCGCAGACGCAGAATGCGGCCGACTCAATCGGCGGGGTAAATTATTCTACAGACAAAAATGTCAACAATACCTTGTTTGACCTTACCCAGACAGCCACTATTAACGACAGCCTAAAACTAGGCAAGGATGTTTTAAATCAATTAAGCCGAATCAATAATCTTCACAAAGGTAGTGTTGATCAGGCAAATTTTGCCGTCTTAAAAGCACCGGATATACCTTCAATACTGGTTGAAACTGCTTTTATTTCCAATCCAATTGAAGAACGTTTACTATCCAGCAGTGATTTCCGTCAGAAAGTGGCCAGCTCCATTGCCAGCGGCATAAAGGAATACTTATCTACCGCAATATTGGCTCGACGTTAACAAAATTTCTGTGTTGAACCTATACACGTATATTCCACTTGCCACTTAGATAACGCTATTTTTAGCGGGCAGTAATTGGATTTGCATGCTCAAATGCCTCCGCCAAGTGCCTTGACCACATCTACCATGGCACTGCTGGCTTTGCCTTGAGCCAGTGCAAGTGAGTACTGTGCCTCGGCATACTGCCGTTGCGCTTCAAGTACATCTGCCATAGATATATCGCCGGCACTGAAGCGCCGCTGCTGGCTGCGGAAAACTTGCTGCGCCTGCACCGCTGCTTCAGTCCACTTCGACACAGATTTTTGATAATATTGATAATTGCTCATCGCAGTTTCAGATTCATTCAACGCTTTAAGCACTGTTTGCTCATAATCCACTGCCGCCATTTTCTGTCTTGCCTGCGCAGCGTGTATTTCCGCTCTGATTTTGCCCCCATCCATAATCCGCCATGAAATAAACGGAAATACCGACCAGCTCTGATTAGATGAGCGGACTAATTTACCGGATGATAAAGCATCGAAACCACCATTGGCATTAATGGTGAGTTGCGGAAACTGTGCGGCAACCGCCACCCCCACCTCAGCATTGCTGGCTGCTAATTGACGCTCAGCAGCACGAATATCCGGCCGCCTACGCAAAATATCTGCTGGACTACCTGCCGGAATAGCCGGCAAAGAGCGTACTGGAATAGCAGTGCTGACTAGGAATAACTCCTTATTTGGCTGACCACCGGTCAAAATACTCAGCGCTAATGCTTCGGCACGGATGCGGGCTTGTATTTCTGGAATAGCAGCCTGAGCAGACAATAGACGTGTATCGATATTCTGAATTTCTATTTGAGCCAAATCTCCGGCCTGCACTCGGCGCAACACAATTTTACGTGTTTCACGCAGTGCCTCCAAAATACTCTCTTGAGCTTGTAATTGAGCCTGCGCACTTCTCATATCAAAATAACTGCGTACAATTTCTGAAGCCACGCTAAGTCTAATGGCATCAGCATCTTCCTGTAGCTGCTGATAGCGTGCCGCATCCGCGGCTACACTATTACGCACACGCCCAAACAAATCAATTTCCCATGTAATAGCGGTGCCAGCATAATTTCGCGTTTGATAGCGCTGATTGGGTAAGCTAACGTTGTCACTGTTGCGACTACGTGTACTACGTCCCTCTGCATCCGCTGTCGGCCAAAAACCACTGCGCGTACCAGCCAGTATTGCACGCGCTTCTTCGATTTTGAATACGGCATGGCGGATATCATGATTATTGGCTAGTCCCTCATCTATAAGCCGGTCAAGTAGCGGATCATGAAAATTTTGCCACCATTGATCCAGAGCCTCTGCCGGTTCATTATCTTTTTCAGGCAACGTCCATTGTTTGGGTATCTGGACAGCGGGTGGTCCCTTATACTGCGGTGCACTGATACAGGCACAGAGCAATAAAGTACTAGAAAACAAAATGGATAAGCGCAATCTATTCATGTTAATTTTTTCCGTACTGAAATAATCGCAATGCCCAGTGTTACACAGCCAATCAAGAGCATCGGCCACGCATTATGGAAAATATCCTTTGCTGGCATATTTTTAAGAAACACACCATGCAGTATGATGAGATAATGTTTAAACGGCATCAGCTCTGCCAGCCATTGCAGCACCTGCGGCATATTTTCCACCGGCGTGGCAAATCCAGACATCATCACCATCGGTATCATGACCCCAAACACCCCTAGAATTGCCTGCTGTTGAGTGGAACAAAAAGCTGATATGGCCAGTCCGATGCCGATAATGGAAACAATGAATACCATCATCGCCATCAGTAACAGCAGCAATGAACCGGTAAACGGAATGCCGAAAATCAACACTGCCGCTAGAATCATCATTAAAGACAACACAATACTGATGATGAAACCAGGGACACATTTAGCAATGATAATTTCAGCCGGTGTACAAGGCGAAACCAGCAGCTGATCAAAGGTACCCAGCTCCCGCTCACGTGCAATCGACAACGCAGCTGTCATCAGCGCAATCACAAATATCAGAATGCCAGATAATGCTGGTACAACAAACCATCGATAATTCAAATTCGGATTAAAGAAATTTCTAGCCGCAATCCGTTCTGTCTTCTGTGCCTGCACACCCATATTCTGGACAATTCTCTCAATATAGGAATAGGCAATTTGGCCGGCATTGGCACGACGTCCATCTATAATCACCTGCAAACTGGCAGATTGACCGGCAGCGATATCTCGAGAAAAATCTTCTGGAATAGTAATCGCCAACAGCACCTGTTTGCGGTCTATATCGGCATGCAACGCAGACGGATTGTCTGTCACCAGCACCTCTCTTACAAAACCAGCATGTTCTATGGTTCGCACCAGCTCCTGCGACCAATAACCATTGTCACGGTTATAAACCGATACTGTAACATTGCGCACATCCAGAGTAATCGCGAAAGAAAAAATCATTAACTGCATAATCGGCGGCACAATCAGAATAAATCGCGCCCTTTTATCACGCAGCAAACACAGAATTTCCTTGATAATCTGGGCGCGCAGTTGAAGCGAAAACAGCATCATTATCCCTCCAGACTTCTATGACATTTTGCTCGTGCCAGAACAAACAACAGTGCCCCGATTAATAGCATGGCTAGCATATCGGTCAATAAGAGCGACCAAATATTGCCTACCAGAAAAACCGTTTGCAGCGCCTCAACAAAATAACGCGTTGGAATAATATGAGTAATCAATCGGATCGGCCATGGCATACTGTCTATTTCAAATAGAAAACCGGACAACATAAACGCCGGCAAAAAACCCGTGAAAGCAGCCAACTGCGCGGCAATAAACTGATTTTTAGCTAATATCGATATCACCAGCCCCTGTCCCAGAGCCGGAATCAAAAATACTGCAGCCAGCATCATCAGCACCAGCCAACTACCCCTGAGCGGCACATCGAAAGCAAATACGGCCATTAGCGCCGAACCAAGCGTTGCCAGCATACCCAGCACAAAATAAGGCAACAATTTGCCCAGCAGTATTTCCGTAATCGTTGCGGGGGTAGATAGCAAGCCTTCCATCGTCCCACGCTCCCACTCTCTGGCCACCACCAGCGCCGTCAAAAGCGTACCAATCATCGTCATAATAATGGCTATAGAACCCGGAATCAGTGAACGCCGGCTTTCCAGTTCTGCATTAAACCAGAAACGAGGCTGGACTGATACCGGTGAAACAGTACTCTGACCATGCTGAGCTAACCACAGCGAAGCAATCCCTTGCGCATAGGCTGTAACAAAATTTGCGGTATTAGGTTGTGACCCATCCGCAATCACCTGAATCAGCAGATCATTATTACGGCTATGTAAACGAGTTTCTACGTCAGCAGGAATCACAACATAACCTCGAATTTTACTGGCTATGATTGCTGCTTTTGCCTCCTGAGTATGACGCATAGGCAAAACAGTAAAGTAACGTGAACCAGAAAAAGCTGCTGCCAGCGATTGTGCCGTCGGCGTATCTGAGCTTAGTACCACACCTACCGGCACTTTACGCACATCCAGCGAAACAGCAAAAGCAAACAGCAGCAACAAAATAACCGGCAATACAAAAGCGACGAATATTGCCGAAGGGTCGCGTACAATTTGTAGGCTTTCTTTATAAATAAGTGCACCAAGACGGTTCTTAACAGCACTTTTCCCCTGCTTCATACGGCCTCCGTACAGCCATTACGTTCAGCAGAGTTTGCACAATCCGCCGCATCAATCAATCGGATAAATGCCTGCTCCATCGTTGGTTCATCTCCTGCACTTGTACGTACCTTTTCTTTCAACCGGTCGGGTGTATCCAAAGCAATCAACCGTCCCTGATACATCAGAGCCACACGGTCACAATATTCTGCCTCATCCATAAAATGTGTCGTTACCATCACCGTCATCCCTTTCTGCACCATTCCGTTAATATGAATCCAGAATTCCCGACGCGTAATTGGATCTACACCAGAAGTGGGCTCATCCAGAAATAAAACCGGAGGACGATGCATCAGTGCACAAGCCAATGCCAGCCGCTGTTTGAAACCTAAAGGCAACTCATCAGGTGAATGTCTGAGATAAGGTGTCAGCTGAAAAATCTGAATCATCTCCTCAATGCGCTGCTGCTTGGTGCCCCCACTTAAACCATACATACCAGCAAATAAATTCAGGTTTTGCTCCACATTCAGCAAGCCATAAAGTGAAAACTTCTGCGCCATATAGCCCAGTTGCAACTTGGCTTTTTTAGTAGCATGGCGCAAATCCAGTCCGGCCACATGCGCCTGTCCACTGCTCGGACGCAACAAACCACACAACATTTTAAACGTGGTGGATTTACCTGCTCCATTGGGACCAAGCAACCCGAAAATCTCACCTTGTTTTACCTGAAAGCTGGAATCATCTGTGGCTATAAAATCCCCAAATTTTTTTGTTAGATGAATACATTCCACAGCGGCCGTGGCTAAATTAGGAAAAGAAGACATCTTTGCCGCCAGTGCCGACGTCCCTTTCGGACCTCCACCAAGTAAATCAATAAACGCATCTTCAAATCGGGGTGCCAACGGACGGATCGCGCCCCCTGTGTCCGCAGCCAGCGCCTCAATTTCTCTCGCATCATGACCGTGTCTGAGAACCAGTCGTAAAGAAGCCCCCTGAATTGTTCCATCACAGACACTATCCAAATTCAATGCCCTACTCAAAAGAGACCGCCGGTTTTCACTAAAACCATTTAATCCAAAACTTCTCCCTTGTAGTCTGGCCGTCAAGTCTGATGGTCTACCATCAAATACCAGTTTGCCTTCATTTAGCAGCAGCACCGAATCACACTTCTCCGCCTCATCCAAATAGGCTGTTGCCCATACCACAGCGACTCCGTCACCAGTCAGCTTTGCCACCATCTGCCACAAATCCTGCCGGCTTAAGGGGTCTACACCAACACCAGGTTCGTCCAGCAATAAAACATCAGGGGCAGCCATCATCGCACAGGCCAATCCCAGCTTCTGCTTCATCCCACCGGAAAGCTGACCAGCAAGGCGCTTGGAAAAAGGCTCCAGACGGGTAAATGCCAGCAGCTTACTGAACGATCTTTGGCTTTCCTGCGCATTCAGACCGCGCAATCTGGCATAAAGCTTCATGTTTTCAAGTACAGACAAATCCTCATACAGACCAAAACGCTGCGGCATATAACCCACATTAAAAGCAATTTTGTCCACATCCTGAACTGAATCCAGCCCAACAATATTAATATGCCCACTAGCAGGTGCCAGCAAACCAGTCATCAGCCGCATTAGCGTTGTTTTTCCTGCGCCATCTGGACCAACCAGTCCTGTGAGCCGGCCGGGATAAATAACCGCACTAACATCATGTAGCGCCCAGACCTCACCAAAACATCGCGAAACCTTATCCAGCACCACCGCAGGCCGCTGCGCCATTTCAGACTCCCTTATCGCTCAGCCGAATCGTCACCGGCATACCCTGTTTCAACGCATCATCATCATTCAATACAGTAATTCTGAGCCGGTAAACCAAATCAGTACGCAAATCCGTGGTTTCAACAGATTTAGGCGTAAATTCTGCACGCGGTGAAATAAAACCTATCTGGCCGGAATAAACTTTAGCTGAAGAATCCGTGTAAATAAAAACACGCGTCCCTTGTGCAATTTTGCCTAAAGCCGATTCATCAACATAAGCACGAACATATACCGGCTTGCGCAGCGACAGCGTATACACTGCATCTTGCGTACTTAGCATACTGCCCGGTTCCCGCACTCGGCTCATCACCACAGCATTATCTGGGGCCCGTAGCACCGTATCATTTAAAGCAGTATGCGCCTGTGCCAAACCTGCTTGCGCGCCCCGCAACTGCGCCCTCGCTGCCGCAATTTCTTCAATTCTCGCACCTGATTTTTGCAGCGATAAAGTCTGCTGTGCCGAAGCCAGTGAAGCCACCGCTACATCTCGATCCCGACGTACTTGTTCTAGCGTTTTTTCACTTGCATCGCCTGCTTTGACTAATTGCTGCTGACGCTTTAAATCCGCTTCGCTCTGCTGCAACATCGCCTGTGCTTTTGTTACTGCAGCAGCTGCTACTTTTATATCCTGCAGCCTGTTTCCGGCTTCAAGTTTTTGCAGCTCTGCCTGTGCTTTTGCCACTTCAGCCTCAGCCTGTGCTAATGCATGACGATAAGGCATATCATCCAGCAATGCCAATATTTGCCCTTTTTTAACCTTATCACCCTCTTTCACTTTTACAGACAACAGTCGGCCTGACTGACGAAAACCCATATCAACTTCGCGGATATCAACATTCCCATAAAGCGTCAGCGGCTGTCTGGCTGCCTGATAAAAATGCCATCCTGAGTACAACGCAATTAAAGCAATAACGACAACCACACCAGTCAATATCCGTTTTCTGCTAATCATGCTCCCTCTCCCTCAGGCAAAGACCACCGCAATGATATTGCGATGCACAACTGGCAATATTTTCTGCAATTCTTCTTCACCAATTGTTGTCCATTTCATTCGTCTCAAAATACCAGTACGAACCACTCGCCAGACAGCTAGCAAGCCAAAAACACTGAAAGTGATCATCGCAGCCTCCTCTTCATCAGTATTACGCAAAACTTTTATCAATCTAATAATTTGCGTCAGCATGGGCCTGATAAATGTTGAAAACACATATTCAAAAGCAGCTGTAGGTTCCTGCTGTTCACGCATAATCAATTGCGCCCACTCTTTCGTTTTATCACTGGTCAGCAGTTTTAAAAATGTATTTGCCATCTCCAGCAACAAGGGCAAAAGAATTTCCTTTCTTCCATCCTTATCCAATGTCGACCAATCATATTTCTCGAGACAAAGGCGAATCTTGTCTTCTACTGGCGATATTTCACTCTTTAACTGGGTCGTAATTTTTTCAAAAGCCGCTAAATACAGCCCCTGTTTCCCTTTGAAATAGTAGTTAATCAGTGCCAAATTCACATTGGCAGCATGAGCAAGCTCCCGTGTACTAGCCGCATGAAAGCCATCACGGGCAAATACTTTAATAGCAGCATCAATCAACACTCGGCGTGTTAAATCACCTCGCTCCGCTTCTTTAAACTCATTCATAAAAATGTTCACAGAATTTATCAAAGTAATATTTTTAATTAAACGACTGATTAAGTCAATCGTTTAATTAAAATTTAGATAAAATTTTAAAATAAAATTAAAAAAAGAATCAGAACATAAAGCATAATAGCGCAAACTTTTAAGTTTTCAGGCATATCAATTTAAAATGCGCCGAGAGTTCCCAGCGCATTTTTCGAATCTTAATTAATAGTTTTTCTTCGCTTCATCCCAGAGCACAAAAATCTGCTCGTTGCTGATATTTAACGTTTGCATAAGAAAATCCCACATATCATCATTCATCAGCGTAAAACTTTGAGCTTCCGATATCACATTTCTTACCTTGATTAAATGGTCTCCGACTAGCTCACGCTCAGCAATATCCAGCAATTCCTTTTTATTTTTACTGAATTGCAATTCGATCGCAGTCAAAAACTGGCTGCGGGTGATTATTCCTGCTTTTTCCTTTTTATCTTGCAGACGTAATTCATCTGCATTATCCACATCCACCCATGCACCGGCCTCTTCTGACCATTCAGTAAAAGGCGCTGGAGCAAAAGTAGTTACATCATCAGGTAGTTTACCAACCGCAACAATAATTTGTTTTTCACCCGTATTCTTAGAATACACTGTTTCACCGCGATGGTCTTCTATATATTCCCATTGTCCATTATTCCATTGCGGAATAAAACCTTTTTTTTGTTCGGGCTCATCAGTCTGAATACACAAGCGTGGGATTAAATAATGGCCCCCTCCCTCAAGAGGGTCTAAATCAGCGCTGGTTATTCCCCTAAAAAAATTGTTTTCATCAAGCTGACAAACAGGAATTTCTAAAGGATAATTTTTCATAACATCGATCCTTAAATTTTGATACAGGCCAATAACGCAATGTTACGAGGTCGAGCCTCATTACCTCCGCTCACATCGGTGGCAAAATCATGGGTGTGATTGCCGTTGACATCAGTGACAAAATAATGGCTGTGAATACCGGAATTATTAGTAGATCCCCATCTTTCGATATTGCCGCCGTTTGATTCAAAATTAGACCCAGCACCATTAGTGCTAATTGGAACCCCATGATTGTGATCGCCATTGTTATGAGTCCAACCGGTATGGTTGTGGGCTCCAGATTCCCACGTTCTGCCATTGTGCATGTGGCTAAGATTTTGACTATCTTGCCATGAACCAAACTTCCGGCCCCCATCAACATTGCGTCCATCGTCCCATGAACGAATAAACTCAGCACGTAAATCTGGTAAATTAAATGTTGTATTTCCATCGCCAGATCCGTACATCGTACCTATTGCGGCAAAAAGATTTGAATATGTTGTCCGCGACAAGGCCGCCCCATTTGCTTTTAACCAGCCGGTAGGAGCCATGCTCTGGGAAAAATACATGATTGCGCCAGAAGGTGTCGTGTTTATATCCTTTGAACCATCAAAAGGGACGCCATTAATCAATCGTGCAGTTTTTAGTCTAGTAGCTGAATCTGCATTCCCTGTAGTATCCTGATTACCTGCTATATTAACACCGGGTAAATCAATATCACTTTTGGCATTAAATGTCACACCACCGATTTTTCGTGCAGCAATCAGTTCTGCATAAAGTGCAGTTTTAGCTACCCCATCTTTATCCAGTTTGCAATCAAACAATGCTTTACCTTGCCGTGCTGATAAAGCCGCCAAAGCATCATCCGAATCTAAACTATCTATAATCCGAGTTATGCCGGCAACCTTATCTGTGGCACTTGCAGGAACATTGGCGGCAATCAATTTCTTGATAGCAGCAATGACTTGACTCTGATTTGCCTTTTCTGGCTTGATGCCGGCTGCTGTCAGGATGGCGATTAGTTCAGCCTGTACCTGATTCAGCCAGCTGGCAGGTAGAACTGTACCCAGTTCGCTAATACCATCGCCATCGTGAAAAAAGCCGTCTTGTGTATCTATTGGATACATATTTATTTATCCTTATATGTAAAACGTATATCAGTGAATGCCGGTTTTAAATCTTTTAAAACACTTTCAATTACGACATCACCATATGCTGTTAATCTGTCACCGGCAGTAGACATACCTGCACGGAATTGAGTTGCACGACTGTCTGCATTTTTGATATTTACCCACCATACCCACATAATGTCTTCACGTGCCAGCCTGTGGCCTACTCGACTAATACCGACTCGAAAAGGCTGTGGTTCTGTTATATAAATGTCATAACCAATGGATGCAGCCATTTGCATAAAATAGGGAATACTCAAGCCGCCTGTTTCGTTGATTTTCGTGATAACCCCTTGTATTCGCTGTTGACCATTCTTCCCAGTACAATCCAGATTGAGCATTTCCTCCCAGCGTACAATGTAGTTACCAGACGTACGCGGGTCAATAACGCCAAGCTTGCGGCGTGCCGCATTCTGGACTTCATCCAGACAAGCACCATCAACGGCGGCTGCATTTCTTATTGAGGAAGCCGTGCGGTTGTAAGCAACTGGAGGTAATAATCCTAATAAGGTATCTTTGTAATTCATAGCAAGCCCACATCAACCTCACCAAGCATAAACCACTCTATTTTTTTGTTTGTTTCAGCCACAAGATTACCCTTAGGCAAAGTCATTTTTCGGTCTGTAACGCTTGTTACATCACTGATTACAGCTTCCAGCTGAGAGGCAATCACACTATCCCCGGGTTTTAACGCGCTGAAATGTTCTTGTAGTGCTTGTTTAATATCGTTAGCAGCTTTATCAAAAGTCCCCCCGGACAGGCTTACCTTAACTTCTATGTCTACCTTGGTTACATCAGGCTTGACTACCATACTGTTTTTAGCGGTAACAGGGCGCACAGAATCAATATAATTTTGTACTTTGCTAACTATGTCATCACTGGGTACATTATCACCACTGGTAATAACCACATCGACTGTACCTAATCCGCGGCGTAAGGGATAAACATAAGCACTGGTCACCCCATCCACACTCAAAGCCCAAGCTTTATAATCATATTGATTACCTCCGGCCGGTGGACGACGCAATAAATCAAGCAAACGATTTAATAAAGAATTGTCACTTTCAACATCAGTACCACCAGTCACATCAAGGTTTACCAGATCACTGGATACACCCACAGGAGCAGCCATAAACTGTGCTGTCTTATTATGTTGATTTGATATGACACCAGGCTCAAGCGACCTTATGCTCAAAACAACAGTACCATCCTCTTTAATGTAAGCTTTTTCCAAAACCGTATATAAACGTTCTCCACATTTAATTTGCAAATCAGCATCAATTGATGCTTGCGGAATACCATGTGCGATAACAGTACCACTGGCCGAAGTCGCATTTTTACGGCGTATACCACGCAGATTACAATGTCGTTCCAGAAAATCTGTATCTGCTGTATCTGGAAAAAACTGTTTTAATATCCATGCCTGATGGGCATACTGACCAGTGGCACAACTGGCCAAACTACTAGCACGTATATAATTATCACTATCTGAAGAAACATCTGTTTCTGGATTTAATGAAACCATATCACGCAAAATAGCCTGACGGATCTCTTCAAAGGTAGGAATATTATGCATATTTAAAATCCATTTAATTATTCTTTCAGATTACTTTAACCGGACATTCAAATATAAATTTTTCTCCTGTCATCTCCGTTACCTGTATATTCAAATGAAGCTGGCCATTATGTGTCTGCAAAGTTGTCACAGAAATATCTGTTGAACGTCCATCATCAATAATGGGCTGTAATGCTTGCTGTGCATACTGTTGAGCAAGTAAGCTAACAGATTGCACATCTTTCTCACGCTCCAATGTATAAAGCAACGAACCCAATTTTTTATCTCCCCAATAGCTGCCCAGCGGCGTCATCAGACGCAGATAAACAGCGTTTTGCAGATTATTGATTGTTTGTCCGCTGTAATCACCATTTCGGGTATTAATTTCTCTGTCCATAAATCATTCCATTTATATATTTTTATAATTTACTTGTGTTACAGCATTAAAATAAAGCTGAACAGCTTTAGTAGATTTCAGACAGGTTTGCCTACACTTACAGTATGATCATGTTCAGTCAGACTGATACCATCGGCTTTAACATCACCTACCGTAGTAAAGCTGCCTTCAGTTTGAACAACATTGCCAGAAAAGGTTGCACCCTGCCCCCCTTTAATTTCCAATCCGCCATTTCCATTAATCTGACCCGCAGCAGTAATTTCCTGAGAACAACTAACATTACAAGCAGTAATATCCACACCAGCCTGAGCATCAATACTAATCCCGGCAGCTGCTTCAATTTTCACACCAGCTGGAGCCTTAATATTCAAAGTCTCACAGTCAATTTCTATCAATCTGCCATTTTTTAATGTAATAGATGCGCCAGACTGGTTATAAACAGCCACCTCACCAGAAGCCAAAGCTTTTATACGATATGCCCCATGCTCAGTTCCAATAATAATGCCATGGGTGGTTTGTCCGCTTAGCGGTAAAATAATAGCTTCAGAACCAACCGGCGGATTACTGGTAAAACCGAATTGCTGCATATGCTCCACATCCTGTAACAACTCATCAGCTAGAGCAGAAATTTGTGCAGATTGAATCGGCTCAGTAGCATTGACACGTGTCAACCTGCCTCGAAAAGCCTGCCGCACAGAACTAGTTGTATTAGAAATGGTTGTCCGGGTTTTATTAACTAATTTTGCAACATAACTCATTTAATACACCCATTATTGTTATAAATTTATTTCAACGCATTACTAACGTGTCAATTGATTAACTTGCCGGTTAGTCACCCCTTTACGTTTACCTTTGCGCGAACGTGCAGCAGCAGACTTTTTCACATAAGCATCCGGAGTCCAAATTCCATCTTCTTTTAAGCGAAGTTCTGTCATCGTTCCTCCGCTGCGGCTAAGAAAAAACCGCCGTCCCATGATAAAAAAAATCGCATCTATCTGTTGATCTTCATCGATAACATGCACCCTTTGCCCGGGTTTCCATAAAACACCATTTTGGGTTTTATGATCAGCAACAGTAACAGTTAAGGTAAAACCTTCAAGGCGCCAGTCAGAAAGCATTTTCTTAGCCTGAACTTTGAGCTGTTCCAGATTTTCAGCATCACCAATGACAACCGTTTTAGGTTTATATAACGTCATGGTTTCATCTTTATATACCCATTTCAGATCATGCTTAGATGAGTTGGCATAGCGTGTATGGCTTTGTCCAAGAAACGTTACTTCCGAATAGCGATTTTCCGTACTGTACTCAATTTCAATACTTTGAATATTACGCCGATTGTCATTTTTACTATGAAACAATGAAGCTACAGGCTGGCTAGCATAATCGGCCCCTCCAACTACCAGCGTACCATCGGGTTCAAGCCAGACATGCAACCCAGCTTTATAGGCAATTTTGCTCAGCGCCTGCCAAGCCGTTTCCCCCGGCTCTATGTCAATCTTGTCCAATACCGGATTCTTTTCTGCTTTTAAAACCACATTTTTAATCTGCGGCCATGGTTTGACAATTTTTTGTGCAGCACTTAAGACATTCATTCCTTTGACATTAATTTGTGCCACACTGCAATCAACCAGTAATCCGGCTAGGTCGCGGCCATTAAAAGCGATACTGTGATTATTTTTATCTATTGCTTCATTCTGATGGCCAATAATACCGGTCATTACCAGCTGCTGATTAATCAACACCTCACATTGCAAAGAACTATAATCCGCTAATAAAGCCTGATTTTGTGACACATTAGTTACAAAACTGAACGCATCTGCCGGTATCAAAAAATCACTGTCAATATCATAACTAAGCCAATCTTTATGTTCTTTACCGCCAACCCGCACCACCACTTCATTACCATAAGGATAAGGTGCCAAATCACTTTCATTTAACATAATAATTAATCCAGTCATTACGCTTAATGAAAGAAGGGTGGCACAAATGAGGATTGAGACGGATCAACTCACTAGCCCGGTTTAAATCTTGGTAAAGTAAATAAGCCAATTGATGAATCGTTCCACTTATTTCGGCTTTACGTGTACGCATAGGTGGCTTTTGATTAATGACAGACAAAATATAATCATTAAACAGAGCAGCTATATTGGCCAGCATCTGTATTAAAATTGTCGTCTGCGTATAAAAAGCAGCAGCATTAATACTTTTTATATTTTCAGCATAATCATAAGTTCCACGTAAACTATTAATTAAACCTTGTATACGTAGCCGTAAATTATTATTAATAAGTTGCAGCTCATTAGCTGTAACATGATCACTATTTATTTCAATGATATTAACTGTAATCTGAACCAAATACACAGTACTCAGAAATTGTAAAATCTGAGCAACCGGTTTCATCTGAATTTCCGCAATTCTTTGTACATGATTAATAGCTGCCTCCTGAGATTCCTGCACATTCTGATTATGAAGAATATTTTCTGGCAATTGGTTCAAAATATCTACACGATTACCTATCAAATCAAAAGCCTGTCTGCTGCTTAAACTACCTGTGCCAAAATTACTTTCGTTATTCAAACCAGAACACACCATACTGGCCATAGTATCAATTAGTCCCCTGACATCCTGACTAAAAGTAATTGAAGAATAATTTTTAGAAGTCTGATATAGCAAAGGATCAAGATCAAAAAAACGTCTCACACTCCCAGCTACCCCACATAAAGCAGCAAACACACCATTACTACTCCCCCAAATAGAGGCCCCCCCCTCACGTACCGTTAACAATACGTTGCTATATGCCAATAACTGCTGCGTAAACTGATCAAGAGAATTCTGAATCTGTTCTAATTTGACCAACCATTGATTTTCAAATAAAAACAACGGTGCTGACTCTTTGGCTTCAAAAAACGTTATATCCAGTGCAACATAATTAACTGCTTCAGCCTCAGTACGAAAAGACCAGCTGGCAGCAATCATATTGGGCAACAAACCCAAAACCGGATGAACCAGCGTACCAGCACCAGGTTCTTCAAGCACGGTAAGAAGCTTCATCAACTGCGAATCAAAACTTGAACCAAAGTAAACAGCTGCAATCTGACATTGCCGCCCCTGTGCACCCAGGTCTTCAATATCAGAGCCATTGGCGAAAGGTCGGCCATGTCTTACCAGCGATTTTTCATTTTTATCATTAATAGAAATGACATCAAAAGCAATATTTTTATAACTGGCTTTTTGCAGATTATTTTTCCACATGGTCATTATTGTGCTCCCCCTCGGTTATACATTTCCACTTGATTACGTGAAACTATATTACTGATTACTCTCCCATCCAGCGTCAAAGTTACATTATTCTGTATAACCTGTTGCTGACTCGAAAGTATGGTAGCTATTTTGTCTAAACGTATACCCAGCTCCAGTACAATAGACTGGAACGCATTTTGAAATTGCTCATTCTGCTGTACCAACACAGATTGCCCAGCAGGCAACTGATTTTCATCAGCATGCATATTGGCAGGTATATTTTTATACGACATCATCATCGCTGTGGATGTCATCATATAATTGCCATTCAGCATCTGCTCCCTATCACTAGTCAATTTTAATTGGCTAGACAAAGCAGGATTGACGCCATAAGCATCATGCCAATCCGAAGACACCCTCTGTCCACTGAATGTATTTGCTGCTGTATGAATATTTTCATTTTCGTTGGTTTGGGTAACCTTATCGCCTATTTTATCGCCCAACATACTGCCGCCGATGCCACCAATCAAACCACCAACTAGCCCACCTAGAACAGTACCCACACCTGGAAATATAAATGTGCCGATTGCCGCACCAATCTCTCCACCTGCCCATGCACCAGCCATACTTCCCGTTGTTGAGGATGCATTTTTTATTTGAGCGGTCTTTTTCTGTTCAGCAGTTAAACTGTCATCATTTGCAATTGCAATTCCATTAGCTACACCACCAATAGCAGATAAAGCTAAATTACCCCGACCCATCACTTTACCAGCCATTTTTGCCGGAAATTTTCTGGATTTCAAAGTTGTCTTAGAAGATGATGGCGTTTTACTACCTTTGTTTTTACTGTTTTTATTTCTTTTTTTATCAAAATCGTCACCACCATCAATCTCGATATCATTTTTCTGTCCAGATCCGGATAGTGAACCCAACGTTTGCAATGCAGTAGCAGCACTGCCTGCTGCTGCAGCTAAAGCAGTTACCGCTAAAGTCAGTACCGGAAACTCCGCTGACAGTTCAGTTAATTTAGTTTGAAAGCCAACAAGTGGTTCTACAGCCTCACTTCTACCCAATGTTGTCAGCGCATGATTTTTTTCTTGCTGAAATTCTGGATTAGCAGCTAAAACAGCTGCATGTCTATCTGAAGAACTTTCACCAGATTGCGTAAATAATTTTGTTTGCGGTTGTAACAGATTCTGGTTACTTAAATTAGCATGAACAGCATCTTTCGCCTCTTCTGGTATAAATGATAGAAGCTTATCTTGTCTGGCCTGCATCAGCTGACTGGAATACAAATCTCCAGAGTCGGCTTTTTGCTTTAAATTCTGATAATTTTTATCTTTAGCTAAGATTTCAGTACAAACCTTAAGCAAAGATTGAACATCATTTAGGCCTTGCTTGCCACCCTCTTCTCTTATTTTATTCCAGTCTAAATGTCTGTTTGGTGAATTAGGATCTTTAACACGACTCAGTTTTTCTGTAAGACTAGGATCAGCCAGAGCCCCAAGCAAAGCCTTAACACTCTTAGCAGCATCCTCATTCGAATCAGAATGGGTAGAAGTAGCTTGTAAACTAGATATCAAATAATCAATACTGCGAATATCTGTTAACCCAGCTTTTTTTCCAGATGATAGTAATTCTGGTAGCTCACTACTAAGCTCAGCTATCGAAAACTTACCCTGCTTAGTTGAATCAATAATATGATCAGAAACCTGATGATAATCTTGATTTTTTAAACCATAATCTGCAAAAGATTTAAACAGTTTAGCCGTATTTTCATGATCATATTTACCCACTTCAGTGGATGAATTTATCATACTACGATGGGCATAAGGAATAGTGGCTTTAACTTGATCAAGAGTCATGTTTTGTTGCAACATATCATTGATCAAATCTAGAGCAGCTTGTGAAGTCCCACCATTTGAGGCAACCAGTCCTTTCACCAAAGACTGAATTTCTTTTACACCCTCAGTTTTAATCCATTCAGTTGATTTACTTTTATCGGATACATAAGCTTTAGCAGCAGTTTGTAACACACCCGAACGTAATTTTTTTTCATCATCAATTGATGGACTAACAGCATCATATACGGCTTTGCCACCTTTAATAATAGCGCTACCTGCCGACTTAGCTGTATTCCATCCGGAATTTTTTGAAACCCCCGAATTTTTCTGAATTTTAGAGCTTTTTTCTAACTCTTTATTTAATTCGCGAATACTATTGCGTGATGCCTTACTAGCATTCTGAATCTGTTTTTGCGCAGCACTGGCTGTGGCCGCAAAATTTTTATAAGCATTCCCACTTTTGATGATTTCACGCTGAATCTGCTGCTCAGCACGCAACTCCTTGCGTAAACGTACTTCAGCTGTTCGTTGCTGTTCTCTCTGAATTTGCTGAATAATGCGAATTTGTGATTTACCCGCCTTTTCACTTTCCCGAATAGCAACTGCTGCCGTTCGTTTTATCTGCTGTTCAAGCTTTTTAACTTCTTCTGTCATTTTCACGATAGAAGCCTGCTGTTTTGCCAACGAATCCTGATTGGAAGACATATCAATACTCTCTCTTAATTATAGTTATATTAATTCCAAATGATTAAATGAATTGAAAGAAATGAATAGACTTCAGCAGCATCAATGCATAATCCCTGCCACAAGACAGGGATTATGTATTTAATCAGGCTAATTAGCGGCCAAACTTTCTTTAACCGGCTGAAAAGGTTTTGGTTTTCTCTGACGTAAAGAAATAATTACATTATCATCATCATTTTTGATGCCCATACTTTCCAGCACCGTCTCAATCCACACTGATACTTCTGAATGACACATCCTGCTTACCATTTCAGGAGTAATCAATGATTTGGCCAGTAATATACATGCCTGTCTATAATTTTTATGCGCTACTTCAAAGCTTCGTTGCTCTCGGCTTTTTCGGATGCCGCTGGGTCTGACCGGCCAGCGGCAATCGATTTTGACCGAAGTGATTCCATACTTGTTAAAATTGACTGATAATCTTCAGATGCCAGATTATTAAAAAGAAATTCAACACTTAGATTTTCTGGTTCTATACCTGGCACTTGCAACTGTTGCGCCCAATAAGCCAGAGTAGTAATAATCGCTTTTTCTGCATCTGGAACATCAGTGATTAAACCAGTATCCTCCAATAATTCCAGTGCCTTAAGTTCATCGGCCAAAGTCAATGGCTTAACAGTATAATCAAAATACATCTGCTGATTGTATTCCAGACCATAAACCAGTTTTCCAGTCTCTTTTAACATTATTCAATCACTTTATCCAATGCAAACATTTCAATATCACGACGTGCTTCATTTTCTACACTGTATTCTTCCGAGCATTTTGTACTGGTACAGCCAATATAACTAATGCGAGCTTCATCAGCATTACGCGGATAAATAGTAATTTTGGCGTTAGTAATATTGTCCCAATCAATGCCACTTTCATCCAAAGGAATAGCCGCACTAACACTCATGGTATATTCAGTCACACCATCCGCATAACCACGAACCTTACCGGATTTATTCATGGTTTTTACCACCTTGCGTCCGGTAGTTACTTCCGGCTTAAAGCTGATAATTTCCACTTCTCGTCCGTTTACTTCCATAATTACCGCACCTGCATATTTAGCACCTGTTTTATTTGCCATATAATTTCCTTTATATTTAATAAGGTGTTAATAAAAAATTAACACCTTTAATAATTAATTTATAAATACAGATCCACGCGTGCAGCCAATACATGCAATCCATTAACTACATCAGCCGGTATCACTGCATCCAAACGATTTGGGTCGCTGGGATTACGCTGTACAATCAATTTTTCTTTATTTTCCATTACCTGTTCCAGAATTTCTGCGCTTTCACATTGATTTAAAACATCCAGAATTTCGGAACGGACTTTTAAAGGTGTACGTTCAGACAGTTTTTCTCGTGGAAAACGTAAAGCTATGCGTTGATTAATCGCATCTCGAACATAATCAAGAGTACGGATAGTAGTAATATCCAACAATGCCGGATCATCAGTACCAGTTGCATTTTTTACATATGTTGAGACTGCTCGCATAATCTGTACGCGGTTAGATACAATATGCAACGGTGAAAGACCATTGTATAAAGCACTATTAAACTCAGCAAATAAAGGCCAGCTGGCATCAGACGTAATACTTAGACCTTTTATTTCAAGAGTATTTAATGGGCGGGCGGGATCAGTTTCACTGGCAATTACAGCCGCATAGCCTGCAGCAATAATGGCATTACCTTCTACAGCATTTTTATACCATGCTATAGTAATACGTCCACTGTTGATGTTATTAGCAAAAGTTGTTCCCGTACTTAGGGTACCTCGCCAGCCCATTACACCTATACAGCCGCGCTTTTCAATTGCATTTGATACCAGATCTATATGATCCGATAATTTTTTAGCATTCAGACTATCAGTAAATGCATTACAAATAATCTGATAATGCTTACCGGCTACTCTCTGCAGAGCAGCACTGATATCGGGATTAAGCTGTCCACCTTCAAATGGTTTGATATCCAGCACTACACTGCTGGCGCTGGATGTGTCTGTATTAAATGAAGCCGACAAAGTAATTTCGTTACCAATCAAACCTTTATTTTTAGCGGTTAACTGAATTTTATCGCTTACAACCTCTGCTGTAGCTAATGTGTTTACTTGGTTAATTATATTTGCCAGCTGGTTATAAACTTCTGCGTTAGTATCACCATTATTGACTGTCAGCTGACATTCCGTGCCGCCGATATTAATCGTAAGGATACCTGAGTTAGCACCTGGATCTGCAATCGTAATGGCTATGCTGGCTTTAGCAGCAATACTTTGTTCAGCATCATTTACACCAATAATAGTTAAATCCAAATAAGGATTATTAGTAAATGCCTGTTTGACACAATAATGAGCCCATGACCCCTCACCAAAGAGATTAGCAGCATCGGCGTCACTAAATAATTGTACGGGTGCTAATGCCGGCTGTCTGCCTGTTGGTAGCATAGGTGCAATCAGCAGCATCTTCTGCGGATTAGCGGGCAATCCTCTTACTGCTGTCCGGGTATTGAATTCAATATACCGTCCTGGTACACGAATATCATTTCGCACAGTATCAAACTGGATATTTTCTATCATTCATTCACTCCTGTTTTATTTTCTTCGAAATTTTCAGTTATCATTATCAGATCGCCATCAGCCACCAAACGACGGTAGTAGAGAGTGTCCGGTACGTTAACCAATTGAGTTGTTATATAAGAATTAACGCGTTTTTCTTTTGGTACGCGCAAACCATCTGCTGCTTTAACCTTCATCTTCTTTCTCATGAATAGTTAGAACTTAATCCTGCCAAACTTAATTTTCTATTTCTTCTATATTCACCGTCAGTGAAGTAAATGGAGCATGTGGTTCGGAATGACTACCATTAAATTTACTAAATAAATAGTCAGGATTACTTACATCGTTGGTATATTCGGGATATTGATCACTTTCCAGCCCATAGATATCAAAACCTGCCTCAAATTCAATGGCATAAATATTCAAATCTTTACTATTGGCATCAGGAGGATTAAAAAAAACCGGACGAACCGATTTGGGCTGCAAACCTAAACTATTTAAGTGTTCATTTAATCTCTGTCCACTCAGCAGACGTAATACGGCATAAATTAAGTCATTGATATTGGTATTCTGCAAAGATTCTGAATCATTAATCTCATTATTTACACAAACTACATAAAAATTAGCTATTAATTCGAAACGTTGGCGTTCAGAACTCTTTATTTTTATATGTGCTTGATTAAGAGTTAATAACACAGCTGGTTTTTTTTCTTTGTTGGTGAACGCATCTCTATTTTCAAGCCCACCAAAAAAAACTTCTATATCTGTGACTAATGATCCCAACCCCTGATGTAATCGCTCAATAATTGCATTTTGGATTTGATTAAGCACAATAAATACATTTCTCCTTTCTTTTTATATATATTTATCATAAATATTATGTATTACATTCACTTAACTATCGAATTAAATATTAAATATCATGTTTCTTTTAGTACAAAAAACAATTCTTGTATTTCACACTTCATATACATAATTCATCAATATCTTCTCGAAAGAGATATAACTTCACGTAATTATCCTGCAGTCAGTCAAAGATATGATTAAAACAACACAAAATGCTTAATCATATTTATGAAGCATTACTCAATGAATAAAATTTTAATATACGTTTGGTTCAACAAAATTTGCGTGTTTATTCAATTTTTTAATACAAATAACCACAGTGACCCATTAATAATTTAGTCAATATCGGCTACAGTAGTAATTTTATATAGCAATTTAAATTCAAATATTTTTTGAACTATGTCACTCACTCGCACTAATCTTGATTAGTTTCTATAACACTATTTTTATTTTCTTTATCTTGTATTTTCCATTAGTGCATTTATTAGTATAGACTTATCACTCAATTTAGTGAGATTCATTGATTTAACTTGGAAATAAAAACAAATTCAGTACAAAAAGCTATACGAAATAAATACATTTAAATAATATAACAATATCATATTAAACATATATAAAAAAAAGCCGCATAAGCAGCTTTTATATAGAAACTGGCGGAGAGGAAGGGATTCGAACCCTCGATACGCTATTCACGTATACACGCTTTCCAGGCGTGCGACTTCAACCACTCATCCACCTCTCCAAGAAATGGAAGTGGGCGCATTATAACGAGCGGACCTCATTCTGGCAAGAACTTCAGGCAATAGACCTATAGAATTAACGACAGTAATCCAGCAGCAATCAAAGGTCCCACCGGCACTCCACGTAAGAAAGCCACTCCAATAATCGTACCAATCATCAAACCTGTCACAATGGTGGGATTCATTTGCATTAGTTGTACCCCACGGCCACCCAGCCACGCAACGACAATGCCTACTACTACAGCAGCAATGGTTTTCCAGCTACTGGCCAAGGCCGCAATCTGCGCAGGCTGCACCTTACCTGTAATCAGCGGTGCCAATACACCGATCATCAGCAGCATAATTCCAAGCTGCAGCCCATATTTTTCTAATAGCGGTGCATATTTCAATAACGGTGTCTGCTGCACCAGTAGGATAATCAATGCAGAAATCGTTACTGAAGGATTATGTCCGAAAATACCCAACGCCACAAACAACAGTAGCAACAAAGCATTTGCATTACTTGCCCAAAAAGACATATCCATCCCTTAATTAAAGCTTACAGATTCCAAAATATTATGTACCACATTTAATCTGATAAAGTAAATCGGTACAAATGGTTAAACAATAAACTATAATTTATACTAGAGCAAATTCAATCTTTTTTTACGGCAGCTGTTTCGATTTCATGCGGATTCAGACGCGGGTTGTCTTCCTGTCCGAGCCCAACCAATCTACGCAGACGCGTCATATAAGCATTCACATCCAGCCCTTGCCCATAACGCTGTGCCAGCCAGAGGGTTTCCGCCAATGCTTCTATCATATCGTGCTCGGCTTTGACCCAGTCACCTGCATATTTTTTACATAACTGCTGATGAATGGCAGCAATACCAAATGGCTGATTAATCGCAACCTGCTCCTGTACTGACAAATGTAATGACAGATGCAAAAAAGGGTTAGTCTCCCCTTCTTCCGGCCGCCATGTACGGTTAAGGTATTGTTCGACATTTTCTAAATAAGGCGCATATTCGCTATGTGCGTCAATAATCCGTAACGCTTTCTGCTGTAAAGCATCTAACAGATGCGGCTGCTGACGCTTCTGCCAGACATCTGAAAAAAAATGACGTACATCATCAGTATTGACATCGTACATATTAACCAAGATTTCAAATTGAACCTGTAGATTATAAATCAATACGTTTGGCAACGATATTGCATCAACAGACTTACATTCTGCACTAATTGTATATATGCAAATTAATAAAGATAATTTAATATTTTAATCCAGCAGCCAACTTAGTTAGCATATAGCAATTCAGAATAAGTTTGCATATATCTCAAATAAACGTATAATTGACAAACAATCTGGGGGCGACCTTGGTTTCGACGGGGGTTGCAAAGCAGATGCGTGCATACCGGGGTCTCAGATTCCCGTTAAACCCTGAATTTATATAGTCGCAAACGACGAAACTTACGCTTTAGCCGCTTAAGGCTAAACGTTGCAACGGTTCGCCAATGGGCCGTGTGAGGCAACTCACCGCAACGACATTTACATTGGCTGGTTTAATGTCGTGTTGTCTGGCATTAAACAAGATTTATGGCAACTGGTTTACAAACAGCCTGTCTGTCGGCGGTTTGTGAATAAGATTCGAAGTTGGCAAGACTAAGTATGTAGATCGCTCTGTAGAGGACTTTCGGACGGGGGTTCGATTCCCCCCGCCTCCACCAACTCTACAGTATTTCTCTTTTAAAACTATTTAATTCATTTCCATATCACCTGATTTTCAATCTGATTTTATTAAACTGTATTTAAATTTGTTTCCCTAGAACGCAAAAAAGCTCCCATTTAGGGAACTTATCTATTCAGCTGTTTAAGGTCAAGCATACCTGTAATTTGAATTTATTATAGCATTTATTATGTATAAGTCAATAAAATATTTTTAACCAATTGAAATAAATATATATATTTAAATTTTCTTCATTAGATTATTATATTTTCATCCAGCCAGACTTAATTCTGAAACAATTTACTCAAACAGATTTTATCATTCGTTTTTAAATGTTGATGAGATAAATATCAAGCCATTCTTATATAAATTAAGTAAATTTTTCCGATTATCATTCGAGTAATAAATTTTGGAGGCAGATATTTAGCTTCTTAGAATCATCTGACTAATAGAATTGATTATATTTCTCAACCATGAATGATTGCTATATTCTTTTGTATTATCTCAGAGTCAAATTTTAGTCTGATCGCAGTATAATGATGAAATTATATAGACTATCCATTTTGTGACAAATTTAATAAATGTATTGATTACCAATAAATAATGACAACAACACAACAATTCCATTAGTGCTATTCAGTGGAGTTATACCTCAAAATGAGGATAGTCTTTGCTAGTTTTCCAATCCCCACCCCAGACAATTTTTACATTTAGTTCTGCTGCTGCTTGCTTCATTGCCAAAGCAATGGTGTGGAATTTATGCAAATCGTTCCAGTCTACTGGATACGGTACCAGATCAATTGCCTTACCAGTAACATGTTTACTGGCAAACGGATTATTTAACCAGGTAACTTTACTTACGGCTGGCTGTGCATATTTTGCTGGCACACCTTTTAGTGTACATTGCTGCTCAGTGCGGCCTTTACCATAATTAATGCAACATTGTTCTCGTGTGCGTAGGCCTTCTGTTACCATAAAATCTTGAGTGGTCAGTTCTATTGCCCTTTTTACCACTTTAACTAAACCGTTATCTACCCCATATAGTCGCTGCAATGAGCGATTACTTAATTTATACATTTTTAATATCCAAAAAAAGCAGCCTTTCGGCTGCTGATACTCATTTATAATTATTATTTTGTTGTATCATCGTGACCAACAAATTGTTCTGCTTTTCTACTTACAATATCAATAATGCGCTTTGCCAGTCCTGGCGCGGCAGCTTTGAAGGCATCAAGAAAGGATGTTGTAGACATACCTGCAAATACTCCTACACCAGCAAAAAGCCAGGGGCGGTTTGGCGGAAAAAAGTAATCGGTCACTGCTGCTGCAAATATCATTCCCAGTAATACAAACAGTATGGTCATAAACCAACCGTAGCGTTTATAATCTGTGACCAATAAAGAACCAGCCAGCCCGCCTATCAGCGCAAATAAAATACAGACGGAAAAAGCATTTTTTATCAACTCCATACTTTATCGTCCCTTGTGTTTCAAATCTTCAACCCGTTTTGTGTAGTTGATCTGATTACGTCCGGCTAGCGCACACACAACAGCTAATACCGGATAAGTTGTCATTCCGGTGGTCAGTGGTGGATACGAAGCCCAAAACGTAGCCGATATGACTGCCCATATCAGTGCGGATAAAATCAGTAAATAACCACAAAGCACGTTGCAACGATTAGATTTAAATATGGTTACAAGCAATTGCAATACGGCCATACCAATCAACAGTACCGAAAGAGTCAACGGATGTAATAACAAAAAGCCTTTATACAGTTTGAGATTAAAAACCTCGCTACCGCCCAGCAGAAATATGCCGGCAAAACCGATCATAATCAGTGCGCTGGTTACGGTAATAACGCGTGTACCTGTATGAAACAACCATTTTTGTAATTTATCCGGCAAAAATCTTAAATCCAGCAGTGAATAAAGTAACTGTAATACCATTTCCACATTTTTCATAAATCAACCATCAAATCCTCAGAAAACAAAAAAACCGGCAAATGCCGGTTTTTGTACCCATTAATAATAAAATTTTCATATTTAATTTATTGTATAAATATTTGTTTTGTTTTTTCAATATTTCTCCTTCTGTAATTTAGTCATTAATTCAAGATTTTCTACCAGTTTCATCAAATGAAAACTGTTTACCATCATATTCTG
The DNA here is from genome assembly GCF_026535955.1 of Snodgrassella sp. B3837. Classification (NCBI taxonomy): domain Bacteria; kingdom Pseudomonadati; phylum Pseudomonadota; class Betaproteobacteria; order Neisseriales; family Neisseriaceae; genus Snodgrassella; species Snodgrassella sp. B3837. The sequence goes on from NZ_JAFNPI010000006.1 coordinate 307,700, forward strand.
TGCAAAGCAGTGTGTAAGTTTCGTTTAGTACCAAACTCTTGGGAAGATTACATCAGCTTAGCCAGATGCTTGCGCGCAGATTCTTTAATTTCTGATTCGGGCATTTTGTCAAATAAGGGTAGAAAAGCCTTATAGCAGTTATTAAAGACATGCTCTATTTCATAAGCATATTTATGGACCTGATTTTCGTATTTGCTGCCAAAAATATGCAATGCTGGCAGTAAATGCTCAAACATAAGTCGCATATTCTGTGAGCATACAAATGATTCATATAGATTATCTAGTTGAGCAGGTGGTACCATGATGTCTGTAAAACCACTGTTATCTGGTTGTGCATTACCGAGACTAACTTTTTTAACAGCTACGCGGCTGAGTAGACACAGCACTTCACTAAATTTGGATGCGGGTACATGCTCGTAGCTGACACCATAGCGGGTTTGTACTGCCTGCCATAATGTCATGGCCAGTTCTGCCTGTTTTTCTTTGGCAACGGATAATACAAGTTGCCGATGCAGTGCTTTTATCACAGCAATCTGGTCACGTTGTAAGCCGGATTTATTTTTGTCTACTGGTTGTGGACAGCACGGCTTTTTTAACGTACGTGGTTTACGCCAGTAAGCCTGTATAGCTTCTGCACACTCGCTCTGATAAATTACTACGGTGTCTTTAAGGCTATCTTTCACTTTTTTGGGATTGATGCTCTGCAACCAGTTACTTAGCTTTTTTAATGGAATTGCTAATATTTTTTTGGTGCCATTTTTAATTGGAATGGATAAAAATCCACAACCATACTTTTGATAACAGCCTCTGAGTTTTCGATGCTGGGTAGACCAGTCCAGACCGATTCCGCTGACTACAGATTTCATGCACACGTAAACTGTATTCTTGATTTTGACTGTAGCCAGACTACTCCCATTAAAAGAAACAAATGTGATACTATTATTCATTCAAAACTCCTTAATTTGAACTTGGGATTTTGTTTACTTAATACCTCAAAGGTGGCAGCCTTTGAGGTATTTCCTTTTAAGTTGCTATACTAATTAAATATATTTAATTTTTTTTATTTTCACCTTGTATTAGTTTATTGTTAATTTAAGTTTAAATAACTTAAAACTACTTTGGGTTAAACTTAATGACAGTTTTGACTCAATATAAATTCAGGTAATATACCTCTTACGGTTATTAAATATAGCCATTTATGGCTATATTAAAATCTATAAAAGATAATTACAAGCATTTAATGGCTATTTTTAACCATTCTTTGTCATTTTTCGATTAAATTTTTATTTATTAATATCTTATGTTTTTACCATGAAATTTGCCATTCAACTTAAAGCTGCCAGATTGGCTGCTGGGCTTTCTCAAAAAGAGCTTGCCTTTAAAACTGGCATTACGCCTTCTCTAATTTCCCGTTACGAACTGGGTAAAGTTGCGCCCAGATTAGAAACGGTTAACCGGATTATGCAAATCCTTAATTTTCAGCCCAGTGAAAGCATATCGGAAGGCCTGTTTAATGATGATGCTTTTATTCCGATTCCTCCTCTGCCATCTCAAAATACCCATTCAGAAACTTCTCAACTTAATCTGTACCGAGAGGATATCAAGCTAAATAATTTGCAGGTAGACAATCTGGTTAGTATCACCATGAGTGGTGATTCGATGCATACTTTGTTAAATGATGGTGACAAGCTCGTTGTGGATGTTTCAAAAAAAATACCTGTAGACGGTAAGATTTATGCATTTAATCAGGGTAGTCTGCTCAGAATCAGGATACTGCAAAACTTACCTAATGAGCGGGTAAGAATGAAAAGTTATAATAATCATGAATACCCAGATGAAACTGTTGGATTAAATCAGATAGAAATTATTGGACAAATTGTATACAAAGCCGGTTTTATATAAATGTTCCCAGATTCAGCTTTTGCTACTCGCAATATTCAGTTTTTTTGTTTGTGTACAGCCGAATACGCTATCAAGTATTCGGCTGGTATCGTAAATACAGTAGTTGAGTTTTGTAATATACATATCAATCATTTTAAGAGAATAATGAGATGATTTTTACGTTTGTTATTTAACTGATGAGATTAATTTAACATAGTCAGATTCCAAGCCATTTTATCTGAAATCTGACCAATTACGAATTTTCCTGACCATTTTTATTCTTCCTGTTTCAATTAAAGATATTTTTTGGTAGTTTTTGCCTGAATAAGTTCATTTATGGTGTATGATTTTATATGCTTAACAACTCAGATACTGTTGTTAATATAAGCTCATGTCTGCTTTGTTAAATATTATTAGTTATGGTCTGGTTGACCACATCTTCACTGCCTATAAAGGTATAAAAAAACGGATTTCTGTACGCAAAATCCGTGCTGATGATAAATCTCTTATTTTTGTTACTTATGCGCTGCCATAATTTAACCGGTTTCGTAATCACCAGATGCAAAAAAGCTCCCTTGCGGGAACTTTATCAAACAGCTGTTTAAGGTGAAGCATACCTGTAATGTATAATTTATTATAAGCTGTGATGTGATTATGTCAAGTATTATAGCGAAAATATTTTTCAAATTGTGGCTGAAGTTTCATTTCCTGCCAAAAGCGCCATAAGCTTTGTTCTATTGCTTGATTCCATTCTTTGCTGGAGTAGCGTCGGCGCTGGTTGCGTTTAACGGAGTTTTGATTCTGGCGTTTATATAAAGGGCTTAGTTTGCAATATTTACTAGACAGAGTGGCAAAGGCTTCGCGGTCTTTGTAAAACAGGTTGCCCATAGTGTTTTTTACCATGTCATACACTTCGGGCTGATAGGTAGGATAAAAAGCTTGCTGAGTGCTTTTATTAGGTGCTTCTGGCTGATATTTCCATTCTATACTTCGGCAATGTCCCTTTTTGATGCTATCTTTCATGCAGTACTCATACGCGCGCAGTACTTTTTCTGCAAGATCAATTTCTGATTTATAGTCTGTCATAGATTCACCTTGTGTAAGTGATGTGCCAAAACCATTAGGCGATACTTAATTAATGTATGGTTTAAGGAAAACCAGTTATTTGCTTTTTTTAAGTTGCTCGCCATATTATGAGATAAATGTTTATTTTTAAATTTTCTTTTGAATCATATTTTTAAAATTTCAGAGTTTCTAAAATTTGAAATCAATCCTTTGACTGAATACTAAATCACTATGTGAAGATTATTTTCTAACACCTTATTAATTATCGATAATAATTAACAAAATACTTTATTTCGTTTTAATACGAATATAATATTAAGCTAATATCTAATAGAATGCAAATCATTGCCTAATTATAATAAGTCTAAATAAGATTAGGTAAACACTAAGGATAGTTATGTACACTGGTAAACAATTAGGTGATGCAATTAAAACTGCGATTGAGCTAAAGGGTGTGCGAAAAGCTGATGTGGCGCGCGCTTTTGCGATAAAACCGCCCTCGGTAACGAGCTGGATACAGACTGGGCGGGTTGATAAAGCTCATATTGATAAGTTGGTATCCTATTTTGCCGATGTTGTGAAGCCGGAACATTTTGGAATCGGTGCATTTGAAGATAATGAAGTTTTGTTTAATGGCTTTAAAGTACCACTGTTGTCATGGATAGATGCATCTAAGCAGCTGGATAGAAAAACCTTACTGGTTGCCAGTAATATTTGGGTACCTGCTTTGCGCAAGCCCAGTGCGCAGGCGTTTGCATTGGAAATCAAGGGCGACAGTATGGAACCAGAGTTTACGGCAGGCGACAAAATTGTAGTAGAACCAGAGCTGCCGGTACAACATGGCAATTTTGTGGTAGTGCGCGAAAGTGGTAATGAGGCGATGTTTAAACAATATGTAAGTGAGGGTAATCGCCATTATCTGAAGCCGCTGAATAATCGCTACCCGATTATCGAGATGTCGAATCAGTTCCATATTTGCGGCATTGTGACTGAAAAATTTAAAATTTATATTTAAGATGTTACACAAGAATCTTACAGGCAAGTTGAGAGAAACTGAAGAGTGACAACGCTGACTGGATCTAATAGACATTTTTTGTGGATTACGCATTAAGAATGCGATGATTTCTAGCCCATTATGCTAGATAAGCCTGTGGTAAATCAATTTTTTAAGTGGATTTATTTTTGCTACGGTTTGGCTGTCATAAATTTAAGGCAATACTGAATATCAGTATTGCCTTAAATTGTTCTAAGCAATTGTTTAATAACGTCTGCTTCTGACCAATTGGGCTTGGCGTTTTAGGTACACTAATGCGCCAAATCCACTCCAGATATGTACTAGCCGAGTGAATGGAAAGATAACAAATACGCTCATGCCCATAAATAGGTGAAGTTTGAAAATCGGATGAGTATGAGCAATGATGTCAGCTGCTCCGCTGCGGAAAGTGACAATATGTTGCGCCCATTGCATCAGGCTAATCATTTCTTCCCCATCCAGATGGTGCGCGGAAACGTGAATGGTTCCTAGCCCAAGACACAGGGTAATAAGTAGCCAAATTAATACCAATTTATCGCGCCATGTACTGTTGGCGAGTAAACGTGCACTGCTGAAACGTCGATAAATCAGCATCATCAGACCGATTAAAGCCAGTGTTCCCATGATGCCACCGGCAATCATGGCTGTAAGCTGCTTAGCTTCATGGCTGATGCCCAGTGTGTCCCAAACAGCAACTGGTGTCAGTAATCCGATCAAATGGCCAAAAAACAAACCCAGTACGCCAATGTGAAATAGGATATTACCCATGCGCAGTAGGCGCGGATATAGTAGCTGGCTGGATTCGGATTTCCACGAATACTGGTTGGTATCAAATCGAATCAGGCTGCCCAGAAAAAAGATACTGGCGGCAATGTAGGGAAAAATGCCGAATATGAATTGATTAAGATAATACATGCTGTCTCCCGGCTTAGCTGAGTTTTTTCTGGCGGAAAAATTGCACTTCCTGTACGGATGGCTGGTTTAACAGAGGTTCGAGTCCTTCTGCGGTGGGACCAAATTTTTCCAGGGCTTCATCCATATTACGTACCGGTGCTGCCTTTAATGGCTGCGGTTTTACTGGCGACAAGGCCACTACTGCATCCATTACCGGCGCATAAATGGACTGGCTTTTATGCAGATTGGCCGCAATGTATGCAATGACATGCACGGCATCAGCTAGCAATTGCTGCGCCTGCTGACTATCTATGCCGGATAGAAACTCCAGAAATAAGGGCAGATAATCCGGCAGTTCGTTATTTTCTGGTTCCAGACCATGTGCCTGATATTCTGCTAGCAAGTCAACCATTGCCTGCCCACGTGCTTTGTCTTCACCATGCAGATGTTCAAACAGATGCAGGGCATGATTGCGGTTGCGGTCGAAAGTATCAACATACACTTCCTGAAGGCTGATTTCATCGTATGCACGCAAATGATTAAAAAATGGTTCCAGCGCTGCGGACTGTTCCAGTGCAGCATACTGGTTGACAGCTGTATGCAGTTCTTCAATATGGCTCAGCCATTGTTGCCGCGGATAGCTCAGTAAAATGGATAATATCTTATACATTTTCTGTTTCCTTATACTGACTGGCGTTCGTTTTTCTTGCGCAGACCATGAAATACTATCGGTGCAGCTTTACGAGTACCAAACAAGCTCTCTTTGCTATGGCCATTGTGGCAGCCATCACCAAAGGTGAAGCCACATCCAGCTTTTTCTTCAAAGGTATTGCTAACCAGTTCTTTATGAGCGCTGGGGATGACGAAACGGTCTTCATAGTTGGCAATAGCCATAATCTGATACATTTCTTCGATTTGCTGCGCGCTCAGTCGGTGGCCTGACAGCTCCTGCAAAGCCTGTTCAGCAGAATGGATTGTTTTAGTACGCATGTATTTACGCATATCAATCATGGTTTGAAGGGCATTGACAATTGGTTCTGTTTTGCCGGCTGTGAGCAGATTGGCCAGATACTCGAGCGGAATACGCATTTCTCTGAGCTCTGGTATGAGGCCATGCTCACCAATCACTCCAGATTCCAATGCTGACTGAATCGGAGATAATGGTGGTATGTACCATACCATCGGTAAGGTGCGGTATTCTGGATGCAATGGGAACGCTACTTTCCATTCAACGGCCATTTTATATACCGGAGAATTCTGTGCTGCCTGTATCCAGTCGGCAGGAATGCCTTGAGCAAGCGCTTCGCGGGCAATTTCTGGATCGTTTGGATCAAGGAAAACATCAAGTTGCTGTTCGTATAAATCCTGAGGATTTTCTACTGCGGCGCTGGAGCTGATACGGTCGGCATCATACAGCATTACCCCTAAATAACGGATACGGCCAACACAGGTTTCCGAACAAATAGTAGGTTGACCACCTTCAATACGTGGATAGCAGAAAATGCATTTTTCAGCTTTACCTGACACCCAATTGTAGTAAATTTTCTTGTATGGACAGCCGGAAACGCACATGCGCCAGCCTCGACATTTGTCCTGATCTATCAGTACGATGCCATCTTCTTCTCGCTTATAAATGGAGCCGGAAGGACAGCTGGCCACGCAGGCTGGATTAAGACAATGCTCACACAGGCGTGGCAGATACATCATAAAGGTGTTTTCAAAAGCGGCATAAATGTCCTTCTGAATGCCATCAAACAGTTTGTCCTTTGAGCGTTTGGCAAATTCACCGCCCAGATCATCTTCCCAGTTTGGCCCCCATTCGATTTTGTCCATCTTTTTGCCAGTTAATACCGAAACCGGCCGTGCTGTTGGCGGGGTTTGCATCAGAGGAGCAGCTTGCAAATGCTCGTAATCATAGGTGAACGGTTCATAGTACTGGTCGATGGCCGGCATATTTGGATTAGCAAATATATTTGCCAGTATTTTTAGGCGATTACCCTGCTTTAGCTTAAGTTTACCAGTACGTTCGCGCACCCAGCCGCCTTTATATTGCTCCTGATCTTCCCAGTTTTTTGGATAACCAATACCGGGCTTGGTTTCGACGTTGTTAAACCAAGCGTATTCCACACCATCACGGCTGGTCCAGACGTTTTTGCAAGTCACGGAACAGGTATGGCAACCGATGCATTTGTCCAGATTCAGCACCATGCCGATTTGTGCACGTATTTTCATAATTTGTGTTCCTTACTTATTCAGCCGCCGGGGTTGTGGCCGGTGTATCCAGCCAGTCCACCTTGTTCATTTTGCGTACTACCACCAGTTCATCGCGGTTAGTACCTACCGTACCGTAGTAATTGAATCCCCAGGACAATTGAGCATAGCCACCAATCATATGAGTCGGTTTCATTACTACTTTAGTCACAGAATTGTGGATACCGCCACGTTTGCCAGAGAGCTCCGAACCGGGCACGTTGACAATTTTTTCCTGTGCGTGATACATCAGAATCATGGTTTCCGGCACACGCTGGCTAACAACAACGCGCGCGGTTAATGTGCCGTTGACATTAAATACTTCCACCCAGTCGTTATCCTGCAAACCGGCACGTCTAGCATCGATTTCCGACATCCATACATGCGGACCACCACGAGATAAAGTGAGCATGCGCAAGTTATCAGAATAGGTACTGTGAATCCCCCATTTCTGGTGCGGGGTGATGAAATTCAGCACAATTTCTGGATTTCCGTTGCTTTGATGGCCTTTGACATTGAGTGTGGTCTTCAGGTCTACCGTTGGCCGGTAAGAAACCAACCCTTCACCAAACAAACGCATCCATTGATGATCTTGGTAAAACTGCTGACGTCCTGTCAGCGTACGCCATGGAATCAGTTCATGTACATTGGTATAACCAGCGTTGTAGCTGACTTTTTCACTTTCTAGACCAGACCAAGTTGGCGACGAAATAATTTTACGCGGCTGCGCCTGAACATCACGGAAGCGAATGGCATCGTCTTCACGTGCAATCGCCAGATGAGTATGGTCGATACCGGTATTTTTAGACAAAGCCTCCCAAGCCTTAACAGCTACATGACCATTGGTTTCCGGCGCTAAAGTCAAGATCATTTCTGCTGCATCAATAGCACTGTGTAGTTTCGGCTGTCCTTTTGACACACCATCGCTTTGCGTATTGTTGAGCTTGCGCAGTAAATCCACTTCTGCCGCGGTCTGCCAGCTAATCCCTTTGCCTCCGTTGCCAATTTTTTCCAGCAACGGCCCTACAGAAGTAAATTTTTCATAAATGGTGCCGTAGTCACGCTCTACTACTGTCATTTTTGGCATGGTTTTACCCGGTACTGGTTCGCACTCACCCAGTTTCCAGTCTTTAGGGTCAAATGGCTGAGCCAATTCTTCTGGACTATCATGCATCAATGGTGTTAACACCAAATCTTTGCGCACGCCTAGATAATCTTTAGCGGTTTCAGAAAATGCCTTGGCTAGACCACGGTAAATATCCCAGTCTGTACGGCTTTCCCATAATGGTTTCACTGCCTCGCTTAATGGATGAATAAACGGATGCATGTCCGAAGTATTCAAATCGTCTTTTTCATACCAAGTAGCTGTAGGCAGCACGATATCAGCATATAAGCAAGTAGTAGACATACGGAAATCTAACACTGTAAGCAAATCAAGCTTACCTTCAGCAGCAGGCCGTATCTTCACATCCATCGGCTTAATGGCATCTGTCTCATCGCTCATTAATGCATTCTGTGTACCCAGCAGGTATTTCAGAAAATATTCATGCCCCTTGCCAGAAGAACCAAGAATATTTGAACGCCATACAAATAGGTTGCGCGGGAAGTTTTGTGGATTGTCTGGATCATTACAAGCCATATCCAGCACACCGGCTTTCATCTGCTCAACCGCAAAGGCAATCGGGTCTTTGCCCTGCGCTTCCGCGTCAAGGGTCACATCCAATGGATTGCGCGCCAGTTGCGGTGCAGAGGGCAGCCAGCCCATACGCTCCGCTTTTACATTGAAGTCAAGCTGACTCATATTAGCCATCTGGCCTGCATGAGTAGGTGCAATCACTTCTGCCATATCCAGCTTTTCGTGTCGCCACTGGCTGGTATGTGCATAAAAGAACGACGTACCATTCATTTGCCGCGACGGACGGTTCCAGTCTGCAGCAAAAGCAAGCGGCGCCCAGCCAGTTTGCGGACGCAGCTTTTCCTGTCCTACGTAATGGCACCAGCCACCACCGCTCTGGCCAATACAGCCACACATCATCAGCATATTGATAATGCCGCGATAAGCCATATCCATGTGGTACCAGTGATTCAGACCAGCCCCCACAATTACCATACTGCGGCCATGGGTTTCATGCGCATTTTGCGCAAATTCGCGCGCCACCTGAATCACCAGCTCTGGCTTAACACCCGTATGTTTCTGCTGCCACAGAGGTGTATACGGTACATCAGCCAGATAATCATCTGTCACACCATCACCACCAAAGCCGCGGTCGATACCATAATTGGCACACATCAAATCAAATACTGTGGTGACCAAAATTTCTTTGCCATCGACACCTGTAATTTTTTTAACCGGAATATTTTTCACAATTACTTCGGCTGCATCTTCGCCACCAAAGTAATCAAAAGACACCCCCATAATCGCATCATGATTTTCGGCCAGCGAAATCTGAGCCTGAATATCGGCACTGTCGGATTTTTCCGCGCGCAGATTCCATTTTCCCTGCTCGCCCCAGCGGAAACCAATCGAACCTTTTGGCGCTACAATATCGCCGCTATTTTCATCTATTACCAAAGTTTTCCATTCAGGATGATTAGTTTCATCCAGACCGCCGGCCATCTGGCTAGCACGCAGGAAATAACCCGGCAGCAAACGACCATTGTCCCGATTCAATACCACTAGATTCGGCATATCGGTTAAGCGGCGGCAGTAATCAACAAAATAAGCCGATGGATTCTGCAAATGAAACTCTTTCAGAATCACATGTCCCATCGCCATCGCCAGCGCTGCATCTGTACCCTGCTTCGGCGCCATCCAGATATCACTGAATTTCACCATTTCGCCATAATCAGAAGACACCGCAACCGTTTTCGTACCCTTATAACGTACTTCAGTGTAAAAATGCGCATCTGGTGTACGTGTCATCGGCACATTTGAGCCCCACACCATCAGATAGTTGGCGTTGTACCAATCCGCAGATTCAGCTACATCTGTTTGTTCGCCCCATGTCTGCGGACTGGATGGCGGCAGGTCACAGTACCAATCATAAAAGGACAGCGGCACCCCGCCAATTAAGCTTAGATAGCGTGAACCAGCAGCGTAGCTCACCATCGACATTGCCGGAATCGGCGAAAAACCAATTACACGATCAGGGCCAAATTCCTTAATTGTAAATGCATTGGCAGCGGCAATAATTTCATATGCCTCATTCCAGTCCAAACGCACAAAACCACCCAAACCACGCTGAGATTTATATTTTTTTGCACTTTCTGGATTCTGAGTAATACTCTGCCACGCTTCAATCGCGCCCAGGCTTTGACGTTTCTCGCGCCACATGCGCAGCAAAGACGCACGAATCATCGGATATTTCACCCGCTGAGCTGAATACACATACCAACTGTAAGAGGCACCCCGCGGGCAGCCACGTGGTTCATGATTTGGCAAATCGGCACGCGTACGCGGATAATCTGTCTGCTGCATTTCCCACGTAATCAGCCCATTTTTAACAAACACGCGCCAGCTGCAGGAACCTGTACAGTTCACCCCATGCGTCGAACGCACCACTTTGTCATGCTGCCAACGCTGGCGGTAAGCATCCTCCCACTCGCGTCCTTCAGCTACCACCGCACCATGCCCGGCAGAAAAAGTTTCCTTGGTTTTACGTAAAAAATTTAGTCTGTCTAAAAAATGGCTCATGAATTTGTGCTCCACAGAGGCCTCAGCCCCTAACAGTTTCTTATTGATTTATAATTTTTAAGCGCTATCGTCCGCGACCACAGCGCCATAACAGCAAACTAGCAGCGCGTTACTGATTGCTTACGCACATAAAACCAGTAATTAATCAGCAGACAGCTCACATAGAAAACAATAAAGCCCCACAATGCCATCGAAACACTGCCAGTAACCTCAATCGAAGAACCGAAACTTTTTGGAATTAGAAAACCACCATACGCGCCGATGGCACCCATAAAGCCCAGCACCGTGGCTGATTCTTTAGTAGCATGCAATTCCGCACTCTTAACATCACCCTGATGCAAGTGACGGTGAAACAACGAAAAAATCCGTGGTGCCTGCGCATAAGTCGAACCATTACCAATACCACTGAACGCAAACAACAGCATAAAACTACAAAAGAAACCAACAAAATTGCCAGAATTGCTACCCATCGGCTGGCACACCAGTACCCCGATTACCCCGACAATCATCATGGCATAGCTGATTTCAGTTAATTTTGCTGCCGACATCCGGTCAGACAGCCAGCCACCGACTACACGCAGTATCGCGCCAACAAACGGACCCAGAAATGCTAGCTTAATGGCATCAATATGCGGAAAAGAACGGCTAATCAACAACGGAAAAGCAGCTGAAAAACCAATAAACGAACCAAACGTACCCACATACAGCCAGCACAAAATCCAATTGTGCAAACGTTTGAAAATAATTGACTGTTCTTTTAAAGAAGAATGCAGGCTACCAATATCATCCATACCAAACCAAGCTGCCAACGTACTGAGTACGATAAATGGCACCCAGATAAAGCCGGCATTTTGTAACCACACCTGCGTTGTACCCTGTGGCGTCGTAATAGTTTGTGCATCACCACCCAGTGTTCCAAACAGGCAGGTCGTAATCGCCAGTGGCACCGCTATCTGCACAGCAGATACCCCTAGATTACCTAGACCGGCATTAATACCCATGGCCTGACCTTTTTCCGCTTTCGGAAAAAACAGACTGATATTGGACATCGAAGAGCTAAAATTTGCCCCGCCGAAACCACACAACAGTGCCAGCACAAACATCGTACTGTATGAAGTATTAGGATTCTGTACAGCAAAACCCAAACCTAATGCAGGAATCAGTAAGCTGGCAGTGGAAATCGTTGTCCACTTGCGTCCGCCGAAAATCGGAATCACAAAAGAATAGAAAATTCGTAACGTGGCACCCGAAAGAGCAGGCAGCGCAGCTAGCCAAAACAGCTCGTTACTGCTGAACTTAAACCCCACAAGTGGCAGTTTCACCACTGTCACACTCCAAACCTGCCAGATAGCAAACGCCAGCAACAAAGCAGGAACAGATATCCATAGATTTCTGCGAGCCACCGTACGGCCTTTGCTTTGCCAAAACTGACTGTCCTCTGGACGCCACTCTTTTAAAATTTTACCCATATCAACCTCAGATTATTGATGCTTCTGATTTTTCAGAGAAAAATGCATCCAGATTAAGCTAATACACACGGTACCAAACATCAGCATAAATGAGCTGGAACGAACACCAGTCCAGTCCACCAACACACCGAACATAATCGGTAGCAGAAAACCACCTAGCCCACCAGCCAAACCGACCACGCCTGAGACAGTGCCCATATCTTCCGGAAACTCATCAGAGATAAACTTAAATACAGATGCTTTACCTATCGCCAAAGCCACACCCACAACAAATAGCAAAATCGTAAATACCGTAGCATTCAAACCAATATGCATATCAAGATGACCGCTTACCGTACGGATAGACATCTGCGTCTGCGGATAAGACAACAGAAAAAATGCAATCCAACAAACCCACATCACAGCCCAAGTCACTTTATAGGCACCGTATTTATCCGACAGCCAGCCTCCGAAAGCACGCAACACTCCTCCTGGCAAAGAAAAACACGCAGCCAGTAAAGCAGCTTGTGTGAGTGAAAAGTGATATTCACCAACGTAATAACTCACCATCCACAAAGAAATACCCACATAACCGCCAAATACCACAGAATAGAGTTGACTATATTTCAATACTTGAGGATTTTTCATCAGCAATAGCTGTGCTTTCAGACTAGGCTGTTTGGCATTGGCTAATTTCGGTTCTGGATAACTGAAAAACCAGAAAAGCAAAGTAATCACCAATAAAATTACTGCATATACCCGCGGTACTGCCTGCCAGCCATAAGCAGTAATCAAAACCGGTGCCAGAAACTTATTCAGCGCTGCGCCCGCATTGCCTGCGCCAAAAATACCCATGGCAAGACCCTGCCGATCCTTACGAAACCACTTTGCCACATAAGGTGTACCAACAGAAAAAGAACCGCCTACAAGACCCAGCCACAATGCAATCCACAAAAACTGGCTATATGTATGCGCATATTCCAGCAGCCAGACAGCAGGTACACACACCAGCATTAAAAGAAAAAATACAATCCGGCCACCAAAACGATCTGCCCAAATACCCAACGGCACCCGAATAAGCGAACCAGACAACACCGGCATTGCAGTTAGCAAACCAAACTCTGTTTCATTTAAATGCAGCTGTTGTTTAATCGGCAAACCTAGTACAGCAAATACCATCCAAATCATGAAGCAAATGACAAAAGCAATCGTACTGGACGTCAGCACTGTTACCGACTTTCTGACTTCAGAATTCATCTTGCACTTCCCCCAAAAAAATTTATCCTAGTGTACGTAATCCCTCTTTCATATCCCATTAGTCATCAGATGCAGAATCGATACTTCAAAAGAACAACCATATATAAGCAAACTGGCCTATTGACAAAATCAATAGGCCAGTTCAAAACGCAAAATTAAAAAAATTACACAGCTACTATCCCATCACAATTTATCCAAACCGTGTTCAACAGCATAAACTGCTGCTTGAACTCGGCTCCCAAGATTAAGCTTGCGCAAAATGTTCTGCATATGAACTTTTACTGTACTTTCAGTTACTTCCAGATTGCGCGCAATAAGCTTATTACTGTTACCACGTGCCAGCCAGCGTAAAATCTCCCGTTCCCGTGGCGTTAGCGGTTCCTTCAACTCATGTTTTACAGGTTCCTTCCGCCTAAGTTGCGTCACCAGCTTACTGGTCATTTCGGGTGAAAGCACACTGTCACCATTGATCGCTTTTTCAATACTATCAAGCAGAAATTCTGTATCAATATTTTTAAGCAGATAACCCCGTGCACCTAGGCGCATACATTCCACTAAATCACCACCGTCTTCAGATACAGTGAGCATCAGCACCACTTGTTGAGGATTATGGCTCATCATTTGCGGCAGTGCCTCTAACCCACGCATCACAGGCATATCTAAATCCAGCAACACAGCATCAGGTTGTAACTGCTGTTGCATTTTTACCCCTTCCAGCCCATCAGTAGCCTCACCCACTACTTCAAAACGCTCACAGCTATCAATTAAAGCACGCAAGCCACGCCGAAAGAGCGTATGGTCATCCACAATCAGAATCCGGTACTTTTTTTCATTAGCCATCATTAATTTCCCAAAAGAATTACTCCTGAGTATGGATATACTGACGTGGTACCATCAGCTCCACACATGCTCCACCCCCCACCCGTGCAGAAATTTTCAACTTTCCATTAATTTTAGCGGAACGCTCTTTCATTATATGTATACCCACATGTCCTTGCTGCTCCTTCTGCAGGAGTGTATCTTCAGCAAAACCAACACCATCATCCTCAATTTTCAGATTCAGCCGGTCTGCCATATAAGCCAAACATACTTTAACAGCATCTGCATGAGCATGTTTACGCACATTTGACAAAGCCTCCTGCACAATAAACACTACCTGTAATTGCACCTCTGGCTCAACTTCATAAACATCACCTTCAACAGACCAATCAACAACAATATCAGTTTGTTGTTCAAATCGCTTCATTACTCCTTGCAATGAGCTAATCAGCCCTTCCGTTACCAGCCTAACACGAAAATTCGATAACAATTCGCGTACATCATCATAACATTGCTGAATGCCCTCATTAATAAATTCAAGAGTCTGTGCAGCCTGTTGTTTTTTATGCTCACCTAACGCTTTTTCCAGCACCTGCACCTGAATATTCAGAAATGAAAGCGACTGAGCAATACTGTCATGCAAACCCTGTGCCATCAGATTACGTTCTTCCAGAATAGCCATCTGTTTGTCCAACTCATTTAGACGCATACTTTCAATAGCAATCCCAAACTGACTACACACAGTAGAAATCAAGCGCTGATTTTCTTCACTCAACGCAAAGGGCACTTTAGCAAACAGATGCAGCATACCAATTTCATCATCCACAGACTTCACCGCAAAGGTTAAACAAAACGGCAAAACCTGTCTTATCTGGCAGAAACGATTACGCTCATCAACAATAGCCAATGATTCAGTTTCAACTACCGGCACAGATTGCAACATCTGAGCACAACGCCCACCATCACAGCGATAATCTCTGAATCTATCCACCTGCTTTTCAGTCAGCCCATCAGATCCAGCCAGCTCAAGCCTCTGAGAATGCCGATTTTTCAACTGCACCACACAGGCATCCGCACCACTAAACACCTTCATTTTATGCATAAACACCTGCACAAGCACTGATAACTCATGCTGTTCTTGAAACAATGATGTCATAGCATACAAAACAGCCAAATCTTGATTACGCTTTACTAGCGCCTGTGTTTGTTCCGCTACCCGATTTTCCAGAGTGTCATAAACTTCATTTAGCTTAGCAGCCATTAAGTTAAAGCCTTGCGCTACCTTACCAAATTCATTAGCTGTGCCCACTTGCAAGCGCGTATCAAAACGGCCTTTACCAATCTGGCCAATACCCTGATTCAAACGGAGTAACGGTGCGATAACTAAATGGTGCAGTAACAGAAGAGAAACAATTGCAGAAAAAATAGCCATCAACAGCACAAGCACCTGTAACCAGCGCAACAACTGAATATTATGAGTATTATCCTGCTCAATCAGCAGTACCAGACGATCAATCACCGCAGTAAATTCACGAGCTTCAGCCAAAAAGGCCGCATCGCTCAGACGTCCATTTAAATAAGCATTACGGTCACCAAGAAAATCCTGTAACTGCTCCTCAATCTTTACTACTTGTTGCAGAAGCTGCTGATGCCGCCGTCCATTAACAAAACCGGTTTCATGCAAATCATGCAAATGCGTCAGAATTTCTTCAAACTGCCGTTGCTCCTGCTTAAACTGTTGCTCCGCTCCTGGTGTTTTCGTTACCAACACCATATAAAATACCCGTTTGCGTAAACTCCCAGCTTCATTTATTGCCATACCCAGCTCTTCAAGCCGCCAAGACGTATTCAGCGACAACCCTACTAAACTGGTAGCCAAAAACAGCCACACAGCAATAAGCACCACCAATACTTTAGAAAGCTTCTGCCCACGTAAAAACCAACGGTCAAATTTTTGCCACAAACTTTTCATATCACCCTTGCCAATAACAGAAGGCACAGTAACTTAAACTATAACTATAATATTATTTTGAATTTAAAATCCCCTAACATGATTGCGAGCATCAAATAAATTATTATTTTTTGAAATTTTGTTTATCATTCAAAATAAATTATTAAGATTATAAAACATCAACTATCATACTATTTACCTATTCTATTATTTTTAAATACTGAAAAAAATTAAAACATGACAAAGCATGAAAACACTAGAAACCAAGTTAATCACATTTAAGGTTTAAATATTTACATCGTCAGTATTTCCAAAATAAAAAAATAAGGTGTTAACAGCATTAACATTTTTAGTTTACTGACACATATAGACATATTCCCTATTTTTGCCCAGAAATTTTTGATCGATATGGACAATTTAATTTACCGTCTTCTGTAAGAAACAATATAAGAAGATAGGAAAAATAACTTGGAGCAAATTGTTTTAAATCAGTTAGCTTTACAAAATCCTATTTTAATTTATTTTATATTTAAGATAGACAATGCCAGCATATACACTTTATAATCATTATTAACAAATTCAGTAATTTACTTTACCTGTATTTTCTTAATAAGAGGATGAAATGGCAAAACCTGACTTCAAAACTATGTGGACAAATTTTCAGTACGTTAATGTACCCGTTAAAGAAGTAGGGAAAAAAATTGGAGGTAAAGTTCAACAAAATATTGATTCAGAAATTTTCCAGAATGCTTGTGCAATACGAATGAGCTATGCATTAAATTATTCAGGTTTTCCTATCAATCGAGATTCAAGATGGAGCACATCTTCCGGTGCCGACAAAAAATGGTATATATTTAAAGTTACTGATCTAATTCGATTTTTAGAATGTAATTTTGGTAAACCAGACATTATTACCAAATCTACTACGAATATGAGTCAATTTAATGGAGTGAAAGGTCTATTAGTATTTAATGTTTCTATTTGGTCGGATGCGTCGGGTCATGCCACATTATGGGATGGAAGCAAATGTTCTGACCACTGCTATTTTGACGATGCAAATGAGGTGAAAATGTGGAAATTAAAGTAAAACTAATTTTTAGTCTAATAGTAATTTCGATTTCTTCTGCATTCGCACAGGCGCGCCCTCCGTTAAAAAATGATTTGGAAAATTTTACCTTGAGTTATTGTCTTGCTCAGAGTGAAAGCGGAGACATAATGCAGCGGGAGGCAAAAGCAGCTGTAGGCGCCTATGTTGAACTTGGTCGCTATCCTGCTGAAGCTTATGAAGAAGCAGCACTGGTTGCACGCAAGTACTCAAAGCGTCCTTATAAAAGTTATCAAGAAGGCGTACAGCTAATATTAATGAAATGCATAGATGCTTCACAAAGCAAAGAAATAAAATCAATTAAAAACCGTTTTTCTCAGAGAAAATAATTTTTTACTGAAAATTATATAGATGAAACAAAATTCCTGTTTTCAGATTATTTATTTACAGATAATTCAATAATTTTATTCGTATTTATATAACTTTAATTATCAGGTTTATCCCATCTTAATTAGGCATAAACGAATATACCTTTTCAACACGTGGTAGATGTAAACGTTTCCAACTTTCACAATAAAATAAATTTTTTTGTGTATTAGTTTGTGATCTAAAACGAATTATAATTATTTAAATACATGTAATATATTTTCAGTAAATCATTAATATTTTATATATATTTGCTTTAATCTAGCCAAAATCCTTACCATGTATAGCAAAAAATTTCTAAAACTCATACCTTATTTTCTGGTATCAATATCAATCAACACCATTTCCCAAACATGGGCTCAAAATATATATACCATCGAAAAAATATCTCCCAACGGATTGATTACCGTTTCTTTATCTGTACCAGTTAATACTACCAACAATAAAAATACACAACTATCCTTACGCGACGATATACCAGTTACAAAATCACAAGTTATAAATGTAAGATGCGGACAAACCAAACTGAAACATGACAAATCAGGAAACTGGCTGCTCCCAACAACTTGTAATAAAGTTACCTGGCAAGTAAAACCAGAGCTATCAGATAATAAACCCATAGATTTGGCTAACCAATTAACACTCAAACTGAAAAAAGCAGGCTGGATATTATTTTCAGAATCTTCTTCTTTATTGCGGATCAAACATTCTGAGAGCGCCTCTGTACTCACTAGTACAAACAATATCCCCTTGCTTGGCGCCACTTCAACGTTGTACGGATGGGCTATCCCACCGGTAGGTACTGCTCCAGAATTTTACATCATCGGACAACCTGAAACTCAGCAAAAAATCATAGCAGACCTTCCCGTCACCTATGTAATAGACAATCCACAACAAACCAATTGGTCTGAATTGCAGGCTTTACATCAAAAAACCCTACGTTATTTCACAACTATTCTTTCTCTACCCGCAGACCTACCAAGCAATGAAAAATCATTATTGCTTATTTGGCTAGGAACAGAAGCTAAAAACAAACAAGTAAATGGATCAGCAGGCAGAAGAAGCTTTATTGCCAATTATGTATATGAAAGAAATCACCGAATCAGTACAAGTGATAATATGCATAGCCTTTTAGTTATTGCCCATGAGCAATTTCACCAGTATGCCGATATGGTACGTTACAAGCACCCTGTAGATACATCTGTCTGGATAGAAGAAAGTTTAGCTCAGTATTACGCTTTAAAATCTATGCAAAAAGCTTTATCTGCAGATGAATTTGAAGCTATTAAAAATAAATTCTTGTCACAAGATCAAAATATTTATTTCAAATTTAGTGAGATTGAGCAACAAATTAAAGAAAACAATTACAAAAACTATTCCCTCTTATATAGCCAAGGACCAAAATTTTGGTATGCCATGGATCAGGCACTGCTGTCTTCTTCACAAGGTAAATATGGGCTCGATTCATTATTACCTGTACTAATAAACTCTGACTGCCAAAATGGTCAACTTCCAGCTGCTTTCGTTCAAAAAGCAAACGAAATTGGAGGTAATCAAATAAATAATCTATTAAAACAATATGTTCAATAAAAAGTAAATCAAGAAATTTGAAAACAAAATTTTAAATAAGGAAAATTTCTTCTACAAATAACCGTAGTATAAATATACTATTTTAAATCAGATACAACCCTACAGATTTTGGTTTGTAGTGAGTTTTTTCGCATTCTTTTTATTATTTTCTAAAACATAGAATGAATGAATTAAATCATATCCGGTAAACACCGTTCACAAAGGAGCGAAATGTTTCTGTTTTACAAATCATACTTCTACTTCTAATCATCCGTATAAGAATTTATATAACGCAACAAATTAAGATTAAACAGTATAAGATAATCTGAGGCCTATTTGTGTTTATTTTAATTTCACAACTTGCTACAAATTCTGCATCCATCCATTTTATCGCAGTGAGTTTATGATTAAAAATCCATACAGAATCTATGATAAGTTTTTTACTAAAACAGCTCATTTTCAATGGCTGTTGGTATTTAAAAAATATTTTTTTACCAATTTCATATTTTTTACTGATTATTCATATTTCTATTAATATCTACAAAATAATAAAAAAATGGATTAATGACTATCAATTCAGTTTCGAACTTTTCAAAAAAGATTATTAATAAATTTGATACCTGTAAAAATACCGCAAAAGAATACAGACTTCGGCAACTCTCCCTTTCATAAAACCTAAGCTGCCGAATCAAAATAATCAAACAATATCGAAGTAAACAATAAAATGTCTCATAAAGAATTTATTGCTATTTATCTGCCAAATAAACGTATATCGTAAATCTGCTTAAAACATTCTCTGTTCAAATCGATTCGGTTTACCTGGCAATAACATAAGAATAATAAACCAGATTTGACCAATAATCGGTATCAGAGTAATCAAAATCCACCAACCCGAGCGATCAGTATCATGCAAGCGCCTAAACTGTAATGATAAAGTAGCAATCCATACTACAAATCCAATTACCAAAACTACAAAATTAATTGTCCAGTCACCCCATGTATAAATATCATTAATCGGATGGCCAAGCATTTTTTCAAGTACATACATCAGCAACATACCCAGTACATAGTTGATAACAATCGGCCACCAATAATCAGCACGGTTAGAAGTTCCAGAAAAATTAAAAATGTTGTGCCAGAAACGTTTATAAGACTCAATCATAAATCTATCTCCTAATAATAACCCGTATATATTTACACACTTAAAGACATAAATTTTTATTTCATAAATAGCCAAATTCATCTTAAAACTTATTTTTTTTTACTTCAAACCGTTTAATAATCAAAACAATTAATTACAAAATTTATTTTTCTTATAAAACCTTACGTAAATATTGAGTGTTTTAGCTTTTACCTTTTTAATTAATACAATATTTAATTACTTATCAGCAATATTTTGCACTTTCATCTACTATTTATTTTATTAAACATTGCTGACAAAGCAATACCAAGTAAAACAGCCAAAAATGATTTAATAAAATTTGCCTGTTTATTGATTTTTTTCAAAATAACTGTTCATTAAAACAACAGAATCACAACATATTAATTAAATCTATACATATAAATACGCTGTTTTAACCATAGCTCTAGAATAATATTAATCAGACAAACTAGTTAATAAATATATAGATATCATATTAATAATATAATAACTTATAGACTTAATTGACTAATCAACTCATAAATAAAAAACCGCATACATAAAGTACACGGTTTGAATAAACGATATTTAGAATAACTAATCATCTAGATGGTTATTTTGCGGAGCAAGTACAGTACGATTCCCATTTCCTTCTGCAGCAGAAACAATTCCCTCTGACTCCATTTGTTCCACCAACCGAGCTGCACGGTTGTATCCAATACGCAGCTGACGTTGTACCGAAGAAATACTCGCTTTTCGAGTTTTTACCACCAGTGCCACTGCTTCATCATAAAGAGGATCCAACTCTTCTTCACTATTGCGTGGTGACGCATTGCTAAACATATCATCATCACTGACACCGGCCGTTAAAATATCATCGATATATTTCGGCTCACCAAACTGTTTCAGATAATGCACCACACGATGCACTTCTTCATCAGCCACAAATGCCCCATGCACCCGTTCTGGATATGCTGTACCGGGAGGTAAAAACAGCATATCACCCTGTCCCAGCAGATTCTCAGCACCCATCTGGTCAAGAATGGTTCGGCTATCCACTTTGCTGGATACCTGAAAGGCAATTCGTGTAGGAATATTGGCTTTAATTAGGCCAGTAATTACATCTACACTCGGCCTCTGTGTCGCTAGTATCAAATGGATACCGGCCGCCCGAGCTTTCTGCGCCAAACGGGCAATCAGTTCCTCGATTTTCTTGCCTGCCGTCATCATCAGATCAGCAAATTCATCTACCACAACCACAATATAAGGCAGCTTTTCTAATGGTTCTGGGTCGTCGCGATTCAGCGAAAACGGATTAAATAGCTTTTTATTTTGCGCTGCTA
Source organism: Snodgrassella sp. B3837 (assembly GCF_026535955.1). Classification (NCBI taxonomy): domain Bacteria; kingdom Pseudomonadati; phylum Pseudomonadota; class Betaproteobacteria; order Neisseriales; family Neisseriaceae; genus Snodgrassella; species Snodgrassella sp. B3837. The sequence continues at coordinate 329,516 of NZ_JAFNPI010000006.1, forward strand.
GCTCAGCAATTTTCTGATTGAAACCGGCCAAATTACGCACACCAGCATGGCTCATCAACCGGTAACGTTTCTCCATTTCATTTACACACCACGTTAACGCATTCGCCGCTAACTTCATATCCGTCACTACTGGTGCCAATAAATGCGGTATACCTTCATAAATGCTTAATTCCAGCATTTTAGGGTCTATCATAATGAGACGCACATCTTCCGGAGTAGCTTTAAACAGCATCGACAGAATCATTGCATTAACACCCACTGATTTACCCGATCCAGTGGTACCCGCTACCAATAAATGTGGAGCTTTGGCCAAATCGGTCACCACCGGCTGTCCAGTAATACCCTGACCCAACGCCAGCGTCAGTTTAGAACGTGATTGCTGAAATACCGGAGCCGAGAATATCTCACTCAACCGAATAATCTGCCGTTTCGGATTAGGAAGTTCCAACCCCATACAGGTTTTACCCGGAATAGTCTCAACCACACGTATAGATGCAAAGCCCAGACTGCGCGCCAAATCCTTTTCTAAGTTTACAACCTGACTGCCACGCACACCCTGAGCCGGTTCAATTTCATAGCGGGTGATAACCGGACCAGCAAAAGCATCTATTACTCGTACCTTAACTTTGAATTCAGCCAGTTTTTCTTCAATGGTAATCCCATTTTCAAGTAAGGTTTCTTCACTCTGGCGTGCAGCAGGGTCATAATGCGGCGGCAATAATAAATCCATACCCGGAAGCAAAGGTTTTAAAGACGGAGCTGGTATTGATTTTTGAGGTGCAGTCTGATGCAGTGCCTTTCGTAATGCCATGCCGATTGCTGTTTGTGAATCGGATGCAGGAGAATTTATTTGCTTTGTAGGCAGCGGTTGTTGATTCAAACGGGTAACCACACTCACGCTTCTAACTTCTGGCTCTGTTTCAGATAGACTTTTTTGCACCTGTACCGGCACTAAATCTGGAGTTGTTTCAGACTCATTAACGCTGGAAGCATCTGACAACCAATAATCATAAACTTTTGAATCAGTATTTTCTTCTTCCGCTGCGGCCTGCTCAGAATTAAAAGATGATACTTCTTTCTGTTCTTCAGAATCGTTGAAATACGGGTCTTCAGTGGCCAGCACAGGATTTTCAACCACATCCGCTTCTTTGCTGCTTTCCTCATCGGTGTAGGAAACAACTGCATCATGGGTAGGGTTTAAATCACTAAAAGAGGTCGCATTTGCATAGCCATTACTACTTATACCTGACACAGGTGGTGGTATATCCGGCGCATACGGAAATTGATTTCCTACAGAGGGATCAGCATCATGCATAATGCTGTCACGATGTTCGTCCTCATCAAATACTGAAGAGTTGTAATCATCATCTACAGTAAAAGAATCATCCGCTGATGGTACCGCAACTACTGGCGCAGCAGCCATGGCTGCCGGCATCAGCTGAAAAGGTGTAAAACGTGTAGATAGTGGTGTATGTTCACTGCCTGCCACTCCTGTATAGGGGCTTACGGCCGACATATCAGCTACTGGAGTAGTCATCCGCACAGCATGGCGCTTACCAATTCGAGCAGCCGCCGGAATCACACTTTCGCGTACTACAGGCCGCTGAAATTTCTGCTTATTTAAAGGTGAATCGGTTTTAGCCAAATTAGCGTAAATTTCATCTTCCGCAATAACCGGTACACTATAGCCAGAATTAGCATGAGTGAACGTTTCCTGATGGCGCTGACGAGCCAATCTCTGGCGCAACAAATTTAAACGGATATCTTCTTCATTTATGACATGAACCCCATTGTGTTCACTACGCTGTCTAGGTTCGTGATGAGCGTGAGCAGAAAGGGAGTTTGCTGCATGTGCCAGATGCGAAGGAACGCCAACTGAGTTTCCCAATTTGCGCTGAGTAGCCTGCTGTAAATCATTTAAATCGAAATTTTTCAGCGCCCGAGCCTTGAGCAAAGCGGCTTGTTCAGCCTTAGTATGCAAGCGAACTCTGTTTAACGCCGGATCATCAGGAGTAATTTCTCTGGCATGCCTATTCTGCTGTTTTTGGCTATTTACTGGCTTATGCTGCCAGTTAATCTGTATCACCTCTAGCGCCGGAGCAGATTCAGCTACCGCATCCGTTAGAGGATGAGTAGCTACCTTACGTGTAGCTTCTGCTAATGTGATAACTTCCAGTTTTTTCTTCTGATTAAATACCACCGCTGGCTCAGCCACTTCTTCACTGCTTACCAAAATTTTTTCTGTAGTGGACTCTTCTTCCGTATCTGCTATCAGTTCCTTATCAGTGTAGGAGACATCAACCACTTTTGGTTCAGACTCAGTTTTATTTTCGGCGGAAGATTGCATTTCCTGTGTTGAGAAAGAATCTGCTATCGGCAACTGTGTTTTGTTTGCTTCCGGCATCTCTTCAGCAGTTTTTGCCTTCGACTGTAGATATTCTTTATCTAGCGTAGCAGGATAAGGCGTTTCGGTTTTTAAAGGTTTCGGGCTTGCCTCAGTTACAGTAATCTGTCGGGCTAGAGGATGTTTTATGGGCAGCTGAGGCTTGCTCGCTACAGAATCCATTGCATCAAGCTCAGCTTGTACATTCTGCTCTGATGTTGCTGACGCAATTTCCGCCGGTGCTGCTGGTACTTTCTGTAAAGAATGTTGTGATTCTGCTGACGATTGTACTTTCTGTTGCTGCTGACTACGCCGCACTGCTAATTTTCTCACTATACTTTTCAGCAATGATACAGGAGCCGGAGCTGGAGACGACACTTTACTGTGCTTTAAATGCTCTTCATAGCGGGTTAAATAGGTCATTTCCAGCTGCCATTTACGCTCTTCAATATTGCGCCACCAGAGTAATGCGCCTATAGCCATAATTAACAGTAATAATACAATCCACCACATACGTATTCACGCTGCCTTTTGGTTAAAATCCGGTTTACAGACTCTTTTATTTTATTCGTGCTCCAACTGCACTTCTAAATTATCAATTAGACGTGTCGTCCCCAGTATAGCAGCCGCAACAATTACCAGATTTTTATCAGAAATCTGAGCTTTTGTCAGCGTTTGTGCGTGTCTGACTTCAATATAATCCACTTCCCAGCCATGCTGTTGCAAATAGGTTGCTGCACTATTTTCTAAAGCAGCAAATTGCCGATTTCCTCTTCGCATTGCTTCAGCCATAGTCCTCAACTGCGCCGATAGCTGCGCTGCCTGTTCACGTTGTTCAATTGTCAGATAGCCATTACGGCTAGACAAAGCCAAACCACTATCAGCACGCTCAATTTCAACCGGAATAATGTCAATATCCATATTCAGATCCTGCACCATTCCCTTTATTACCGCCAGTTGTTGATAATCCTTTTTACCAAAACACGCCACATCCGGCTGCACAATATTAAAGAGCTTTGTCACAATTGTGGCCACACCTCGAAAATGGCCAGGACGACTACGGCCGCAGAGCTCATTCTGAATAGCCGGCGGTTCAACAAAATATTGCTGCGTTCCATTTGGATACAATTCAGTTTCTGACGGCGCAAACACCACATCAGCACCGGCCTCAGTCAGCTTTTCCACATCCTCAGCCAATGTCCGCGGGTATAGCTCAAAATCTTCGCCCACTCCAAACTGAATGCGATTAACAAATATGCTCACCACTACCGCATCAGCGTGTGCTTTGGCAGTACGCACCAAAGCCAGATGACCGGCATGCAAGTTTCCCATTGTCGGCACCAGAGCCACCCTTTTCACTTGCTTGCGCCATGAACGCAGTTCAGTAATGGTATGAAATATATGCATTATTTATCCTGTTAGACTTAATCAAATTACACCAGCACAAAATTATGTAAAGTCATGTCTCCATGAAAGCGGGATTATAGCACCGCTAAGCAGTATCACAGTGTACGGATAAAGCTTGTTTCAACAGTGAAATATGTTACTATCAAGCCATACATGGCGATAAGGATGCATATTTTGAATTGCAAACCATTGTATGGTAAGCAGCCTTCAGCCAATAATTTCAATAGAATTCAGGGAGTGTATATGAAAATCAAATACTGGCTGACCGCTGTAGCCGCGTGTTCTGCACTGATACTATCTGCCTGTGGTGGCAGCAACAGCAATTCTGCTTCTGCACCTGCTCAGTCCGGTGCAGATAAAACCTATATAGTTGGCACCAATGCCGAATTTGCACCTTTTGAATCCCGCACAGCCGATGGTTCGCTCACCGGTTTTGATATTGATTTGCTCAATGCCATGGCCAAAGCTGGCAATTTCAAAGTACAGTTTAAAGATCAGCCATGGGATGGACTATTTGCCAGCCTCAATAACGGCGATCTAGACATTGTGGCTTCCGGTGTGACCATCACTGATGAGCGTAAACAAAGTATGCTATTTAGTGACCCGTATTTTGATATTTCTATGATGGTACTTACACCAAAAGCCAAAACATTCCATTCGCTGGCTGAATTAAATAATATGCATCGTGTAGCCGTAGCCACAGGCCAAACTGGTGATTTGGCAGTACAAAAAGTATTGGGTGCGCAAAGCACAAAAATTGCCCGTTTTGACAGCGTGCCCCTAGCCATCAAAGAGCTTGAAAATGGTGGTGTAGAAGCCATGGTATCCGATGGTGCCGTAATCAGTAATTATGTTAAAGCCAACGGTGCTGATAAATTCACCATTAATAAGGTACCTGAATTCGGTGTTGACCATTACGGCTTTGTGGTTCGCAAAGGCGATACAGCCACTGTGGAGAAACTGAATGATGCACTTAAAAAAATCCGCGCTAGTGGCGAATATGACAAAATATATGCAAAATACTTTTCCAACTAAAATTTAATTTGCATTCAGAAGAAAAACAGCCCGTTATCCTAAATAGCGGGCTGAACTGTATGTGTCAACATTCTGGCCAAAGCCATATCTACTTTAGTTTCCATTTTTTCAAAACGCATCTGCACATTTGGCTTTTATTTCACAGCGTTCTAAAATAGCCAACTCGTTAAAATAAGCTAAAACTAAAATGAGTTATCAAATAACGGTTTTACCAGCTGGTGAAACTTTTCAGGCACCAGAGGGAACATCACTGCTACAGGCAGCAATCGATCAGGGGATCATGCTGCCGCATGCGTGTAAAAGCGGCTGCTGCGGAGCGTGCAAAGCTCAGCTAGTCAAGGGTCAAACTACTGAAATCAACCCACAGTCTGCCCTGAACAGTAATGACACAAATCAGCAGGATATATTACTGTGCTGCCAAAGTGCCAAAACAGACCTAACTCTATATTTGCCCAACTATAATGGCCATTCAGCACAACCAGTACAAACGCTGACTGCACGAATTGAAGATATTCGCTATTGTGGCCATACTGCCATCCTATCGCTGAAGCTGGCACAGCGAAAACCATTTCATTTCACTGCCGGCCAATATATCGATATTGTGCTATCCGAGAATCAGCGCCGTAGTTATTCGATAGCGGGTTTTGACACAAACCGCCGGCAGTTAATTATCCATGTACGACGTCACCATGGTGGCGTCTTTTCCGAACAACTCTTTGATGGCCGCTTGCGCCCGAAAGACATTCTGCATTTTCACGGGCCACTGGGCAATTTTCAGTTAAACCGTCAGCAAAAACCACTTATTATGTTGGCCTCCGGTACCGGTATTGCACCGATTGAAGCCATGTTGGAAACACTGAATCAACAGCAATTTCAACTACCGGTATCAATCTACTGGGGTATGGCAGCAGAAGAAAAATTGTATGATGCTGCCGTGCTGGATAAGCTTTGTTCTGAGTTAGCACAGGCACAGTGGTCAGCTGTATTGTCGCATCCATCGGCATTATGGAAAGGTGCACGTGGCTATGTTCAACATGCGGCACTGGCTGCTCATCCAGATATGAGTAAATATGAAGTGTATGCATGCGGCCATCCGCAAATGATACATCAGGCCAAAAATTTATTTACAAATCAGGCTGGATTGCCTGAAGACGCATTTTTTGCTGATAACTTCACCCCAGCTGTCTGAGTGATCTATGAAACTAACGCCCCGTAAACATTATGCACTGAATGTATTACTCTTACTTATTTACAGCATCGTAATGATTTATGCACTGGCCTACCCGCCAAATCCTAACCGCATTATTGAAACATGGCTGGTCAGCATATTATTGCAACGTTTCTGCTCACGACTATGGTGCATCATGATGTGGCTGAGCGCAATCATTGTTCTGTTCTATCATCCTACTGCGACTCTGTACGGAAGACCGAGTTTTGGCATCGTCACTTCATTACTTAGTACCACAGCCAGTGAAGCAAGTGAATACATAGCAGCCATATCATGGCATACCTATGTAATGACAATTGTTCTGGCCGCTATACCGCTACTCATTATGCGTTTCAGCCGCCATACGGCTGTCCCACGCTGGCGCGGCTACTGGGCTATTCCGTTTGTAATCGTACTAATGGTAATGACAGTACAGACAGCGCGCAAAGGCTATACTACCGGTGGATTTGCCCTACGTGCACAGCCAATAGAATTTCTGGCCGATGCTTATCTGCAACCGCGTGCCTACTTCGCCGAACTAGCAAAGATGAAAGCCGACTTAGCTAAACCAGATAATTGGCAAATTAGCAGTAGTCAACAGCAATACCGCAACTATGTATTGATTATTGGTGAAAGTGCCCGCGCAGATTATTTACATCTATACGGATTCAAATATCCGGACACCCCGTTTCTGGACAGGCACGCCAGCATCATCATGGATAACATGCTGTCTGCCGGTCCCAATACGCCCATCTCGCTCTTACATGGTCTTACCCTTAGCCATGGTAAATCATTCTCAATTCAGAATAATGTGATTACTCTAGCGAAAAAAGCCGGTATGGATACAGCATGGTTGTCAAATCAGGGGGCACTTGGACAATACGATACATCCATTTCAACGATTGCTCATCAGGCCAATCACATCACATTTCTAAAAACTACCGGCTACGATTTCGGCCAACGCAGTTATGATAATCAGCTCATTAAGCCATTGCAGAAAGTACTGGCTCAGCCTCTGGTTGCTGGTCAGTCCCGCCTGATTGTATTGCACATTATGGGTTCTCATCCCAATCCATGCGACCGGCTGCCCAACCCACCACAGCACTATGTGGAAAATAACAACAGTAATTGCTATATCGATACCATTCGTCAGACAGACACTCTATTAAGCCAGATATATACAACATTGCAGCAAAATGGTGAGCCTTTCAGCATGTTGTATTTTAGTGACCATGGCCTGAGTCATGACAAAAACACCTTTGAGAAAAACAGTTTAGTACGTTCTTCAAGCATCCTGCGCCACAACGACCATTTTTATCAGAATTATCATGTCCCGCTAGTCATTATCAACAGTGGTCAGCCTCGGCAGACACACAATCAGGCTCAGCGTAGTGGGCTGGAACTATTAGACGGAATTGCACAATGGTTGGGCATCCACTCACCACAACTACCATTTGCCAATCAGTTTTTCAGCACGGCAAACAGTAACAATCCGCAGGTTCTCGACTTCAACCAGCATTTACAATCCGTCAAACAGCTGCGGAATGATCCTTTGCCTGCGGATTTACAGTAAATAAACTCACTATACTAACTATCTGTAATAAAAAATAAATATCCCTGCCAAATTTATTCAGCAGGGATATAACATTAATTTTGATTTAATTTTCTTAAACATTTTCATTTGATTTGTATCAAAACACACTCAAATGAAAACATTATAATGAATTTACTTTGATTGGTTTCCTCTTGATGTGTGTGTTTAAGTGTGGCGTTTCGCCACACTTTTTTTTATTTTAATTTTAGCTTTCTTAATCAAATCATTCAATTGTTACCGATTCCTTTTTCTTAGAACCGGATTGATTGGCGGCAGAAAAAACCAGCTTCACTTCATCAGACTGCGGCAAATAATCAATCAATACATCACCTCCTTCACTCAGACGGCCGAAGAGCAACTCATCAGCCAGCAGCTTACGAATACGCTCCTGAATCAACCGGTGCATGGGACGAGCACCCAGTGCAGCATCAAAACCGTGTTTGGCCAAATAGCTGCGTAAAGTTGGTGTAAATTCTGCCACCACCTGTTTAGCCAGCAACTGCTGCTCCAGTGCCAACAAAAACTTATCCACGACTTTCGCAATTATCGCTTGATCCAGAGCCGTGAATGGCACAATTGCATCCAGACGGTTGCGGAATTCAGGCGAAAACGCTTTCTCAATAACGGCCAGACTATCGACTTGTCCACGCTTTCCTGTAAAGCCCAAATTAGGCTTAGCCAATTCAGCAGCACCGGCATTGGTGGTCATAATCAGAATAACATTCCGGAAATCCGCACTGCGTCCATTATTATCCGTAAGATTGGCATAATCCATCACCTGCAACAACACATTGAACACATCCGGATGTGCCTTTTCAATTTCATCCAGCAGCAGCACACAATATGGTTGCTTATTGACTGCATCAGTAAGTAATCCGCCCTGCTCAAAGCCCACATAACCCGGCGGAGAACCTATTAGACGCGAAACAGCATGTGGTTCCATATATTCCGACATATCAAACCGCAGCAAAGGCAAGTCCAGGAGCTGCGCCAGCTGTTTGGCAACTTCAGTTTTGCCAACGCCGGTCGGGCCGGCAAACAAAAAGCTGCCAATCGGCTTATCCGGCTGTTTGAGACCAGAGCGCGCCATTTTAATCGACGCTACCAGTACATCAATAGCTTGATCTTGTCCAAATACTTTTGCTTTTAAATTATCAGCCAGAAAGCGCAATACCTGCTTATCATCATGTGAAACAGTGGTTTCTGGAATACGTGCAACTTTTGCCACAATCGCCTCAATTTCAGCACGGCCGATAACTTTACGTTGTCTGGATTTCGGCTGGGTTTTTTGTGCTGCCGCGGCCTCGTCTATAATATCAATAGCTTTATCTGGCAGAAAGCGCTCATTAATGTAGCGAGCAGACAACTCAGCAGCTGCCTGAAGCGCACCTCGCGTGTAGCGTACCTGATGGAAATTTTCAAATGCAGGTCGCAACCCTTGTAATATCTGCACCGTTTCAGTTACCGATGGTTCTACAATATCTATTTTCTGAAATCGTCGGCTTAAAGCATGATCCTTATCAAAAATAGTACGGTATTCCTGATAAGTTGTGGCGCCAATACAGCGCATACTACCTTTAGCCAATGCCGGCTTAAGCAAATTAGACGCATCCATCGTGCCGCCAGACACACTGCCGGCACCTATAATGGTATGAATTTCATCAACAAACAATACCGCCTTATCTAGTTCGCCCAATTCTTTAATAACGGCTTTCATGCGTGCTTCAAAATCACCGCGATACTTAGTACCGGCAAGCAAAGCGCCCATATCCAGCGAAAAAACCACTGATCCTTTGATAGATTCTGGCACCTTATCATGTACCAGCATATAAGCCAGCCCTTCTGCCAGTGCCGTTTTACCCACACCGGCTTCACCTACCAGTAAAGGATTATTCTTACGCCGCCGGCACAATGTCTGAATCAGGCGCTGCATCTCCTCATTACGGCCAATAAGCGGGTCAATTCGGCCGGCAAGAGCCTCCCTGTTCAGATTAACAGTATAATTTTCTAAAGCTTTTACTTCTGCCTTGCCCGCATCTGCCTCATTATTTTGTTCAGTTTTTTTATTCTGAACCGGATTATGATTGCCAAGTGTCAGATAGCGCAGCACATCCAGACGGTTCACTGACTGCGATTCAAGAAAATAAACCGCGTGGCTGTCCTTTTCTGACATAATGGCCACCAGAACATCCACAGGTGTCACCTCACCTTCAGTATGCGCAGCACGTACATGCACAATTGCCTGCTGCAATACACGCTGAAATCCAAGCGTAGGCTCCAACTCAGACTGCTCTGCTACGCTTTCCGGCAACACCGGAGTATTCTCATGGATACTTTGCTGAAGCTGTTTGGCTAGCAATTCATTATCCACCCCTACAGCCCGTAGCACCCCACTCACTTCTTCACTTTGCTGCAACAGGCCGAGCAGTAAATGCTCCACACCAATAAACTCAAACGCATGGTTCCGAGCCTCGGCATAAACATACTGCAGAATTTTTTCTAGTTGCGCCGAAATCATACCCGACCTCCTGACAAAGTAACATTTTCAATTCAGAATACATCACACTGCATTATCAGCATATACATGAAGCACTCACGTTAAAAATCAAGTAACACCCGCCGAGTGTACCGTGGCATCTAGGTTTTAATACAACATCTCATTCTTCTTCAGTCAGACACCGCAAAGGAAAGCCAGCAGCTTCGGCACGTTCAAGCACCTGATTGCATTTGGTTTCGGCAATATCCTTCTGAAACACACCACACACACCGCGTCCAGACTCATGCACCATCAGCATAATGGCAATCGCCTGAGTATGTGGCAAATGAAACACTTCCATGAGTACAGTTACCACAAAATCCATCGGTGTGTAATCATCATTCAACAATACCACTTTATAGCGCTTCGGTGGCTTTAACATGCTTTCCTGATTCTGGCTAACAGTTTGTGTTCTAGTATTTGACATTGTGCATAAATCTACATGTATCTGTGGGTTTTTAGTAACGGTTTTAATAATTTTATCATTTTTCGGTAAGCTTGCTTGACGTTAGTTCTTAACCTATGTAAAAAGACTACTTAACAAGTCAGACATAGACTGCCAAACAAATAGTTGTACATCTGTTCACTAATTTGTAGGTTCTACTGTGTCGCAAACTTGTTCTTTATTTTGTTTTTTATGTATAGGAAGTTTCATGGCAACTGGTATTGTTAAGTGGTTTAACGACGCTAAAGGTTTTGGTTTTATTACACCTGATGAAGGTGGTGAAGATTTGTTTGCTCATTTCTCTGCAATCAATATGAACGGCTTCAAAACCTTGAAAGAAGGTCAACGCGTATCTTTTGACGTGACCACCGGTCCAAAAGGTAAACAAGCGGCCAACATTCAGGCAGCTTAATCTTAGCCGGTTGTCCGGTTAGACAAAAATAGCGGCAATGCCGCTATTTTCTGTTTGATACTGAATATACTTACATTCTGCAATTACCAGTAGCCTGTCATTTATTCATATCAGCTCAATCAGGACCAGTTGGTTAGTTTAGACACATCAAATTTAATAGAATTCAAATAAATAACTGAATTTGCTAAATAAATAGCTGGTCCGATTTTTAATTTATTGTACTTAAAAACCTGAATAATGTCCTGATTCAGAAAATCCTATCCGTTCCCCATCAGATTACAATCTCATAAGCAACCATATTAACCACCCTGCTGTTCTATTTATCTAAACTTCTTACCGATCTGCACAAAAAAACCGCAGCCTATTAGAAGCTGCGGTCTTCAACTCAAATCTGATCGTTATTCTGCTTGAACGGATGTTCCGGCTGGAAGCAGTAAATTCAGCACTATCGCCAGTAAAGCACATAGCCCTACACCAGCAAAAGCCATGGTACCGATTTTCACAACCATGCCACCTACACCCACAATCAAAACAGAACTCACAATCACCAGATTACGCGGTTGCATTAAATCCACTTTAGCATCAATCAGCGTTTTTAGCCCCAGAGAAGCAATCGTGCCAAATAGTAGCAACATGATACCGCCCATTACAGGCAATGGAATTGAGCTCAGAAAAGCATTAAATTTGCCAAAAAAGGCCATTAAAATCGCAAACACAGCTGCCCATGTCATAATTACCGGATTACTATTCTTGGTAATCATCACCGCACCTGTAACTTCACCGTAGGTTGTTACCGGAGGGCCGCCGATTAAACCGGCAATACACACACCCAAACCATCTCCAGCTAAAGTTCGATGTAAACCGGGGTCTTTCACATAATCATTACCCGTCACCTTACCAATAGCCATAATTCCGCCAATGTGCTCAATAGCCGGCGCAATCGCTACCGGCAGCATAAACAGCGCAGCCTGCCAATTAACTTGCGGAGTAGCAAAATGGGGAACAGCAAACCACGGCGCCGCAGCCATAGCACTGGTATCCACCATTCCGGTTAGCAATGCCATTATATAACCGGCTGCCACACCTATCAGAATCGGAATCAAACGCATCATCTTACTGCCGAATACCGTCACAATAACTGTTACCGCAAAAGTAAAACCCGACAAAAACAGCGAATGCGCATAATCCACAACTTGTTTATCTCCGGACTTACCCATAGCCATATTACAGGCTACCATCGCCACAGAAAGCCCAATTACCATAATCACCGGACCAATAACCACCGGCGGCAGCAAACGGTGCACCGAAGCCAGCCCGCGCCACTTAATCAGCGCAGCAAAGACAAAATACATAAAGCCAGCAGCGAACAGGCCAAACATAGTCGAACCCAACCCCCATTCCTGCATGGCATATATAATCGGGGCAATAAATGCAAATGAAGAACCCAGATATATCGGCACCTTACGTTTAGTACAAATCTGAAATAATAATGTGCCTACACCCGCACCCATCAGCGCCAGAGCTGGATTTAGCCCTGTTAACAACGGCACCAGAACCATGGCACCAAAGGCCACAAATAAAATTTGTGCGCCGGCCAGCGCTAGTTTAAATTGGTGTCCCACCCAGACACTCCCCATAAAATAATCAAAAACTCTTCATTATAGTCTAGTACCAAATAAAAAATAGTTATAATTTGTCGCCAATCAGCTAAAGCTTGAATAATTTAATTAATTTTTAAATCATAGCCTTATTTGTAAATTTAAAAAATAATTCCCATTAACTCTTGCGTATTTGTTCATTATTGCGCATAATGCGCCTCTCTTTAGCCGGCATAGCTCAGTTGGTAGAGCAGCTGACTTGTAATCAGAAGGTCCCGAGTTCGACTCTTGGTGCCGGCACCAGTTAAAAAAAAGCGTAATCAAACGATTACGCTTTTTTATTTGCAATTTAATCATTACATCTCTCGAATAATCAGTCCACAATCTAAGTTTTCCCTTCTGCACACCTAGTCTAATAATAACGCACCCGCACAATATATAACCTATGGATTACAACGCTAATCAGTTGAGCCAGCCTAAACAAAACATCCGGTACAAATAAAATACTGACTTTTATTTTCTGAAGATTTAGAGTCGAAGAAGCCTCCCACTCCTTCAAATCCATTGAGTATCTTGCTTTTCAAGTCATTCCCAACGCTTTATTAGCACCTTCACCCATAAAAACAGTCATAACTCATCCCAATTTACATAATTGATGACTGAAACAATTAATTCAGGTATTTATATTTACTTTAAAATAATGGTTGTGTTGTTAAACTCTCATCTATATCCAAAAAAATACTGTTAGGCAAGACTATCCAACTACATTAGATGCAACCAATAAATAAAACTGATTAATAAATTTTAGTATTTATTAATCAATCCATATAAGAGCACCCTCATCACAAATTAATAATTCAATACAGCAAATAAAAAAAATTCAATTAAAATAAATTGTTAATCAATAATCTTCATCTCAAGTAACTATTACATCTGTTAAATTATTGTTAGCAGAAACCAATAATTTGTTTTAGAATATGCAAAAGCTGAACCAACATCGCCCATCCACCTGAGCTGCTCAGGATTACTGGATGGCGTTTTTAATTGTGGCCGACTCAGCATAAATGTAAATTGCAATAATCAACTCATGTCTCATACTACCTATCAGTTAAAACCGCATGAACGCCCAATGATGGCCGGTTCCCCTTCCTTTCCGGACCATCCGTGGAAACGCCGCGTCTGCTATGCCATCATCGGCGTGATCGTAGGCTTAACTGCCGGATTTACCAATGGCATGATGCTGGCCAATATTCCTCAGATTCAAGGCTATTTGGGGCTGACACCCGAGCAAGGAGGCTGGATACAAGTCTCTTATTACATGTTTAGTGCCATTATTAGCGTCTTACTATTTAAAATTCGACAGAATTTCGGCTTGCCACGTTATGTTAGCTATATCGTTACGGGACTAATCATTACCAACTGCCTGCAATTCTTTTTCCATGATTATCATATGGAATTATTTGCTCGCGGTATGAGCGGACTCGTAGGCGGCAGTTTAAATAGCATGGCCATGTACTATATGATGCAAGCCATGCCCGCTATACATCGCGGTAAGGGCATACTACTCGGCCTCGGCTTGACCCAGCTAAGCCAGCCTCTGGCCAGATTTCTTTCCCCTTTGCTGTTGCAGCACGAACAATTTCAGCTAGTGTTCAGCTTTCAGCTTGGCATGGCGTTGCTGGTATGCGGAGCCGTATGGCTACTTCCTATTCCTTCTGGCTATCTGGAAAAATCATTCGAAAAAATCGACCTAATTAGTTTTCCTCTAATGGCTGCAGGCATCGCCTTTATTTCCGCTGGTGCAGTGCAGGGACGCATTGTCTGGTGGGACAAAGACTGGATTGGCTGGCTGTTTGTTGCCGGCGTTGTATGCTGTATGCTTTCCGTAATTATTGAATACAACCGCAAGCGGCCAATGTTTGATATCAAATGGATGATGCATACCAACGGCATGTTACAGGTATTGGTTTTCGGCTCACTTATCCGCGTAGCCCTGTCCGAGCAAAACATGGGGGCAGCTGGTCTAATGACAGCATTAGGTCTAAGTAACGATCAGATGATTCATTTCTATGCCGTAACATCTTGTGGCGCAGCATTGGGACTAATGACTAGCGTACTAACATTCAAACCTACCGATATCAAATTACCACTGGTGATTTCATTCGCCATCATCGCCATTGCCAGCTTTATGGAAGTTGGACAAAATCAGTGGTCGCGACCAGTGAATTTTTACCTACCAGAATTCATGATTGCTTTTGCATCATTATTCTTTTTCGGTCCTGTGATGATGGAGGGTATGATTCGCGCGCTGGCCAAAGATCCTGTTTACATCATGAGCTTCTCCGCTGTATTTGGATTTTCACAAACTGTCGGTGGTCTAATTGGTTCAGCTCTGCTGAACGCCTTTATCACCATCCGTACCCGTGTGCATTTAATCAATAGCGCCGATGGTTCCTATTTAACTGACCCTCAGGTTAATCAACTCATCCAGCAAAATGCGCAAGCCAGCCAGCGATTCAGCTTCGACAGCACATGGAATCACGCATATGGCGTGAGTAAATTGATTCAGCAAGATACCATGCTGGCACAAGTAGCCGCTTACAATGATTTATTCGTTACCGTAGGCATTGGTTCATTAATCTGTTTTCTAGTAGTTGGTGCACAACGCTGGTGGCATCAGCTGCATGGCACCAACCCTATCGGAAAAGAACTCAGAGGCTTTGCAGCAGCACGCCAGCGCGCGATGCAGGAACCGCCCAAACAATAAGCTGAAATAATATTTAGGATAATAATGACAAACACACCACAAAACACATCTGGACAAAAACCAGATACCGAAACAAACAAGCCTGAAAACTCGGCATCTGCCACCCAAAATTTAGGCAGCGCCTCTTCATCAGCACAGACCGGTGACAAACAGACCAGTTCAAATCAAAATAACGGTGCTGCGGCCGCCGGCCAGAATAACACGTCACCCACTCAGCCATCAGCCAATCAGTGGCAGCCACCTAAACGCAAATGGTTTGTCACCGCTATGCTGGTACTGGTGCTGATGCTGGGTGTTCTAATGATTTTACGCGCATGGAAATTGCCACCATTTCGCAATTCCATGGTTTCTACCGATAATGCTTATGTACGAGGCCAGACCACTATCATTAGCCCTCAGGTCACCGGCTATGTTACCAAAGTATATGTACAGGATTTTGATGAAGTAAAAGCTGGTCAGCCACTTATTCAGATAGATGATCGCATCTATAAACAGAAAGTAGCGGCTGCGGAAGCCGGAATTGGTCTGCAAGATAGCTCCCTAGCTAATTACGAACAAAACCGCCGTATCAAAGAAGCCAATCTGGTTGCCAGAGAAGCAGATATAGCCAATGCACAGGCTCAGCTGGAAAAAGCACAGGCCGATATGGCAAGGGTAAATGTACTGGTGGCAGACGGCTCTCTGTCTTTGCGTGAGCGTGACCAGACACGTGCCGCATTAAAACAGGCACAAACCGGCGTTGCAGAAGCCAAAGCCCAGTACCGCGTTGCTCAGGAAGACCTGAAAAGCACCCATGTCAATAAGGGCGGCCTGAAAGCCAATGTGGATAATGCACATGCCCAGCTAGGTCTGGCACAGATTGACTTGTCCAATACGGTAGTGAGAGCGCCGGAAAACGGCCGTCTAAGTGAAATCAGCGTTAAAAATGGCCAACTAGTAAATGCTGGCACACAATTAATGTTTCTGGTACCGGCACGCAAATGGGTAGTGGCCAATTTCAAAGAAGCTCAGACAGCCAATATTCGAGTTGGTCAGCCAGCATGGTTTACCGTAGACGCATTAAACGGCACCAAAATCAGAGGTACAGTGGAAAAAATCTCACCAGCTGCAGGCAGTGAATTTTCCGCTATCAAACCTGATACTACCACTGGCAACTTTGTCAAAGTACCGCAACGCATTGCCGTACGCATCCGTATCGATAACCATAATGAACTATTTGAACGCCTGCGTCCCGGCATGTCGGTAGTAGTCAGTATTGATACCACTAGGGTGAAAGCATGAACGCCCCATTGATTAAGTTATCCATACTTACGGCTATGGCCATCAGCCTCAACGGTTGTATTCCTCGTATACCGGCTGTACCGGCCACAGCACGAGTACAAGCCCCCGCTCACTGGCACGAACAATCCACAACAACTAGTCAGAACGCAGATGCTCAATGGTGGAAACAGCTGAATGACCCTGTGCTGGATCAGCTCATCAATGAAGCTCTATCAAACAATATTGATTTAGCTCTGGCTCAGACCCGTGTTCAGGAAGCACTAGCTCAGGAACACGCCTCGCGCGCCTCGTTGCTACCCACACTGGAGGCCAGCGGTGGCACCACCCGCCAGAAAAGTCTGAATGCGTTTGGAGTGGCCACTTTAACACGAGTAGAACAGCCCAGTTTTCAGGCCGCCTATGAACTGGATGTATTCGGTAAAAACCGCCATGCCTATCAGGCTGGCCGTTTAAACCGACAAGCCACTGAAACGGCCGAAGCTGCCACACGCCTGAGTGTAATCAGCACCACAGTGAAATCCTATATTACCCTACGAGCTCTGGATGAAAAACTCAATCTGCTACAAAAAACATTAGATGCACGACAGCGCGAACTGAAAATTGCCCAGTCCAAAGCCAATGTTGGTTATACATCCAAACTTGAGCTAAATCAGGCACAAGCAGAGTATGCCGCCACATTGCAGCAGATTCCAGTAGTCCAATCGAGTATCAGCCAGCAAGAACATGCATTGAGTATGCTGGTTGGTTCCAGCAGCCGCACCATTGGGCGTGGTTTACCATTATCCCAACTGCAAGCACCGGCCATTCCTGACATGCTGCCGTCTGAACTGATGCAGAATCGTCCAGA
This sequence comes from Snodgrassella sp. B3837, assembly GCF_026535955.1. Taxonomy (NCBI): domain Bacteria; kingdom Pseudomonadati; phylum Pseudomonadota; class Betaproteobacteria; order Neisseriales; family Neisseriaceae; genus Snodgrassella; species Snodgrassella sp. B3837. The sequence continues at coordinate 347,028 of NZ_JAFNPI010000006.1, forward strand.
TATAGTTCAATCTTCATTATTACTGGCTGCCAGTGATGCCAATCTGGCTTCAGCGCGAGCACAGTTTCTACCGTCAGTAAAAATCAGTGCTGCTTTTGGCCGCATTTTTTCCACTGCTCCGATTAAAGAACCGGTAAACGTCTGGAGTATAGGCGGCAGTATACTGGCACCCATCTTTGAAGGCGGTAGTATCAAGGCCAACTTTGATTTGAATGTAGCCAGACGCAACGAAGCTGCATGGAATTATCGAAAAACCGTGCTCACAGCGCTAAAAGAAGTGGAAGACCAGCTCTCCGCTAGCTACCGTCTGCAAGAACAGGAACAAGCATTGGAAATGGAGCAGAAAGCACTGGCAAGTGCTCTACATCACGCTAGCAACCGCTATCGTGCCGGATATTCACCTTACTTAGACGTACTGGATAGTCAGCGCAATTTGCTCAGTGTAGAAAGTCAGCTAATTCAGAGTAAAGCGGATTACCTGAACGCACAGGTTTCACTATATCAGGCCTTGGGTGGCGGCTGGACACCAGCTAGAAACACTGATACCCATCATTGATACTAGGACTTATTTCTCGAAACAAGCATAATTTTTTTTAACGGTCAGTCAGCACCCTGCTGCAAATTGGCACAACAACCAGTATGTTAAAATTGATTTTTAATTAGTATTCGTTTAATCAGTTTTATTATGTTTATTGCTTCAGAACACATCGACCGGCTATTACCACAAACCCAGTGCAGGCAATGTGGCTATCAGGGCTGTGCCCCTTATGCACAGGCATTAAGCCGAGGCGAGGCAGCCATTAATCTGTGTACACCGGGAGGAATGGCCGTTATCTGTGATCTGGCGCAATTACTCAATGTACCGGTTATCCCTCCTGCTGATACCAATAAAGCTCAGCAGCCTAAGGCTATAGCCATCATTGATGAAGACGAATGTATTGGGTGTACCGCCTGTATCAAAGCCTGCCCTGTAGATGCCATTTTTGGTGCAACAAAGCAAATGCATACCGTTATTACCAGCGAATGCAGTGGATGTGAATTATGTCTCCCCCCCTGTCCGGTAGACTGTATCCATATGCAGCCAGTAGCAGACCAATGGTTACCCCGCTCTCGTGTTTTAACTGAAGACATTCAAAATGAGCGCTTTGCCGCAGCTAAACAGGCTCATACCCGTTTCCAACACCGTAACGAACGCTTGCATCGTCTACAAAAACAAAAACAACAGCAACTACAGGCACGGCAGAAGAAAACCTCAGCCACAACAACTAAATTAAATTCAGCAAGCAACATCAATCCAGCGGCTCTGATTGCCAAAGCCATGGCTAAAGCTCATACTCAGCAGCAGCAACGACGTGTGCCGGATAATCACGATTCATTTCAGCAACAGCAGATTGCCAAAGCTCAGCAACAGGCCAGTTACCGCCGCGCCATGCGTGATTTCCAGTATGGAAATGAAAAGCAAAAAGCAGAGGCACAGGAATGGCTGCGTTTATACAAACAACAGCACGAATCCCAACAATAATGCGCTTAACCTGACAAAATTAAATAAAAATGCTAAAATTATAGGCTAAATTAAAATTATTTAGCTGTATAAATTAACGAAATTAAACAAATGAAAAAGCTGAAACTGATTCTGGCTACCGTGACTGCCTTGTTAATGGTGAGTGCCTGTGCCATTGCAGATAAACCCAATACCCGTTATCTGTCCGGTAACTGGCAAATTCGTACTTTAAATGGTGAGCCTACCCCTGATACCAGCGCTCGAATCCGTTTCGACCCAAATACACACCAATATTATGCTTTTTTTGGCTGTAATCATATCCAAGGTAACTACCGAGATTTTCGCCACACTCTGCATCTAAGCCAACCGTTCGGTATCGATAAAATGTGTGCCAACATCGAAGATGAACGCACCGGTACCGGTACCCTCGGTTTCGTTAATTCATGGCGTATCATCAACGATACCACCGGAGTGCGGCTGCAACTGTTAGATAAACAGCACTATGTACGTGTCGAAGCTCGTTTATTAAAAGACGCCGACAACGAACAACATTAATCTTTTCATTACCTTAGTAGTAATAAATAATCTACAAGCACTTACAAAACAAAATAGCCACATTATCTCCGAGACAATGTGGCTATTTAATTACTCTGAATTAATGCGGAGCAATCATATCTTCAGGAATCACCCACTCATCAAACTCTTCGGCAGTGAGGAAACCCAGCTCAATAGCAGCCTGTTTCAGGCTGGTATTTTGCGCATAGGCAGTTTTGGCGATTTTAGCAGCTTTTTCATAGCCGATATGGCGGTTCAGAGCTGTAACCAGCATTAGAGAATGATGCAAATTGGCATCAATTTTTTCACGTACCGGCTCAATACCTTCCGCACAACGCAGATTAAAACTATTACATGCATCCGCCAATAAGCGAACTGATTGCAGAATATTAAACACCAGCACAGGCATAAACACATTCAGCTCAAAGTTACCGGACGCACCAGCTACTGTAATCGTCGTGTCGTTACCCATTACTTGAGCTGCGACCATCGTCATAGCCTCGCACTGAGTAGGATTCACTTTACCCGGCATAATGCTTGAGCCAGGCTCATTGGCTGGAATAGTAATTTCACCAATGCCACAGCGCGGGCCACTGGCCAGCCAGCGGATATCGTTAGCAATCTTGTTCAGACTTACTGCCAGTGTCTTCAGGCTACCAGAAGCAAACACCACAGCATCACGGCCAGCAAGTGCTTCAAATTTATTTGGTGCAGTTACAAACGGTAAACCAGTCAGTTCTGCTAGTTTTGCTGCCGCTTTTACCGCATATTCCGGATGGCTGTTCAGGCCAGTGCCCACAGCAGTACCGCCCAATGGTAACTCATACAACCAGTGCAATGCTTGTTGCAAACGTTCTAAACCATGATCCAACTGGCTAACATAGCCACTGAATTCCTGTCCTAGTGTCAGCGGTGTAGCATCTTGCAAATGTGTACGGCCAATTTTAACTATATCCTTGAAGGCTTCAGCTTTCGCCGCCAATGTGTTTCTCAATGCTTTTACTGTTGGCAACAAATGCTGATTAATTTGGATAGCCGTCGCCACATGAATGGCTGTCGGGAATGAATCATTGGTAGATTGAGCATGATTCACATGATCATTTGGATGCACTGGTTTGTAGCTACCACGAGGCTGTCCGGCAATTTCGTTTGCCACATTAGCCAGAACCTCATTCATGTTCATATTGCTCTGCGTACCAGAACCAGTCTGCCACACAACCAGAGGAAACTGATCTGCCAGTTCGCCAGCCAGAACACGTTCTGCCGCCTGTACAATCAGTCCGGCACATTCGTCACTAATGCGTCCGAGCTGCTGATTGGTCAATGCAGCTGCCTTTTTTACCAAAGCCATGGCCTGAATCATGGCTGGCGGCAAAGTTTCACCACCGATATCAAAATTTTGCAGGCTACGCTGAGTTTGCGCTCCCCAATAAACATTTTCAGATACAGCGATCTCACCCATGCTGTCATGTTCAATACGTGTATTCATAACGTCTCCATGATTGCGCACACATTTTATTTAAAATAAAACAAATATTTGTGCAGCGGTCAGGCATTAACTACACTCGCAGACCCTCTGGAATATATTTAATCCCCATTCTAAAGAAGCTTAATTGTGCAGCGATTCAGCTATCTTAGCCACCAATTTATCACATTTGTAAATAGATATTAATATAAACATAAGATTTGATTATAAATTTCCAACATCATTTACCTATCAACACTTAACTGAACTTAGATACAAATTCCTAAGCTAAGATCCTAACTGCATGCCACTCTAACAGCAATTGATTATGAAAAAAAATAATAGAGGGAACAGTTTGTGGCAGAATAGAAACTACCAAACAACACATATAAAATAATGGATATAGCCTTTCAGTTTTCAGCATTACTGGCACTGGGCATAGGTGCACAATGGCTGGCGTGGTATCTGAAACAACCATCCGTACTGTTTCTGTTGTTCACTGGCATAATCATTGGGCCAGTGCTGGGATGGTTTCAGCCTGATAAAGTCATGGGCGACCTCCTTTTTCCGTGTATTTCTTTAGGTGTAGCCATTATCTTGTTTGAAGGCGCCCTTACGCTGCAATTTCACGAAATCAGCCAGCATGGCCGTGTAGTTCAAAATCTGGTGACCTTTGGTACCCTCATTACCATTGCAGTATTATCACTAGCTACTTACTGGTTGTTCAATCTGGATATACGGGTGGCTATACTGTTTGGTGCCCTCGTATGTGTCACCGGCCCCACCGTTATCGCGCCCATGCTACGCAGCGTCAGGCCACGTACAAAAATTGCCAATATTCTGCGCTGGGAAGGCATTATTATCGACCCCATCGGCGCCATTGCCGTTGTACTCGTCTATGAGTACATAGTTTCCAACGGCCACGAAAATTCACTGCTGCTTTTTAGCAAAATTGTGCTGGTAGCTGTAATCTGTGGCGGGCTGGGTGCTGTAATTCTCGCCAATGCCATCAAACGCTATTGGCTGCCGGAATACATGCGCAACGTCGTTACCTTCGCATTTGTGCTTATTCTGTTCTCTATTTCCAACTATCTGGAAAGCCAATCCGGCTTGCTCACGGTAACGATTTTAGGACTTACACTAGCTAACTGGCCCCAATTTCCACGCCAAAGTATTCTGGCGTTTAACGAATCCCTTACCTTACTCTTTATTCCGACATTATTCATTATCCTTGCCGCACGTATGGACCTAGCTGCGCTACTTGGTCTTGGCTGGCACGGATTGTTGCTACTGATGATTGCCATGTTCGTTGCGCGTCCGTTGGCCGTGTGGTTTTCTTCTATCCACTCCGGTTTAACCGTGCAGGAAAAACTAATGATAAGCTGGATCGGACCGCGTGGTATTGTCGCAGCCTCGATTGCCTCATTGTTTGCAATGCGTTTAGAACACCAGCATTTAGCCGGTACAGAATTACTGGCACCATTGGTATTTCTAATAATTATTGGTACCGTGTTGATTCAGGGGCTGGGCGCAAAAACAATTGCCATCATCTTGAAAGTACGCGAACCAGCCAATAACGGCGTACTGATTGTTGGCAGCAATGATGTCGCCCTGATGCTGGCTAATACCCTAAAACAACTGAATATCGATGTTTTGGTTGCCGATTATCACTACATACAGATTGCCCGTGCCCGCATGCAGGGTCTTCGCACCTATTTCGGTAATCCGGTATCAGAAAATGCACAGACACAACTAGACCTAATTGGCATTGGCCATTTGTTCGCCGTCAGCCGCGATAAAGAACTGAATACCTTATGTGAACTCCAATTTCGGCATGAATTCGGCGAGCAGAATATCTATCGTATCCGTTTTGCCGAAGAACAGCATTTAACCGCTCGCGCCCAGAAACAACATCAGTTTGTTTCCCGCCAACTGTTTGAAAAAGAGGTGACATTCGGGCGTCTGGAAAACATGCTAAACAAGCAGGCTCGGATAAAAATTACCAACATTACTGCTGCCTACAACTATCAGCAGTACTGTCATGACCATCCGCAAGCAATTCCTCTGTTCTTACAGGATAAAAACAATACCTTATATATCATCAGCAGTGAGTTTCAGCCAGCATCTGCCATTGGAAAAAGATTAATTGCATTGGATTACTGAGCATCAGTTCCGAAAGTCTCAGCGACTATTGGCTCATTCAACAATTTGCTGTCTGAATCAGATTACAATTAGCTAATTTTCCGGCCAATCCAACAAGCGCTAATACTGATGACACGTCTGCAGCACTCGGTGCCAGCAAATATGTAAGCATTGCCAGATAAATCTTCTGCCTGATATAAAATCAATATAAGATTGTTTTATGTTTTATGTGCAAACTATATATAGCCAAAATAACGTGAAAATATAAATATTAATTTTTAGTATTTAATATCGATTCAAAAGCTTTCAAACGTTTATGAATCGACAATAGCTCAATAATGGTTTTCCACGAACTAATCAGATATTGGAACGAATCACGCACATTGCCAAACACGTTCAGAATCTGATTAATTAGCCCCAAAGTCATCGTGCCTGCTGCAATCGATGGAGATAATATGAATAAACCGAATAAATTATCCAACTGCATGTACCATGTACTCACCAAATTAAAATAGGCGTAATGAAAATACAATCGGTAGTAATTCACCCTCACCCGCTCAAAAAGTTCTTTTAACGTAGCTGGCTGGGCGCGTGCAATATCATCCTCTCCATATACCAACTCTTTCCGGTAAGCTGCTTCTACTTTCTGATTATTGAATTGCAATCCCGGTAGCTTAATCCCCACCACCATCAGCAGCACCGTACCAAATAAAGACCAGCCTATCGCTGCCCAAACCAGCGAGTATTTAATTTCACCAATCAATGCAAGCACAGGTACATGGCTCGACAATTCAAACAGAATCGGTAAAAAAGCAATCAGCACCATCACAGCCCGTACCAGACTGACACACAATTCTTCCACAATAGTGGCAAAGCGCATTGTATCTTCCTGCACCCGCTGAGAGGCTCCTTCTACTGTATGTAATTTTGGCCAGTGGTCTATATAATACTGGTTCATCGCGGTGCGCCAGCGAAACACATAATGGCTGACAAAAAAAGCATTCAGCATAATCATAGTCACCGAAACCATCGCAATCAGCAAAAATGTCAGCATATTCTGATAAATATTACTGATTGGCCCTCCACCACTGCTAAGCATCTTCTGTATCATGTCCCAGAACGGTCCATACCAGGCATTAATCGCCACACTTACCTGCACATTAAACCAGATGTTAAACAGAATTAATGCCGAACCCCATATAGACCAACGCTGCCATGGATGGCGTGCCACCACCGACCAGAAAACCGCGAATACCAACGTAGCCAGCACAAACCAGATATAAAACCATACAAAAGCGGGCGACCAAAAACGAGAAAGGCCAATAGCCAGAGGCTTATCAGCATAGCCTTGCGGAAAGCCGAACCATTCACCAGCAGACTTACCTCCCGTATACCAGAGAGCAATATTTAAACCAATCCACAAAATGGCAGACAAAAAAAACCAACGAGGCTTAGGAAAAAACGACTGGAACACAATTTCATCCTGACAAAAAAACTACCGGTTAAAAAAAGATGGTTTCAACAATGTCAGCTCGTGCGTCACCAGCCATATGCATGCATCAGCGGAGATTGTAAAGAAGCTATTAAAAAGCGAGTGACCCACAAAGTCAATCAATATAGTTAATCCAGTAACGGATTTATTTTAAACATCTGTTTGTTGTGTCTGATAGTCTCAAGCACAGCAAATTGGCTTAGAGCATCCATTTTAGAATGGATTTGGATTTGTTCGTAAAAATTACGGTACCCAAATTCCACCAGCAGAAAAAAAGATAGCAGAAAATGAGCAATGGCTAGAAAATTTAAAATATGCCATTTTTTCCACAAAAATATTATCCTCTATATTAAATATTTATTAGCTTATTTCACTATTAAAAAGCAAAGAAACAAACCCATTATCATTATATTTTTAAGCATCAAAATACTTAAACGATGCAGGCAACTAATGTACAGCCGGCATCACTTTCCTGTAGCGCTTAATTTAACATATCATTCAGGGCTATTTTGCAGACCTAAAGTAATTAAATCAATTACCATGCGTGCAGAATTTTGGCCTGCTTGCTGTAAAAATTCATCAAAACTAATGGCAGCATTAGCGTCACCATTATCGGAAATGGCTCGGATGATGACAAACGGGATATGCAACTGATAGCAAGTCTGAGCAATGGCAGCAGCTTCCATTTCCACCGCCAGCACATCAGCAAATTTATCTTTGATGGCACTGTTCTGCTCGGCAGTACCAATAAACTGATCTCCGCTGACTATCAAGCCTGTATGGATATGTGCACCAGTGAATACTTGCGCCGCACAAGTAGCTGCTTCAACCAAAAGCTCACTAGCTTTAAATCTAGGTGGCAGCTGTGGTACCTGACCAGACTCATAGCCAAAAGCAGTAACATCGACATCATGATGAGCTACTTCTTGTCCTACCACCACATCACCAATCTGCATACCAGCTTTAAGACCGCCTGCACTTCCCGTATTAATCACATAATCAGGTGTATATCGTTCAATAATGATTGCCGTTGTCAGTGCCGCATTGACTTTACCTATTCCGCTTAGTGCCAGCACTACCCGCACACCCTTAATTTCACCTAGATAAAAATGCACTGCTCCAGCTACATCATCCTGACGTTTTTCCAGTTGAGTTAGTAAATAATCCAGCTCAGGCTGCATGGCAGCAATAACGGCAATTAAAGGTGTTGGCATCATTCAATCTTTGTCATATTTTTTTGATAAAAAACAGGATAGCAGAATTTACTTTCTACAGCCAGATAGGCATGGATGCTTTCAATTTCACTGTTACCTAAACCTATCCAAATAATTTGATTTCACATTTAGTAGCAGAATTAAAATAAAGACAATTGCGACTGCTGTAATGCTTTTCCAGCCAGAGCAGCACCCAGCCCACTGCGTCGTTGCTGGCTATTTTTAATTCCCTGAACCATTTGTTTGGCAGTACCACAGAAAATAAACTGCTCCCGTGCACGAGTCAACGCAGTATAAAAAAGCGCTCGATTAAACAGTGGGTCATCTGCTGCAGCGTTAGTCTGAGGAGCCACAAACCATACACTATCGTATTCCGAACCTTGACTTTTGTGTACCGTAATCGCAAAGGCATCTTCGTGAGGAGGCAGACGGCTGAGAACCATCGAACGAAAAGAATTACCATCATTAAAATAGGCACATAGGTGACCAGAATGATTTTCATCAGGAAGAATGACACCTATATCGCCATTATACAAACCCACCGCATAATCATTTTGGGTAATCATGATAGGTAAACCAGCAAACCAGCTATCGGTATTCAGATGCTGCCGACTACGCAAAAACTGCCGGTAATGCCGATTAAATGCTTCAGCATCAGCTCGCCAAGCTGTCAACACCATAATATCATTTAGATGGCTAAAAACTGCATCAACATCATGATCGGCCACGGCCTGCCACCATGGCTGATGCAGAGCATACAAATCATGACACATCCGCTGCCAATCAGCCGAACGCACCTGCAACTGTGCCGGAAAGCGGCGGACGGCATTCATAGCACTTTCATCATCACCTTTAATACAGGCAGTCGCCAAAGCACCGATACCTTGCGTAGCATCAAAACGGTAGCTGTGACTCAATGTAGCCACATGACTTGCCATTCCAGCCTGACTACTGGTTTCGGGCAGAATCTGATTTGGCAGCAGCGTGGTAAGCTTTTGTTTTAGAGCAAGAGACAATACTGTCGGCCGCGACAATTCTGCTAATACATTACCAGCACCAACAGCTGGAAGCTGATTAGCATCACCAAGCAATATCAGACGCACATCCTCTTTCAGAGCACGCAGCAATGCCCGAAACAAAGATAAATCCAGCATTGAGGACTCATCCACCACCAGAATATCCACCGGTAAAGGATGCTCAGCATCATAAGGGCCTGTTAAAAGAGGCGGTTGTAGCTGAAGCAACCGGTGTACAGTTTGACCGCCAAGCCGTCCCAGCAAACGTCTACTGTCTTGATCCAAAGGTAGTTTACTTAAAGCTCGCTGCAAGGCATTGGCCATATGTGCTGCCGCTTTACCGGTAGGCGCCACCAAAGCAATATGCGGCGGACGTGATAATTTCCATGCGTGCTTGAGCACCAATCCCAAAATTTTGGCAACAGTAGTCGTTTTTCCGGTACCCGGCCCGCCATTTATAACCACAAAATGCTGTAATAGAGCCAGCGCCGCTGCAAACCTCTGCTGTGCACTGTCTGCATCCGGAAACCACTCAGTCAGATCAACAGCCACAGCCTCCATATCTAAAGGTACAGATTTTACTGTTGTGCGTTTCCACAGATTCTCAGCAATATCCTGCTCGAGTTGCCAGATACGGCCTGAAAACAAATGATTATCCAGCAAAACAAATGGCGTATACGCACCGGCTGCCCCTACCAGCATCCGACAATTGCGGACAGATGTCCGGTATTCGCGCGGAACAACAATATAACTGTCCCCCCGATTCAACGCCCATAACAGTGCATTAGCCCAAGGTTGCATCACAGCCCATTCAGCCGGAACAACTGTACCCAGCACCTGAGCCATTGCCGCCAGAGCCGGATGGTCGGGTTGTTCAGAGCCTGCCTGCACTGTTATTTCATTTGCCATACACTGCAACCATCATTAGCCATTAACCCTACGGTTCAGTTTGCTGCAAAAGGTATTAATTTCCCATCTGATACCGTTAATACCTCATCAAAACGTACAGCAAGCTCATCATCATGGGTAACCACTACCAGACTGGTGCCTAGCTCATGTTGCAAATCGAGCATCATATCGAGCACATTACTGGCATTTTTACGATCCAGATTTCCTGTAGGTTCATCCGCCAGAATACAGGCTGGATGAGTAACCAAAGCGCGAGCAATGGCAGCACGCTGCCGCTCACCGCCAGATAATTCTCCAGGACGATGCGCCAAACGCTGTTTCAAACCCACTTTATCCAGCATTGCTCTTGCTTGTTCTTCCGCCTGTGCTTTGGGCATGTGACCAATCAACAAAGGCATCATCACGTTTTCCAGCGCTGTAAACTCTGGCAGCAAATGATGAAACTGATATACAAAACCCAAATACTGATTTCGCAGCTGACCAATGGCTTTCTGACTCAGCTCAGTAATATCACGCCCCATTAGGCGAATGCTGCCTGAGCTGGGTGTATCCAGGCCACCCAAAAGATGTAGTAAAGTGGATTTACCACTGCCGGAAGCGCCAACCACACTGATACTTCGGCCACTCCCGATTTTGAAATTCAAATCATCAAGTACCGATACCTGTAAATGGCCATCATCATAAGTTTTACTGACATGTTCACATTCAATCACATATTCCGGCTTATTCATAACGTAATGCCTCCGCCGGTTGAGTTTTGGCAGCACGCCAGCTCGGATACAGCGTAGCCACAAAAGCCAGTAGCAAAGAAATCACCGCAATAGTACAAACATCAGTAAACTCCACATTCGACGGCAGGTAGCTAACAAAATAAATTTGCGATGGAATCAAATGTTTACCAGTTAGGTGCTCAAAAAAGGCAACAATGCGGCCAATATTCAAACCAAGAGTGACACCAAACAAGGTTCCGAAAAAAGTACCCAGAAAACCGGCTACCGCACCCTGAATCATGAAAATACGCATTACACCGGCTGGGGAAAGCCCAAGAGTGCGTAATATAGCAATATCTGCCTGCTTTTCAGTTACCGCCATCACTAATGAAGACACTAGATTAAATGCAGCCACCGCAATTATTAGCAGCAAAATAATAAACATCATGCGTTTTTCCATCTGTACTGCATCAAAATAACTGCGGTTTTGAAAAGTCCAGTCACGAATCCAAATTTCATTCTGTAATTTAGGTGGCACAATTTTGCGAATCACATCTGGTGCATTTTGTGGGTCAGCCAGTTTCAACCTTAGACCACTTACATTATTTCCTAGCCGGTAAAGCTTTTGAGCATCACTAATATGGGTTAAAGCCAGCGTATTATCCACTTCATAAATCTTGGTTTTTACTACCCCTACCAGAGTAAACTGTTTCAGACGCGGCACCATGCCAGCGGGCGTGACATTTCCATCAGGCGTGATAACAGTGATTTTGTCTCCAATATTAGCACCCAGCGCCTCTGCCAAATCCTTGCCCAACAAAATACCGAATTCACCAGGTTTCAGTGAAGCAAAACCATTTTTGGGCATGCCGGCTCCATAATCCACAACTTTGCCTTCCAGTGCGGGATCAATGCCGCGAATCTGCACTCCACGTACCTCGCCGGCATTGGCTAACAAAGCTTGGTCTGCTACATAGGGTGCCGTGCCCACCACCTGTGGATTCCCTTGTACTAACTTTTGCAAATCCTGCCAATGCTGATCCAGACTGTTTTCATAAAAGCCCATTTCAGCATGCGGAGCGACACTGAGTAACTGATTACGAATTTCTTTTTGAAAACCATTCATCACCGACAGCACCACAATCAAAGTAGTAACTCCGAGTGCGATACCAGCAATTGACACTGCGGTAATGAATGACATAAACCCGTTACGTTTCCTGGCCCGTAAATAACGTAAACCAATCCATGTTTCCAGAGATGCCATGAGTAAAAAATTTCAATAGAAAAAACTGATTGTACCCGAGCGCAACGAGCAGCGTCATGCTCAACACTTATAATAATAATGTTAATATTCGTTAATCAGACAATCGTTTTACACCAGCAACAGTTAAGCATCTCTCATCTCAAGTAAACTAGACTATTCAAATACCTGATTATATTTAACCTTTTAAATATTTTATAGGTCGAACTTAATTTCTGAACCATAAAAATCTAAAAGCACAAACGCACAAATATGTCATCCTAAAAGCAAACTGCTATTATCAACCCAAGTTCATTCTAACCTTCAAAACATACTTCCAAATACACAAATACAGCACTGTTGAAAGAGCATCTACATAGCAAAAATCAGCTTAGTTTTACCAGAATTAACCGCATAATTTTGATTATCATCAATACAATAGCTTTAATATATGCCGTTGTTATATATACTACTTTTGCTCAATAGAAGAGTACAAAGGTTTACGCTACCATGCGCCTATTTCTAATTTTAGACTGATTCTGATTAACTGATAATGCGTATGAATACCCCATCTTCTCCACTATATAATCCGCTTACCCTACCCAACGGGGCCATTCTGAAAAACCGACTGGTCATGGCACCAATGACAACATGCTGCGGATTCTATGATGGCACGGTTACCGACAACCTAATTGAATATTACCGCCAGCGAGCTGGCAGCATCGGAACTGTTATAGTGGAATGCGGGTTCGTCGATACCATGGGACCGGCTTTTCCTGGCGCCATCGGCATACATAACGACGACTGCATCGAAGGTCTGAGCCTGCTTGCTGCAGCTATCAAAGAACAAGGTTCTAAAGCAATTATACAAATCTATCATGGCGGACGCATGGTGGAACCTCAGCTTATCGGCGGCCAAACACCAAAAGCACCCAGTGCCATCGCTATTCCTCGACCAAATGCCACAGTACCGGTAGCAATGAGCGCGGGTGAAGTGGAAGACATGATTATAAAATTTGGCGATGCCGCCAGACGAGCCATAGCCGCCGGCTTCGATGGCATTGAAATTCATGGCGCCAATACTTATCTGATTCAACAGTTTTTCTCACCTCATGCCAACCAGCGACAAGACAAATGGGGTGGTAGCCGTGAAAACCGCACCCGTTTCCCGCTAGCGGTACTAGAAATCAGCCGGCAAATGGCAGAAGAACATGCAAATAAAGAATTTATCATTGGTTACCGCTTCTCACCAGAAGAGCTAGAAGTACCTGGGATTACCTTTGAAGATTCCTTGTTTTTACTAGATAAACTAGCACAAACCGGTCTTGACTATGTCCATTTCTCCATGGCTGCGACTTTACGTCCATCCATCATTGATACTGACGACGAAACACCGTTAATAGATAAATACATTCAACAGCGTTCAGCAGCGCTGGCTAAAGTACCCGTCATCGGCGTAGGTAATGTAGTAAACAAGGCTGATGCAGAGACAGCCATGGCACACGGCTATGATTTAGTAGCTGCAGGACGAGCATGCGTTGCCTATCCAGATTGGGCAGATCGTATACAGCAATACGATGATTTACAACTGTCCATGAATAGCGATCAGCGTACCGAGCTATGCATACCCGAGCCCTTATGGCGCTTTCCGCTTATCCATAGCATGGTACGAGAAATCAATACCAAAAAATTCCATGCCGGCACCTACCAGCAGACAGTCAGCGATGACTACGAAAACAAATTCGTTATCAATGTAGAGCTGGGAGAAGATTTCATCAAAGACATGTCACTTATAAATGCCGAACAGCTAGACCACGTATCCGTTCGCAATTTCAACGAAATCAAAGAGCGGATATTGGCCGCCAACAGCCCTTATGTCGATGCCATCAGTGGTGCCACATCACAGTGCGATGCCTTTAAAAAAGCAGTAACAAAAGCCATTTCCACCTCCTACAAAGTAGCCAGCATTGTTGAAGGCGGCGATGGCGACGACAAAACCTGTGATGTGGTTGTAGTAGGTAGTGGTGGTGCCGGACTGGCAGCAGCAATAGAAGCTCACGACAAAGGTGCATCTGTCGTCATCATTGAAAAAATGCCAATTGCCGGTGGCAATACCAATAAAGCCTCAGCCGGCATGAACGCCGCAGAAACCCTGTTCCAGCAACAGGCAGGCATTACCGACCATAAAGAATGGTTCTATAACGAGACCTTAAAAGGCGGTAAAAACAAAAACAATCCTGAACTATTACACTACTTTGTCGAACATGCGCCGGCGGCTATCAATTGGCTGGACGCAAAAGGAATCCGCTTAAACAATCTAACTACCACAGGCGGCATGAGCGTAGACCGCACCCATCGTCCAAATAATGGTGCGGCCGTAGGCGGATTTCTGATTAGCGGCTTATTGAAAAACATCAATGAGCGCGGTATCGAACTGATGCTCGATACCTCCGTTACCGATATCGAACTAAAAGATGGACGGATCAATGCAGTAATAGTGAATGACGAAGATGGCAATGAACAACGCATCAGCACCAAAGCAATCATCGTAGCCACAGGTGGTTTTGGTGCCAACGCGCAGATGGTGACACATTACCGACCAGACTTAGCAAATTTTGTAACCACCAACCACAAAGGCGCTACCGGTTCAGGCATTGCCCTGTTACAGAAAATCGGCGCTGGTACAGTTGACATGAATGAAATACAGATTCATCCCACAGTCGAACAAAAAACTGCCTATCTGATTTCAGAATCTATACGTGGCGGTGGTGCCATACTGGTATCACGGCATGGCAAACGCTTTGTCAACGAGCTAGACACACGCGATAAAGTTTCCAACAGTATCATCGCCCTTACAGATCATTATGCTTATATATTATTCGATGAGCAAATACGTCAGGAAAATAAAGCAGCAGATACCTACATCGGCAAAGGACTGGCTGTACAGGCAGATTCTTTAGTTGGACTGGCAGAAAAACTGGATATCAACCCGGAAACCCTCAGCAATACGGTAGAACGCTATAATCGTTTTGTCGAACAGCAGCATGACGAAGATTTCGGCCGCACCACCGGCATGCGCCACCCTTTAAACCAGCCATCATTCTATGCAATTCCGATTGCACCAGGTATCCACCATACCATGGGTGGTGTTACTATCAACACCAATACAGAAGTACTTGATACCAATGCGCAAGTTATTAAAGGCGCATACGCAGCAGGCGAAGTAGCTGGTGGCGTACACGGGGGTAACCGCATCGGTGGTAACGCCATTGCCGATATCATTATTTTTGGTATTCAGGCTGGTGATCAGGCAGCTGCCTATGCAAAAGACCTATAATTATTGATTTACCTTGCTCATCACCATGTCAGAAACCTGCCATACCTACAGCCAGCAGCTCATGGGAACAACAGTTTCCCTACAACTTTTTGTAGAAAACCTGCCGGCAGTATCAGCTGTGTTTCAAACCATACAGGCTTTAGAAACACGATTAACGGTCAACAGAAACCATTCAGAAGTGATGAGCATCAATCATGCTGCCGGCTCACAGCCGGTAGCAGTCAGCAAACTAGTTTTTGATTTAATCCGTCAGGCCAAACAGGCCAGCCTACTTCCCCATAGCTGTTTCAACTTTGCCATTGGACCACTGGTTAAACTATGGAAAATCGGCTTTAACGGCCACAGCGTCCCGCCTGCTGAAGAAATTGCTAAGCGGCTGACCCTAGCTAATCCTGAGCTAATAAAACTAGACGAAAAAAATCATACTGTTTTTCTGACCAGAACCGGCATGGAAATAGATTTAGGTGCCATTGCCAAAGGCTATATAGCAGATATAACCAAACTGGTATTAGCCAGCTATGGCATCCATCAGGCCATAATCAACTGTGGCGGTAATGTATTAACCATTGGAAGCTCACCCCTCACCAGCAATCAGCAATGGCATATCGGACTAAAACGCCCGTTTGCCGCCGCAGACAGCCTGCTGGGAATTCTGCATCTGCAAAATAAATCAGTTGTAACATCTGGGATTTATGAACGCTATTTCATCCTGAATGAAAAACTGTATCACCACATCATTGATCCTCAGAGTGGCTACCCTTTAGACAACGAGCTGCAAAGTGTCACTATCATTTCCGACAACTCCTTGACTGGCGATATCTATTCCACAATTCTTTACGGCTTGGGAGTAGAACGAGGAATAAAAGAATTAGATAAACATCAATATATGGGTGCCATATTTGTGACCAAAGACAAAAAAATAATCATCAGATCCAATCAGCACTTCGAATTTAAATCACTAGCAGATGATTACCAAATTTGCTCATATGAACTAAATTGAATTCCTACGAACTGCCTGAAATAGCCAATACCCAAATAATAAATTAATATTTTTAATTATTATTATTTCATCAATAATTCTTTCAGCACCGCTATTAGACGCTGCTGTTGCTCAACTGTCCCAATACTGATACGCAAAAAATTATCAATCCTAGCCTGTTGAAAATGGCGCACCACCACACCATGCTGACGCAAAAAGACAGCAATCTCCTCGGCAGCTTTTTCTACGTGACAAGCAAATACAAAATTGGCATAAGAAGGTAAGACTTCAAAACCCAGTTGCCGTAATTGTTCAGTCAGCCAGATACGGTTATCGATGACTTTTTTACAAGTAGAACGAAAATAGCCATCATCCTTGAAGGCAGCAATAGCCGCCGCCTGTGCCACACGATCCAGCGGATAGGAATTAAAACTGTTTTTTACTCGCTCTAGCCCTTCAATCAATTCAGCCTGCCCCAATGCCAGACCAACCCGCATACCAGCTAGCGACCGTGACTTAGATAATGTCTGCACTACGAGTAGATTAGGATAATCTGCAATCAACTTCACCGCAGAGACACCACCAAAATCAATATAAGCTTCATCTACCAGCACCACACATTCAGGATTAGCTTGCAATATCTTTTCAATCATTGCGAGCGGTAGAATACAGCCGGTAGGTGCATTCGGGTTTGGAAAAATCACACCCGCCACTGCCCCAGCGTAATCTGCCGAATTAATGGCAAACTGCGCATCCAGTTGTATCACACGCGGTTTCACATCATACAACTGACAATACACTGGATAAAAGCTATAGCTAATATCGGGCATCAACAACTGCTGTTTACCTTGAAAAAAAGCTGCAAAAGCGTGTGCCAGCACCTCATCAGAGCCATTTCCCACAAACACTTGCGATTTTTGCAAACCATAGTAGTCTGCCACAGTCTGCTTAAGATTATCTGCATTCGGATCAGGGTATAAACGCAAATCCCCATTTACTGCGTCATGCATTGCCTGTAACACCAAAGGTGATGGTGCAAATGGATTCTCATTAGTGTTCAGTTTAACCAGATTAGAAAATTTAGGCTGCTCACCGGGTACATAAGGCTGCAACCTTTTAGTATTCTCACTCCAAAATTTACTCATTCTATTTCTATTCCCTTATTATAAAACTTGGTTACTTACAAACCCACACAATCGCAACTCAGCCCCGTATCACAACCGAATTCATACTGTTACAGGCTCACCAGCATAGCTTGGGCTGATCAATAAAGATTCAGCATCACGCGTACTCAATTGCTCAGGCAGCAAATAATCCAATTTTTTAGTCGTTAGCACCATACATGCCGCTTCACTCAGGCCACAGATATATAAAGTTTTACCTTGCTGATGCAGGTTACGTGCCAACACCTGCAGATGGACAAATACCGTCACATCAGTATGACAGCCTGCACTCACATCCAGATAAACCTTTTGTACTTTCAATGTCCGAACCAAATCAAAACTTCTATGGAGTAAGCTACTGGCATTAGCAAACAGCAAAATCTGTGGCAGCGTAATAACAGCTTCCTGTACCACAATCTGCACTTCAGGCAGCAACAACGGCCATGCTCGCAGACGAATAGTATGCCAGCACATCACAATCAAGCCTAAAGAAATAATCAGCCATAAACCGGCACAGATACCAAACAACACAATCAGCAGCGCAGAAACACACAACCATAACAAATCACCCCATTGGCGATAATACAAGCGCAACTCACTCCAGTTTATCTGCACGCAGATTGCATACAGCGCAATTACGGCCAGCACTGGCAGCGGAACCGCACGCCACCATGACCAGCAATAGATCAGTAACAATATCACCAGTGCTGTCAACAACGTCGAACGGGTTAATCGCAGAGCCTGATCATCTACATAACCCACACTGGCCACCATACCGCCAGTCAGCGCAGACAGAATATTAGTCAAACCAGTCAAACCAGTGCTGTACCGGAAACGATCTGGTAAATATTGGCAAATTTCTACATTAATCAATAAAGCAATCGTAGCACTCATAAATACCAGCAAAGCCCAGTCTGCATGTACTTGACTCACTTGCATCCAAACTTGCCAGTTTTGCTGTACCGGAGTAGCCACACCCAGCAATGTAAACGGCCAAATATGGCTGAGCATCCATACCAACAGCAACACCCACAAAGCTTTCGGCTGAGATTGCGTTCGCCAAAACAGCAGTAAAGCAAGAGAAAGAGCAGCCAGCACCACGCTCGGCCAATTCCAGCTATGCCAGTTTAGCAGTAGCACCCATTGCTCCAGCCATGAGCTATTATTGGCGGCCACACCAAGAATAATCGGTGCCAGCATCACCATCAGAGTCAAGGAAATCCCCATTCCAATACCGTGCCACACCGGACGGGCAATCCAGTTCATACAATGCCGTGGCAGAATCACAGTCAGCAATACTAACCAGCCTCCAGTAAACAGAGTCAGCATACTCGCTACCATAAGCCGATCCGACACCGCACCGGCATAGTAAGCTATCGATGCGGTAAGCATCAAAGCTGAAAACGGTGCGGGCGTCAGCAATACTTTATTACGGCCACCAAAAAGAAGGCAGCACAATAGTGCACACAACAAGCTGGCCAGAGCCATAGAAATGGGCAAGCCGGTGATACCGGCACAGGCAAGAGCCATCGGCAAAACATAGCCCAGCATCTTCCAGCCATGTGACAGCCATACCAAAGGCCGCCACTTAAAGCTTTTCAGTTCCAAGGTATTATCCTTTAGCCCAAATCATCAGGATAAATTAACATCAGTCGAGCAAAATTCTTGAGCACCAGATTGCAAACGCAGATGAAGAGCGCGAGCCATTTGCAAGGCCTGCTCAGAATCCTGTGCAAGAACAGTAAAATGTCCCATCTTGCGACTCGGACGGACTTGTTTTTTACCATACAGATGTAAAAATGCCGTTGCATGATTCAGCACGACAGACCAGTTCGGTTCAGCTTGCAGCGGCCATACATCACCAAGAATATTGGCCATACAGCAAGGCTGTAACAAATCAGCAGCAGCCGGTTTTAAACCACACATTATTCTCACCTGTTGCTGAAACTGGTCCGAAATACAGGCATCCATACTAAAATGGCCCGAATTATGCGGCCGCGGCGCCACTTCATTCACTACCAGCTGCATCTTGCTGCCCACAACAAACATCTCAACTGCCATGACCCCTCTATATTCTATGGCCTGAGCCAGCCGGCATGCCATCTGCTCAGCCTGCTGTAAAACTGAAAGAGGTAGTCTAGCCGGTACCAGCGAATATGCCAAAATACCATTTTCATGCTGGTTTTCTGCAACTGGAAAACACACCGTGTGCTCTTCATCAAGCCGTGCCACTACCACCGAAATTTCCGCACGCAAATCTACTTTTTTTTCCAGCACACAGCGCACCTGCCCTAATTTGGCAAAAGCAGACTTCAATTCAGCAATTGTACTAACCGCTATCTGACCTTTACCATCATAGCCCAGCGTCGCCGTCTTCAGTATTCCTGGTAATAATTCTTCAACATGGCTATCAATATCAGATTCAGCACAAACAACACGATAAGGTACCGTTTTCAGCCCAGCTTTAGCAATCCATTCCTTTTCCTGCTGCCTGTCTTGTGCAATAGCCACACATTCACCAGAGGGAGACACAACTGTATATTGTGCCAACCAGCGCATAGACTGAGCATTGACATTTTCAAATTCCGTCGTTACCGCCGCACATTCAGCCATAGCCTGTAAAGCTTTAGAATCATCAAAAGCAGCGCACAAATGCACATCAGCAAATTGAGCAGCAGGAGCTTCAGGATCAGGATCCCATACCATCACCTGATAACCCATTGTTTTAGCAGCAACTGTAAACATTGCCCCTAACTGGCCACCGCCCATAATGCCCAGCATTGAAGGTGGCAGAATA
Source organism: Snodgrassella sp. B3837 (assembly GCF_026535955.1). Classification (NCBI taxonomy): domain Bacteria; kingdom Pseudomonadati; phylum Pseudomonadota; class Betaproteobacteria; order Neisseriales; family Neisseriaceae; genus Snodgrassella; species Snodgrassella sp. B3837. Next base: position 367,548 of record NZ_JAFNPI010000006.1, read on the forward strand.
CAGGAAGAAAAACAAGACATAACGGTATAGAACAACCCTCAGAATACAAACAATATCATTTTAAAATAATCTTATGCCAAAACAGCTAACAGCATTGAGATCTTAAACTTACTCAGTGTCTAATTTACCTGTCAGCAAATCAATATACAAACTATGCAAATAATAATAGTAATTAATGCACTTAGCAGCCAGATAGGTTGCAAAAAACCTTCATATCAGCCAAATCTCAGAATTTTTAAATAAAAAAATAAAATTCTTTAAATAAATTACCTTAACCAATCGAAAAATAAAATTAAGTAAACCCAAAAATAATATTACCTTCAATTATGTTAACATAAATCAATTCTTGATTACAAAATCAAACACAAATGACCAGTTATAATCCATCAATTTAAATTCAAAATTAGTAAAACAGAGCAATCAACAGTCATCTAATTAGATACCACAAACCCAAATACATTTAATCAATTTCCAATTTATTCATAGTTTTAATGAAATTTCTGACTAGAAACATCACTACAGGGTTGTAATTGCAAAGAGCCGTTAGCCCCATCCACACATAATTTACTATCCCTATCTCGAAGCTGGCGTCCCGTTAGTAACCAGTTATTTCTTCTACTTTGCGTACAAGAAACGACTCCAACATCATGATTTTTAACAGCAAGGCAACGATTGTTCAGCCATACTTTTCCCTGATGGAAATACATAGCCTCACTGATTTCTCCAGCCGTACAAGTTTCAAGCAAAACAGGCTGCCATACCGAAGCCATGCTTTTCGTACGCAAACATACACTATTGAGCGGACGCAAGCTGATACTGGAAGAAACAGGATAAACAGGCGGATAAGGTAAAATTTCAGGATAATCTGGATAAGGCAGAGCAGCAGGATATACGGGCGTATCAGTATAAATCACAGTTGAGCCAGCAGTGGCATCAATATGTACCGTTTTATTAATCGTAGTGGTTCGTGAAATAGGCAAATCAACAATGATATCGCGCTCACCATGACCGGAATGATATATGACCGCTGCTTGGTTCAAAGCTGGACAACACAGCATACTCATCAAAATCAAAATTTGCTTGAATTGTATATTGCCAATCATTATCACCTCCCGTAATCATAACCCAGAAATTATCGATGCCTGATCTCCCAACACTGGTGAATGCGGGTATTGCGAAAATCATCAGGTACAGTATTTGCAGAAATATCCCGAATGCTGTAGCGTTGATGCAAACCAGCATTCAACGTGAAACTCCGCAGATTATTTGAGAAAAACAACACCCCCTGTGGCGCCAATAAATGCATCGCCCCATCAATCAACTTTTCCTGATCCCGTTGAATATCAAGAATATCTCGCATTTTCTTACTATTAGAAAAACTCGGTGGATCCATTACAATTAAATCAAACTGCCTGCTTAGTTCAGCTGCCTGCTGCAGATACAGGAACACATCAGCACGCACAATCTGATGCTTTAAACTATCCAATCCATTTAGCTCAAAATTACGTTTCGCCCATTGCAGATAAGTATTTGACAAATCGACCGTTTCACTCAATATGGCTCCGCCAGTGGCCGCATAAACCGTAAAACTACCCGTATAAGCAAATAAATTCAAAAAACGTTTACCTTCAGCTAGATTACCGATTAACCTGCGAGTATTACGATGATCTATAAATAAACCCGTATCTAAATACTTATCCAGATTTACCCAAAAAGCACGTCCGTATTCATGAATAACAAAATCTGTGCCTTCAGCACCGGTTTTTTCATACTGCTCTTTACCTTTCTGGCGCGCCCGTCTTTTAACATGAATATTGTCTGCAGGCAGCCCTGTAACGAACACTATCGCCTCAATCACCCCGCCCAGCCATTCCTCATACTCTGTCTTCTGCATCAGCCAGCCAGTATCATATTCCTGCAAATGAACCTGATCCTTATAAATATCCACCGCAAACGGATATTGAGGAATATCACGGTCGTACATCCGCCATGCCTCCAGCCCCTCACGCTGCGCCCACTTACGCAAATGTTTAATATTCTTACCAAGACGGTTAGCAAAAGCACCTATATCATTACTCATAAATAAAACTTTACATATCTGCCACAAACAACCTAATACCCACATTGTAACGGAAAAAACCACCATCTCCCCAGCGCGTTTGAAATAACCATCCAGTCATCAGGTTGCTAAAAAAACCGAAATAACTTATAATTTAACGAATAATTTGAAACCATCGTTTACAACCTGAGTTAATTCCGGCGTATCCAGAATCTCTTTTATGATGTAACGCCATCTACCATTAGCCGCAGTACTGCTTTCGCTACTTGGTTGTCGTCGATGTATAAAATACCCACACACAAGCTAACGACAACCAATTGCTATCTTTATATTACTTTCCTCCTTGGCTTAAGCTAGCAACAGTTTCCAGTAATCTATTTTCAACAAAATAAACTAGATTATCACGTTTGGTTGGTCGTTTAACCAAAGGAAAACCATGACATTGTCTTTTTCAGATTTACATTTAGACAAACAAATTACCAGCGCGCTCATTGCTGCCGGATATGAAACCCCAACTCCCGTACAACTGGAATCTATTCCCGCTGTTTTAAATAATCAGGATGTAATGGTTTCTGCACAGACAGGTTCAGGCAAAACAGCCGCTTTTCTTTTGCCAACGCTACAAAAATTGCTTAAACGCAGCGAAAAATCCGGCAAAGGCCCGCGTGCACTGGTATTAACGCCCACACGTGAACTTGCCCAGCAAGTCGAGAAAAATGCTCAGATATACGGCAAAAATATGCCTTGGCTGCGCACAGTTACCCTAGTGGGCGGCACCGCCTTCGGACAACAAATCCGAGCCTTAGCGCGCCCCATCGACCTGATCGTAGCTACTCCAGGACGATTAATGGATCACATGCGTCAGGGACGCATCGATTTTGGGCGTTTGGAAGTCCTCATTCTGGACGAAGCAGACCGCATGCTAGACATGGGCTTCATTGATGACATCGAAACCATCGTCGCAGCCACTCCTGCCGAACGTCAAACCCTATTATTCTCAGCCACATGGGATGGCATGGTTGGCAAACTGGCGCAGAAACTAACCAACCAGCCTCAGAAAATTGATATTGCCCGTGAAGAAAAACAAGGCAAAATCGATGAACAATTGCTATATTGTGACGATATTCGTCATAAAAATCGCCTGCTAGATCATTTGTTACGTGATGCCAGTATTGATCAAGCAGTAATCTTTACCGCCACCAAAGCTATGTCCGAACAACTGGCTGACGAACTATACGAAAAAGGTTTTTCTGCTAACTGTCTGCATGGAGACATGCCCCAGGGCTGGCGAAACCGCACCTTGATGGATTTACGCAAAGGCCGAATTAAAATTCTGGTCGCTACAGACGTAGCTGCACGAGGTATTGACGTACCTACTATTACGCATGTAATCAATTACGACCTACCCAAACAGGCAGAAGATTATGTACACCGCATAGGACGTACCGGCCGTGCAGGTCGCACCGGTTTGGCCATTACTTTTGCTGAAGTGAACGAGTACATCAAAGTTCACAAAATAGAACGCTACCTCAATCGGAAACTGCCTGAACATACCATCAGCGGTATGGAACCCACTCGCAAGCGTTCGAGTAAATTTGCTAATAAAGGTCGTCGTTCATTTGGCAACCAAGGCAAAAGCGGCAACTGGAATGCCGACCGTCGCCATAATAATGAGCAGCAGCCCAACCGTTCGCGCCAAGGCAACCAAGCAGGACGTCAGCGCAGCAATCCGCAAAATAGACATAGCAGCAACAGCCAACCAAAACATTAATTCTTAATTACCTACACATTTATCAGGCAGCTTTTGCTGCCTGATATCTTCAAAATCATTAAGTTCAGACCATATCTGTTTTTATCATCATCAAACAGAACATCTTTACTGTCTTGCAAATTTTTGTTATATCTAATATATTTTATAGTAAAACAAAAATTATCTAAAAAAACAATAATAATATTCATGCAGGCATAAGCATTGTCACCTTATAGTAGTACCTGTAAAACAAGTATTAATGACAACAGTTGGTGCACAACACCGACAAGCGAGAAAGGATTTAACTATGCAACATCGTCGAAGATTACAAATTTTTCAGGCCGCCAAACGAGCTGCATTTTACCAGCACACTCAGCCGGTTAATACAAAAGAGCAGATTCCAGAAGAAAACGAAAAAAATATTCTTCTATTGGAAACTGTGCACCAGTAATAGTACTTAGGTAATACATAACAAGCCATATTGATCAGATATGGCTTGATTCATAATTATCCGGATAATCAATATATCCAATACTGACTCAATTGCAATATACAATCAACATAACATATTACCTACTCTACTCTTGTTTGATAAATCCTTTAATATATAAAACCAACAAAAATACCAATAGCATTTAATTAAGCAAATAGCCTTGTCTCATCATCAAACAATCCTAACTGGTTTCCTATCTCGATTTGTGCGAAAATTCAGTTTATTTACTGGGCGAACTACCATGTTAGACAGAGAAGGTTATCGCCCCAATGTCGGGATAATCATCACCAACGACCGTAATGAGGTTTTCTGGGGCAAACGGGTACACGAACATTCTTGGCAGTTTCCACAGGGTGGCATCAAACCGGGAGAAAGTCCCGAAGCTGCCATGTATCGAGAATTGATGGAAGAAGTAGGCCTGTTGCCACATCATGTCAAAATCATTGGGCGCACTCGTGACTGGTTACGTTATGACGTTCCCACACATTGGATTAAACGCGAATGGCGAGGCTCCTATAAAGGACAAAAACAGATATGGTATCTGCTGCGTCTGACTGGACGTGAAAGTGATATCCACCTGCGTGCCACCCACCATCCCGAATTTGATGCATGGCGCTGGCACCAGTACTGGGCACCAGTGGATGAAGTGATAGAATTCAAACGCAATGTCTATCTTAATGCACTGCACGAATTGTCGCGTTTTCTGCATCAACTACCGGAGTGGACTGAATTCGTACAAAACCGTCAGAATCACGATGATAAATATTCACTGGCTGAATAAAAGCCGGTCATTCAGCCGGCATTCACCTGCCTGATCCCAGCACAAAACAAAAACAAATTACCGAAAAATTAAATTTTTTACGGTAATTTGTTCTATATTGGCAATACTACCAGTCTGAAATAAATTATGAGCAAATCCATAACTTACGATGAATCTAGCGTAACCGTACTCAAAGGTCTGGCACCAGTTAAAGAACGGCCAGGCATGTACACCAGAACCGACAGCCCTACCCACATCATTCAGGAAGTCATTGATAATGCTGCCGATGAAGCACTTGGCGGTTATGCACAAAACATCGACGTCATCCTAAATCAGGATGGTTCAGTAACCGTAAAGGATGATGGACGAGGCATACCAACTGGATTACATCCAACTGAGCAGGTTCCTGTAGTCGAACTGGTTTTTACCCAGCTTCATGCGGGTGGTAAATTTAACAAAAAAAGTGGTGATGGTGCTTACGCATTCTCTGGCGGGCTACATGGTGTCGGCGTTTCCGTTACCAACGCCCTCTCCACCAGATTGGAAGTCACCGTTAAAAGAAACAGCAAAATTTATCAAATTGTCTTTGCCGCTGGAGAAGTAATTCAGCCCCTGACTGAAATTGGCAAATGCACCTCCAAAGATAGTGGAACAGAAGTTCGCATCTGGCCTGACGGTCATTACTTCGACAACCCACAATACAACATAGCTGAACTTGAACGCACATTGCGTGCCAAAGCAGTATTACTGCCAGGCATCAGTGTCACCCTTACTCGGTATATCAATAGTACAGATGAAGCACAGACACAAAACTGGCAATATCCGAATGGCCTAAAAAGTTATTTACTGAATCTCCTCTCAGATAGCCAAACCGCTACACCTATCTTTGCTAGTGAAAACTATCTAGGCGCCAACCATGACACAGATTTCAATCAAGGCGAAGGTGCAGCTTATGCATTAAGCTGGGTGGAAGAAGGAAATGCACCCAGTGAAAGCTATGTAAACCTCATACCTACAGCCCTTGGCGGCACACATGAGGCAGGTCTCAAACAAGCCGTCTTTCACGCCGTCAATAATTTCATTAACCACCACAACCTGCTGCCACGCGGTGTAAAACTTCAATCAGATGATGTATTTTCCCGCGTCGCTTTTGTATTATCCGCCCGTCTGCTGGATCCACAATTTCAGGGACAAACCAAAGACAAACTCACCAGCCGTGATGCACTCAAACTGGTGGCAGCTATGTGCAGCGATCCGCTTGAGCTCTGGCTGAACCAAAATATCGACACTGGAAAAAAAATAGCCGAACTGGCCATTCGTCAGGCGCAGGCGCGCATGCGCTCAACCAAAAAAATAGAAAAGAAAAAAGGATCCGGAGTAGCCGTCTTGCCAGGTAAACTCACAGACTGTGAAAGTGAAGATATACGTGAAAATGAACTTTTTCTGGTCGAAGGAGATTCTGCCGGCGGTTCTGCCAAACTGGCTAGAGATAAAAATACCCAAGCCATCCTGCCCTTACGCGGCAAAGTATTAAACAGCTTCGAAATTCATCGCGATCAGTTATTTGGCAATGCAGAAATTCACGATATTTCTGTAGCCATTGGCGTAGACCCGCACGGAAAAAATGATAATCCAGATTTATCCGGCCTTCGCTACGGCAAAATCGCCATATTATCCGATGCCGACGTAGACGGTGCTCACATTCAAGTACTACTACTTACCCTCTTTTATACCCACTTTCCCCGTCTGATTGATGCAGGACACATCTACGTAGCCCAGCCGCCTCTATTCAGAGTGGATGTCAACGCACAGGGTAAAAATAAACCAGCGCGTAAACTTTATGCACAGGATCAGGCAGAACTAGATACCATTCTGGATCGACTGCAAAGCGAAAAGGTTAAAGAAAGTGCCTACAGTATCAGTCGATTTAAAGGTCTGGGAGAAATGAATCCAGATCAGCTTAAAGACACCACCATGAACCCCGATACCCGCTGCCTTTTACAAGTACAGATAAGAGAAGAAGACAGCAACGAAACCCGCAACATCTTTGTTAAACTAATGGGCAAAGGAGAAGCATCATCCAGACGCATATGGATGGAAGCAGAAGGAGACAAAGTAGAAACCGATATATAATGAACCATATAACCAATATCGGCTTGACCTAAATACATAAGACTCTGTATCAAAGCATATCCGTAAGCAATGAAGTTTTATATAAATGTAACTACAGGTTTTTAACAAATAACAACCTGTAGTTACATTTATATGGTTAAATACGTATCAATGCTTTTTTATTTATAAGAATTCAGCTAATAGTCAAATAATATATCACCATTACCGCTAAATAATATAATTAGCTTGTTCAACAATGCTCAACTTACATCACGAATAAAAAACTTGAAACAAATTCTGTATAGCAAGAACCTTCATGCAATACAGACTAAATCTACCCAAAACTTTAGAATTAAAATCGGTACAAAATCCAGCAAAATTAAAATATCTCACAGCATAACCAAATCAAAAGTCACAACCTATATAAAGACATACCCTCATCAGAAGGTAAAAGCAAACTTTAAACACCAAGTCATTAAAATAAATGAACATAAATTTTATTTAATATTAATTTAATTAAAATATGGCCAACAAAGTCGTATATTATTTGCTAATTAGATATGTAAATTTATATTTATACATAGTAGTCACACAACTTAAAATTGAACTTTAAGTCAAACGGATATTGATTTAAATCAAATAAATGTTCTTTAAGCAATCCAGCATTCTGTCCATATTTAGAATAATGTTATAATAAAGAATAGTTTCAGAAGACCAATAAAATAGACTGATCAAAAACTACAGAATATTACTTTCAATACAACGTCAAATCAGAAAAAAAATGCATCGAAAATAAAAATAAGAATTATCTATAAAGATAATTGATAAAATTTAATAACATTTTTTTGCAAAAAAATTCACCCATCTTTATAATTAACACGGTTACAGTCAATTTTAGAGGAATTTTCATGAAATATGATTTCATCGAAGGCGTATTAAAAACACTAAACAGTACACCTGACATTACATCTTCTGCTGTTATTTCTACTGACGGTCTGCCAATCGCCTCAGCACTGCAAAGTGGCATGGATGAAGACCGAATCGGCGCCATGGCTGCGGCATTACTTTCATTGGGTAACCGCTCTGCTAAAGAAGTATTAAAAGGTTCTTTGGATAATACTATTATTCATACAGATAAAGGCTATATGCTGCTGTTTCAGGCATCTGAAGCCATCTTGTTAACCATCACTACAACACATGAAGCAAAATTAGGTTTAATTTTGTTTGAAGCTAAACGTGCATTGAAAGAACTAGCTGATCATTTTGGTTAATATTCAGTTTGCTTAACCTGAAATGTGCCATGCCTAATTAAAGCCATACATGCAAAATAAATGATATATCCAAAACGGTTTTTGTAATCAGCACAACACTGAAAATTTGGTTTAATCTTTCAGTATTGTTCAATTCCGGTTTCATAAACAGGATTGATCGCTGTCAGGCAAATTCATATAAGCAAAAACCGGTTTTACTGTATGACAGAAAGTTTAATATCTTTAAGCATCCTTTAGATTAAAGCATAGCATATAAACATCGGGCGAAGATTACTCTGTCCCCGAAAAGCATATTCAGAAGTTTTCAGCAGCAATTGACGTATAACATCAAAACAGACAGAGCTGCTACAAAAACATAATAACACTGAAATGCTTACATTAAGCACACTCATTCTTCACCAGATTAAACCAAATTGAAGGACAAATTAACATGGATATGAGTCGTTGGATTCAGCCAAAACCTCAGAGCGAATCTACAGAGTATAAAATCAAACATTATCAGCAAGAAGGGGAATCCACAATATATGTTACCAATCAGGAATTTCCCTATCCTGATGGCGCACTGATTGTATCCCGTACTGATCTTGACGGTATCATTACACATGCCAATGATGTATTTGTTGATATCAGTGGTTGGACCCGTGATGAAATTATTGGCGCGCCGCACTGCCTATTACGTCATCCAGATATGCCAAAAGCACCCTTTGCCGACATGTGGGCTACCTTGCAAAGAAAAGAACGCTGGTATGGCTATGTCAAAAACCTGCGCAAAGACGGTGGTCATTACTGGGTATATGCAACTGTTATTCCCAACCTGCGTCAGGGCAAAGTTATCGGCTATAGCTCAATCCGCCGCAAACCGAGCCGCGAAAAAGTAAATGAAATGAGCGCGAAGTATGCAGAAATGCTGAAATCTGAACAGGAAGGAAAATAATATGCTAAGTTTAATGGTTGTACCTGATTATTTGCCTGACCAATTCAGTACCTGGTATCTGCTCAATAACTACCTTCAAAAGAAAAGCGATCAAAATATATCACTGATCATGCCTCCTTCGTTTGATGAAGTCACAGCTCATCAGGAAAAAGAAAAAGTATCTATGCTTTTTGTTAACCCTTTTGCTGCTGGTACTTATGTACGTGAACAAGGTTATTTACCGCTCGTTAGACCTAAAAATAAATCAGACGAAATTGTCATCGTTGCAGCCGCTGATTCAGACATCAATGCAATTGAAGATCTGAAAGGAACTGTAGAATTAGCACTTTCAAATAATGAAGATGCTAATTTCATTGGGTTACGCCTACTAGAACCTGCCAATCTGAGTGATGATGAACTAGTTATCAAACGCAAAGATAATTTCCTGATGGTTGCCTCAGGTGTAATTCGGCATCATGCAAAAGTAGGAATTATCCAATCTGATGTATATGATAGCTTCAACTCAGTCACCAAAGATCAGCTGAAAGTATTATTGAAGAGCCGTATTAACGAAGTTTCACACGTTATGCTGTATCATCCTGATGCAGTTTCCAACGCTGAACTTCTGAAAGATGTGCTATGTAAAATGGCCGATGACGCCGATGGCGCCAATATTGTAAAAGCATTAAACTTCCCTGAAGGCTTTACTGCATTATCAGAAGAAGAAATGGAATTCATGATCGACGTTGTAGACACCATGCGCAAGTAATCAAGCTTGGATTAAACCGTATAGGATACCACCTATACGGTTTAATTTTTGGCTGCCGAATTTCTCTAATCAGAAAAGATAAGAATAAAGTTATTGACTTCTTTATCTTTCAAATATACTGAATAGAAATATATTTTTTCACCAACTTATCAAGTGTAATAATTCCCTTACCTTATAATTTCATAAATATTGTTAGGTGAAATTTAAAATTAACACTTTCACCTTTTTCTAATAATACAATCAACACATATATTTTTTGAAAACAAATCTGAAATAAATAAAATTATTTTCTATTAATAATTTGAACATTTAAATATAGATATAAAACCATCAATTGAGAGTAATCAACATCAATATCTGAGCTCATCAATATTAGACAGCAGTAAAGCTTTTACCAGCCATAATTCATAGCAACATACTGGCATACCCAACTGATAATGTATCAATGCTGCCTAATGGAACACAACATGATTCTGTTATAATGGATTAAATCATAATCGTTATCAACAGCTTCAATGGCTACCATTAGCACAACAAAACCTTCACGCTGTTTGCCTATATTACTAGCAATAGCAATTTTCATGCAGCAGCTGGATGCCACCATCCTGAATACTGCTCTGCCTTCTATGGCTGCAGATTTAGGCCAATCGCCTTTGAATATGCAATCGGCAATTATTGCCTATGCACTGACGCTGGCCATCATGATGCCGTTGTCAGGTTTTTTATCGGACAAATTAGGTACCCGCAAGCTCTTCATGGGATCAATGGTCATATTTATTATCGGTTCAGTTCTCTGTGCAGCCAGCAACAATTTACCCCTGCTGGTATTAGCTAGGATTATTCAGGGATTGGGTGGTGCCATGCTTACTCCTGTAGCACGATTAACCATGATGCAAGCCTATGACCGCTCTAAACTGATTACCGTTATGAATTATGCCATTATGCCAGCACTTATCGGCCCAGTATTAGGACCGATTATTGGTGGTTATCTGGTCGTCTATATGAGCTGGCACTGGATTTTTTTATTAAACGTACCAATTGGTCTGCTGGGATTGCTGGTCACATGGTACATCATGCCCGATTTCAACCGGCCGGCTAATTATTTTGACGGATTAGGTTTCTTTTTATTTTCTGCGTCCGCATTTTGCATGACTCTGACCTTTGAAACCATGTCTCACGCAAATAACATTCTTTTCGGCTGTATGATGGCAGCTGCCGGAATTGGTGCATTATTTGCCTATTTAGCACATGCACGCCAGAACAACCGCGCTTTGTATCCACCTCATCTGATTCTGGTACGCACGTTTCGTCTCGGATTGGCCGGTAACCTTGTCAGCCGTTTGGGTATGAGTGCTTTACCTTTATTATTACCCTTACTGTTTCAGGTTGCATTCAGCTACGATGCAGTCAATTCAGGTTGGCTACTGATGCCGTTGGCACTGGCTGCAATATTTGCCAAACCTTTCCTGAAACCATTAATGAACCATTTCGGCTACCGCAACACATTAGCATGGAACACACGTATCATCGGCTTACTTATAATGTCTCTGGCATTTATCAGTGCTGCTACCCCACAATGGCTTATTTTGCTTCATCTGTGCGTACTCGGTGCTTGTAATTCATTACAGTTTACCGGTATGAATACCATTACACTGGCTGATTTGCGGCCTAATCAAGTAAGCAGTGGTACTAGCCTAATGGCAGTTAATCAGCAGCTTGCCTTAAGTTTTGGTATCGCGATCGGTGCCTTGCTTTTACAAAACCTTAGCCGAGCCAGCTTTATTCATCAAAATATCACTAGTGCCTTTCGCGTCACATTCATTATTTTGGGCGTCTTTACCCTGCTTTCCAGCTGGATATTCGCTCGTCTGCATCCTACCGATGGTGATAATCTACTTACCAGAGAAAAATAAATTACTAATAACGTTTTATTTTTTACATAATAAAAAGACTGCCTTAAAAAGGCAGTCTTCCATTCAGCATAAATAAACTAATGAGGAATATCATCACTCAAATACACTGCTGGTTCACTTTTATCATGGGGCAGTAATATATTCAGTATGATAGCCACAATACCCCCCATACAAATCGGGTTTTGAAACAGAATAGGCAACTGAGCAAATACTTCCGGCTCAAAAGCTACGCCCAACCCCAATCCTAAAGAAGTAGCACAGATAACTGCTTCCCGGCGGCGAATACCAGCTGTGATAATAATACGTATACCTGCTGTAACAATCAGACCAAACATAACCACCATTGCGCCACCAAGAACCGGGCTCGGAATAGTGGTAAAAATTGCGCCAACCCAAGGGAATAAGCCCAATATCACCAAAATCACTGCAATGTATTTGCCTACATGGCGAGATGCAACACCGGTCATCTGAATCACACCATTATTCTGAGCAAATGTAGTTAACGGTAATGAACCAAGTGCAGTAGCAATTACAGAAACCAAGCCATCGGCCATGACGCCACCGCGCAAGCGGCTAGTATAGGCTGCTCCGTCCACCGGCTGATTGGATATCATTGCAGTAGCAGTTAAATCACCAACAGCTTCAAATACACTCAGAAGATAAATGGTTCCTGCTACCATAAAGGCATGCCAGTCAAAAGCAAAACCGTATTTGAATGGAATTGGAATGGTAATCAGCGGCAGATCATGTAGATTGGAAAAATCAACAATACCCATAAAAATGGCGATTACATAACCAGAAATCAAACCTACCGCAATACCTGCCATACGCCACCATGCATTGCGAAAGCAGTTAAATAACAGTACGGTAAACAGAACAAAAGTAGAAAGAGCAAGATTGGGCCATGAACCGAATGTATGATTAGCTTTAGCGGTGAGCCCCCCGCCGAAATCAGTAATACCGACATGAATCAAGCTTAAGCCTATCATCAATACCACTACTCCACTTACCGTAGGAGTGATAATTTTTTTCAGAAACGGCAATAGCCATGATGCTCCGACTACTAAAAAGGCGCCCACAAAAGAGACGCCCAATAAAGTAGAAATCATGGCTTGTTCATTCATCCCGTTTTCCTTCATGCCCAATCCTAGCGCAATCATCACAGTAACAAATGAAAAATTAACCGATTGAATCGATAATAACCCAGAACCGATCACCCCGAAACGGTGCACTTGAATATACGTACCGACACCTGATGCAACCATAGACATCGATACCAAATAGGCAGTCATGTCTGCCGGCAGTTTCAGTGCGCCGCCCACCACTAAAGCCGGAGCCACCATGGGTACGAATAGAGCGAGTAAATGGGTTAATGCACTCAGCAAACCATTAAAAACAGGAGGTTTATCCTCCAGACCATAGACCAGATCAGAGCGTTCTTCTTGTTTAAAAACAGAGGGATTATCGGCCATGTCAACCTTTCTTATTTGCTTTATACTTGCAAAAAACGAATATAAAGCCCCGTATTTTAAGCTAAGCTGATACATTTAATCTACATCAGACAATTGAGTAATAAAATCTTTAACTCAAGCAAACCTCTTTTATCAAAACACATTATGAACGGCCTATTTTCCATCAAGGGATAAAATACGCTACAATCATCACATTTTTAGCTCTCCTGTAAAGGGTAGAATTATGTTGACAGGCAGCCTGGTTGCCATCGTAACGCCTATGCATGCAGATGGTAGTATTGATTACGACCAATACAAACAGCTTATTGACTGGCATATCGAATCCGGTACCGACGCTATTGTCGCTGTAGGAACCACAGGTGAATCAGCAACCCTTAGTGTTGATGAACACCTAAACGTAATTAAAACTGCTGTAGAACACGTAGCCGGACGCATTAAAGTGATTGCCGGTACAGGTGCAAATAATACGCACGAAGCCATTTATCTTGCTCGAGAAGCACAGCAAGCTGGTGCGGATATGACACTGTCAGTAGTGCCTTACTACAACAAACCCAATCAGGAAGGCATATACCGCCATTTCAAGACCATAGCTGAAGCAACTTCTATTCCGATGATTCTATACAATGTGCCTGGACGCACTGTTGCCGATATGCAACCGGATACTGCTTTGCGGCTAGCTCAGATAGAAAATATTGTCGGAATCAAAGAAGCCACTGGCAACATCGGCCGAGCTTGTTATCTGTTTAAACATGTTCCCGAAAACTTTGCAGTTTACTCTGGCGATGATCCTACCGCGATGGCATTCCTACTATGCGGTGGCCATGGTGTTATCAGTGTGACAGCCAATGTAGCTCCGAAAATGTTTGCCGACATGTGTCATGCTGCACTACGCGGTGATATAGCCGGTGCGCGAAGCCTGAATGATAAATTACAGCGTTTGCATGGCGACCTTTTCTGCGAACCCAGTCCGGCACCTACTAAATGGGCACTGTCCCAAATAGGTAAAATCAATCCGGTATGCCGCCTGCCCATTACGGAGCTGACTGAAGCAGGACAGACCATAGTAACAGCTGCCATGCGCGAAGCCGGCTTAATCTGAATATAAGCCTACCCTATCAGAAAAATACACACAGAAAGTGGCCGATATGAATATAAGTAAAACCGTTGTCCTGACCATGCTGGCAGCCAGTCTTGCCGCCTGTGCCAGCAAAAAAGAAAACCTACCTAAACTCGATTATCAGTCAGACAATAAAAAAATTGTTCAGCTGGATGTACCGCCAGATTTGACTGATCCCAATCAAGGTAATCGTTTCAGTGCTCCTGGCAGCTCGCTGATTAATGGTGCCGTCCGTGCCAGCGATCTGAACAAACGCAATAACAAAAACCAGCCCGCAGCCAATACGCAGGTATTGACACAAGTACCGGATATTCATTTTCAACGTGATGGCAGCATCCGCTGGTTAACGGTAGACAATAAACAAGCTGCTGAGTTATGGCCTCTATTAAAAGCTTTTTGGCAGGAACAGGGCTTTACTATAGAGCGTGAAGAACCATCTATCGGCCTAATGCAGACCAACTGGGCTGAAAATCGGGCCAAACTGCCTTCGGATGCCATTCGCGGTATATTTGAAAAAGTTGGCTTGGGTGGCGTTTACTCCAGTGGTGAACGTGATATGTTTACCATCCGGCTGGAAAGAAACAATAAGGGTGGTACTGATGTATTCTTCAGTCAGAAAGGCATGAAAGAAGTCTATACCAGCAAAGATGGTGACAGTACCGCATGGCAGCCACGCCCTAATGAACCTGAACTAGAAGCAGCATTTCTGGCACGCTTCATGCAGTATCTAGGTGCAGATGCCAAACAGGTACAGCAACAGGTAGCCGCTCAACAGCAAAATCCGAATGAGAACGCTTTGGCCAGAACCGATGGCAGTAGTGTTTATCTGCTTGGCCCACAGGAACGCAACTGGCGCCGCGTTGCTCTGGCACTGGATCGCGTAGGGCTAAATGTTATTGGCGAAAATCAGAGCCAGTATGCCTATCTTGTGGAAGTGGCCGCTGCCGAAGCTTCATCTGTAACCAACAAAAAACCGGGGCTGTTTAGCCGCATGTTTGGTCGCAGCAAAAAAATCGAACTCCAGCAACAGCCCAAAGAGCAGCCGCGTTTGATGGTACTGGCTCAACCATTGAAAGATGGAGGAACACGCGTCAGTCTAGCCAATGTTGACGGTACACCTTATACCGGTAAAGATGGTAAAAAATGGATTCAGCAACTTGATCAGCAGTTGCGATAAAAACCAAAAGCCTGCTACAGCAGGCTTTTTTATCAGCAACCTTTTAACATTGCCCACATTTTTTTATTTATTTTTCAAGCAGCTAAACTCTAAATACAAACCTAATATAAAAATCAAGATCGTTAATTACATTATTGGCTTGGTATAGCTCATCTTTCTTTAGAAACTTCAAATATGAGTTAAACACTACCGTGAAACAATACTGTAAGATACTTTTGACAACTCTTTTATAATCAAATCTTGACTATAAATTATTTTGATAAATAAAACAGTATCAACACAATAATCTTAAGTTTTTAAGAACCATTACCTAGGAAAATGCTTCATCAGATACAATAGCTGGCAATTAAGCTACACTTGCTTTCATCTTATAAAATTCTTGAATAGACTAATATGAAAAAAATGATAATCAGTTATAGTTTTCTATCTTTACTGATAATTGCTGCATTTATTATGGGTACCATCTTTTTTGCAGACATCCGTTACCCCTTATGGTACAGCTTGTGTTGTTTTGCAGTAGGTATTACAGGATTGGTTATTATTGCACCCTTTACAATTAAACTGATTAAAGTTAGCCAGAAACCTCTTCTTACATCACAAAAAAATGACTAGAATTCAATCTTTAGAAAAAATAAAATACAAAATGATTTCAAGATCACATGGGGCAAGATACACTTAAATAACAATTTTTAAAATTTTTTATACTTATTTTAAATACAATGATTAAAATAATTATTCCCCTGAGCATTAACTTTATTCTGTTTATGGTGTCCTTTTACGCTGGCTTTTCTCTTTTTCAAAAAGAGCAACAGCTAACAACATATAGTACTGTATGCTTTTTCATCAGTAGTATTAAATGGCATGACATTTGTCAGAATTGCATACAGTTAACGCTTTAACATCTTTCAGCATTAAAACGTGAAACTGATTTAACGCAAAATCATCTAATGCCTTAGTAATAAAGAATTTGTTGCTATACAGTTGTTTTTAAACCTGAGTAAATGACAAAATTTAAATTTTATTAATTATTCTATTGTCATGTATATTCATGTTTAATGAAGCTTTTATATTGGGTACTATCCTTTTTGCAGATATCCGTTATCCCTTATGGTTATAGCCTGTGCTGCTTTGCAATAGTTATTACAGGTTTGATTATTATTGCACCCTTTACAATTAAACTGATTAATATTAGCCAGAAATCTCTTCTTAACATCACAAAAAACTGACTAGAATTCAATCTTTAGAAAAAATAAAATACATATGGAATTTTAAGATTAAATAAGGTAAACTTCAATGAAATAACATTTTTTTATTCTTTTATACATTTTATTTAAAAACCATGTTCAGAATAATAATTCTCCTTAGCATTAGCTTTATTGTATTTATAGTGTCGATTTTCACTGGCTATTTTCTTTTTCAAAAAGAGCAACAGCTTACAACATACAGCACTGTATGCTTTATCATCAGTATATTTTGTTTAATTATAGATATTCCATTAAGCTTGAAATTATCCAAACTAGGACAAAGCAAAAACCTTAATACCTAAAGTATTAAATGGCATCACATTTATTAGATTTGTATTTAGTTAACGATTTAACATTTTTTTGAATCAAAATGTGAAACTGATTCAACGTAAAATCATTAAATTTTAAGTAATAAAACATATTTGTCGCTATACTGTTTGTTTTTGAGCCTGCGTAAATGACAAAATTCAAACTTTTATTACTTATTCTAGCATCATGTACATTCATGTTTATTGGCTGGATAATATTGGGCTGCTATTATTGGGTACAAAATCAGCGCAATATTGCGCTGATTTGCTGTTTACTCGCATTTGTTAGCGCATTAGGTCAGTTTGCAGCGTTGGCATTCACATTACGTGAACGTGCTGCCCAGCAAATATATCGGACTTTATCTTCTAAAGATATTAAACATGAATAAAATTGTTCTTGCCAGTAATAATCAGGGTAAATTAACTGAGTTCAAGCGTCTGCTACAATCATTAAATATTGAAATAGTGCCACAAGCTGAATTCAATATTCCAGAATGTCCAGAACCATATATTACTTTTGTTGAAAATGCTTTAGCAAAAGCCCGCCATGCCAGCCGCTATAGCGGCTTACCGGCATTGGCAGATGATTCAGGTATCTGTGCCAATGCACTAAAGGGAGCACCTGGAGTTTATTCCGCCCGCTATGCCGGTACAGAACCCAAATCAGATGCAGCCAACAATGCTAAACTGGATGCCGACTTACAACCATTCAGCGATAAAACTGTATTTTACGTCTGTGTATTGGTGCTTGTACGCCATCCAGATGATCCACAGCCAGTGATTGCTGATGCCATCTGGAGGGGATTATGGCAATCCACGGCCACTGGAAACAATGGTTTTGGCTATGACCCGCATTTTTATCTTCCCGAAAAGCACCTCACAGCAGCACAAATGAGTCAAGACGAAAAAAATCGTGTCAGCCATCGTGCGCAGGCGCTAAATATTTTACTCACTAA
Organism: Snodgrassella sp. B3837; assembly: GCF_026535955.1. Taxonomy (NCBI): domain Bacteria; kingdom Pseudomonadati; phylum Pseudomonadota; class Betaproteobacteria; order Neisseriales; family Neisseriaceae; genus Snodgrassella; species Snodgrassella sp. B3837. The sequence continues at coordinate 385,862 of NZ_JAFNPI010000006.1, forward strand.
ATTAAAGCAACAATCCGGTTTAAATCTGCATGTCTGAGTTTTCTCTACCATTGCACAATAACCAGACAGCCACGCCCAATTTGACAAATTTACCTCCTTTATCCCTGTATATCCATGTACCTTGGTGTGTGCGTAAGTGTCCGTACTGTGATTTCAATTCGCATCAGTTGAAACAAGAGCTTGATGAACGGGCTTATATTTCAGCTTTACTTACCGATCTTGAGGCCGAGCTTCCCTATTTCTGGGGTAGGACGGTACATACTGTCTTTATCGGTGGCGGCACGCCCAGTCTTCTATCTGCTGCGTCATTGGAACAATTGTTGAGTGGTATACGTGCCCGCATTAATCTGCAGCCCGCTGCTGAAATAACACTGGAAGCTAATCCAGGTACCTTTGAACGCCAACGCTTTGCCGGGTATGCTGCAGCCGGTATTAACCGTCTGTCGATTGGTGTACAAAGTTTTGCTGACGATAAGCTAGCCACATTGGGACGTATTCATAGTCGCGATGATGCATTAAGAGCTATAGAAGTCGGATTATCCCTGTTTCCCAAAGTAAATGTAGATCTGATGTATGCATTACCCGGACAAACTCTTATGCAGGCACAGGAAGATATTCAAGCAGCTCTTGCCACTGGTGTACAGCATATCAGTGCCTATCAGTTAACTCTTGAGCCTAACACTCCTTTTGCCCATACCCCGCCGCCACAATTACCGGACGAAGACCACCTTGCCGATATAGAAGAAGTCGTGCATTCAGCTTTAAAGCAAGCCGGATTTATTCATTATGAGACTTCGGCCTTTGCCCGTTCGCATCAGCAATGTCAGCATAATCTGAACTACTGGCAGTTTGGTGACTATATCGGCATCGGAGCCGGAGCACATGGTAAAATATCCAGCGCTCAGTCAATCGTGCGCACCACCCGCAGCCGCCATCCCAAAGACTATATACAAAGCATGCAGCGGCAACCACAACGCGCCATTAGCCGCCAGTCAGTTGCTGCCGGGGATTTGCCATTTGAATTCATGCTTAATGTTTTACGTTTAACAGATGGTGTGCCTACTGCATGGTTCAATGAGCGTACCGGACTTCCGCTGTCGGTAATCCGGCAAGCTGTCAGTGAAGCTGTTAAACGCGGTTTACTAGATGCCAACCCATTTTTTCTGCGCCCTACAACACTCGGACGCAGTTTTCTCAATGACTTGTTGGCTTTATTTCTGAAAGCCTGATTTTTTTGATAACCCTTTTAATACGAAGGAGTAGCATTGTGAGCAAAACCATTATTCATACTGATAAGGCACCCGCTGCTATCGGCGCATATTCGCAGGCTGTCCGTGCAGGGGATACAGTATATCTGTCTGGACAGATACCCTTGGTAGCAGAGACCATGCAAGTTGTTGCAGGCGGCTTTGCTGAGCAGGCTCATCAAGTATTCAAAAACCTACAGGCTGTAGCACAGGCAGCCGGTGGTAATCTGAATGACCTGGTGAAAGTAAACGCCTATCTCACTGATTTAAGCAATTTTGCCACCTTCAACGAAATTATGGCGCAATACTTTACTGCACCCTATCCAGCTCGTGCCGCGGTAGAAGTATCTGCGTTACCTAAAGGCGTACTGGTAGAAGCTGAAGCTATACTAGTATTAGAAAAATAACAGTCAGACTCGTTCAGCACAGGCAAGTATTGAGACTGCCTGTAGCTGAACGAACTGGAGAGTAAATATGGCGCAATATGTGATTGGCGATATACAAGGCTGTCTGACTGAATTTCAACAGCTTCTAAATAAACTAAATTTTAATCCCGGTACCGACACTATCTGGCTCACTGGTGACTTAGTCAATCGCGGCCCCCAGTCTCTGGCCACATTGCGTCTGGTCAAACAGCATGATGGCTGTATGCAGACTATTCTCGGCAATCATGATTTGCATTTACTCGCATTGCATTACGGTCATGGCAAACTCAAGCGTGGCGACACCATCAGTGATATTCTCAATGCCCCAGACAGAACAAATTTAATTGACTGGCTACGCCAGCAACCTCTTTACCGTGAGGAAGAAGATTATGTGCTGGTGCATGCTGGTATTTGGCCGGAATGGAACTGCAAACAGGCACAACGGCTAGCGGTAGAAGTGGAAACCGTATTACAAAACAATCCGCAAGAGTTTTTTGCCCGTATGTATGGCAATAAACCTGTACGCTGGAACAACAACCTCAATGGCGATGAACGGCTGCGTTTTATTACTAACAGCTTCACACGTATGCGTGCACTTACCGTTGATGGCGCCATGGATTTTGATTACAAAGGTATGCTTGGTGATATGCCATCTCAGTTAATGCCATGGTTCAAAGCACCTGCGAGACAAAACACAGACAGAACTATTTTATTTGGCCATTGGTCAGCATTAGGACTGTACCATCAAGACAATGTTGTTTGTGTCGATACCGGAGCACTATGGGGCGGAAGTCTCACAGCTTACAACCTTAAAAACGGAAGCGTGGTACAGACACCAAGTCAAACAAAGTTAAATTTTGAAAATTAAATGCCGGTAAAATAATAATTAAAATATTACCTTTATCAAAGTGATAAATAGTTTATGTTCTTAAAACATTGAGTTGTGCAGAGTTTTTTAATCATGTACTATTAACTCAGTAACGATAACGTTTATTTGGTCATTTTTAATACTAACCTACATTAGCTAAAAAAGACTAAGATACATCTATTGCTTCTTTACCTAAGCCAAGTATCATGGCTTATGTTATCTAATAATTTATTCATAAATACTTGAAGGAGTTGTCATGAAAAAAGTTCTAGTTCCTGCTGTGTTGTTAATGCTTGCACTGACTGGTTGTGCTTCCAAATCTCATCACAAAGCCCCCGCTGCACAATCAACTGCAACTGCCGCTGCTACTACTGCCAATGTACAGATTGACGGACGTAAAGAAGTTTCTTACCTATGCGGTACTGGCAACGCTAAAAACAACTTACGTGTAATGTATGGTCTACAAGGCCAAAACGTTGTGGCTGCACAGGTAAACTATCAGGGTAAACTTTCTCCAGTGATGATGCGTGATGCGCGTGACGTAAATTACAATACATTCGTTTCTCCTGAAGGTATCACTTGGAAAACAGCAATTGCTACTAGCGATACTGTAGATAAAGTAGGCGCTTTAGGCTTATTACAGCCTAGCAAACAGGTTGTTAATGGTCAGGAAAGAATTGTTCCGCAAATCGTTACTCAAAACTGTGTAGTTGATAATGGTACCGTTGCTGTTGCTGCAGCTCCTGCAAAAACAAAAACTGTTAGAACTACTAAAACTGTAACTACCAAAAAAGTATACAAACACAAAAAATAAGTAGCCATGTTTAAAAAACGGCAGCCACAGAGGTTGCCGTTTTTTTTACTGATGCAATTCAGGCTTAAACTTATGGCTGTATCCGGCAACTCATACTTAAGACATATTCATTAGGTCTATTTACTCTCATCCTGATGTCTTGAAAGCCTGCATCAGCGCCCTTATTTAAAGGCAGTTATTTTTCCCAACAGTTATGGCGACTGTTGATCAGCAAAGGATCATAAGACATGCAACAATTTGACGGCACCACCATTATTTCCGTTCGGCGCGGCGAAAACGTCGCCATCGGTGGCGATGGTCAAGTGACATTGGGGAACACTATTATTAAAGGTACTGCACGTAAAGTACGGAAACTTTATAACAATCAAGTGCTGGCTGGATTTGCTGGCGGCACTGCCGATGCCTTCACACTTATAGAACTGTTTGAAAGCAAATTACAGAAACATCAGGGCAAGCTGATGCTGGCTGCCATTGAACTGGCCAAAGAATGGCGTACCGACCGCGCTTTACGCCGACTGGAAGCCATGCTGATTGTAGCCGACAAAAAAAATACCTTAGTGATTACTGGTAATGGTGACGTACTTGAACCAGAACAAAGCATTGCTGCGATTGGTTCCGGTGGTGCATTCGCTCAGTCTGCTGCGCGGGCACTGATGGAAAATACGGAACTTGAACCTGAAGTGGTGGTTAAAAAATCACTGGAAATTGCCGGTGATATCTGCATCTACACCAACCAGAGCCATACAATCGAAACTTTATAATTGTCTTGACCGATAGTTTAAATCATTAGTATCGGTTCAGCCCTATGATAGGAACAAGATGAGTACAGTAGTAATGACACCAAACGAAATCGTTCATGAACTGGATAAACACATTATCGGCCAGAATCAGGCCAAGCGCGCAGTAGCGGTCGCATTGAGAAACCGCTACCGCCGCAGCAAAGTTGCCGAACCATTACAAAGTGAAATTGTCCCGAAAAATATTCTCATGATCGGCCCCACCGGCGTAGGTAAAACCGAAATTGCACGCCGTCTTGCCCGTCTGGCCAATGCACCCTTTATCAAGGTAGAAGCTACCAAATTTACTGAAGTTGGCTATGTCGGCCGCGACGTAGACAGCATCATTCGCGATTTGATTGAAATAGCCTTAAAAAACATCCGCAGCCAGACCATTGCAAAAAACCGCGACCGAGCTCAGGATGCCGCAGAAAACCGCGTTTTAGATGCGCTACTACCTCCTCCACGCACAGTTGGCTTTGCAGGAGAACCACAGGAGGCTCAACCGGAAAATCATACACGGCAAAAATTCCGGCAGATGTTACGTAAAGGAGAATTGGATGATAAAGAAATTGAAGTTGAAATTGCCGCCACTCCTTCACCAGCCATGTCGGTAATGGGTCCTCCAGGAATGGAAGATTTTACCAACCAGCTGCAAGACATGTTTAGCAACATGGGTCAGGGTAAAACCAAAGCGCAGAAAATGAAAGTCAGCGCAGCGATGAAGATATTGCTGGATGAAGAAGCTGCCAAACTCATCAGCGAGGATGAATTACGTGAACAAGCCATCAAAGCAGTAGAGCAGAACGGTATTGTCTTTCTGGATGAAATTGACAAAATTGCTACAGACAGCAACCGCCATGGTGGCGACGTATCACGTCAGGGCGTTCAGCGCGACTTACTCCCACTTGTGGAAGGTACAACCGTTCAAACCAAATATGGCATGATTAAAACCGATCATGTGCTGTTTATTGCTTCTGGTGCATTTCATCTCAGTCGTCCCAGCGACCTGATACCAGAATTACAAGGCCGCTTTCCCATTCGCGTGGAACTGAAAAATTTAAGTGTGGACGACTTTAAAGCCATCCTGACCAGCACAAATGCCAATCTGACTGAACAATATACAGCTTTACTGGCAACAGACGATGTGAAATTACAATTTACCGAAGATGGTATTGCTCGGATTGCAGAAATTGCTTTTCAAGTGAATGAAAAAACCGAAAATATTGGCGCACGCCGCTTGCACACGGTTATGGAAAAGCTACTCGAAGAAGTATCCTTTGAAGCGCCTGCAGGAGACATCGCCATTGATGCAGCTTATGTTAATGCGCGTTTGCAGGATATAGTCGAAGACGAAGATCTGGCTCGATACGTACTATAAACCATCAATAAAGCGGCTGCGGCCGCTTTTTTTATCTGGCTGATTATTTCTTCACCGTATCTCAATTATATCGACGGCGTTTCATGATTACTACACTGACTCAAACCCATCAACCTTATCTTCAGCAACGTTATTTAATAACAGGATGGCAGTACCAGTTACTGGCCACCACCATCGCCGCATTAATGATGGCTTTATCCGCCAATATTAGTATCCCATTGCAGCCAGTGCCATTATCCCTACAATCACTAGCAGTATTACTGACCGGTGCCGGCCTTGGGCGCAAGCTTGGTGTTTTGGCTATACTTGAGTATCTACTACTTGGTGCATGCGGATTGCCATTTTTTGCTGGCGGCCATGGCGGCATTAACGTACTGGTTTCAGCTTCTGCAGGTTACCTATACGGATTTGTTGTCAGTGCCTATCTGGCTGGACTAGCTGCTGAGCGAGGCTATGATCGGCATTTTCTAAGCGGCTTATGTGCATTTGCTCTGGCACATCAAATTATTTTTGTGTTTGGAGTTGTTTATCTGGCATTTTATCTGCATATCGGCATTTATCATGCAGTAGAACTTGGCTATCTACCCTTTGCCGGTTTTGATTTACTTAAATTTTTTATAGCCAGTTTAATCATGTTTGCCTTGTGGCGGCATTCTGGGTCACTGAATCATTAAGTCTCAAACAAAAATAAACCGTCTAAATGCACAGATACTATTAATAGTCTGCGCTTTTAGACGGGTTGTATTTCAAGACTGCGATTAAATAGCTGATTCGTTCTGCTCACCGGTACGTATACGTACCGCTTCTTCTACTGGCAATACAAAAATTTTACCATCACCAATTTTGCCCGAATGTGCGGCAGCTACAATAGTTTCAATAGCCTGCTCTACCCGATCATCTGGCAATACCAGCTCAATTTTTACCTTGGGTAAAAAATCCACTGCATACTCCGCACCACGATATATTTCTGTGTGCCCCTTCTGGCGCCCAAATCCTTTCACCTCAGATACAGTCATGCCACTAAAACCAACGTCAGACAAGGCTTCCCGAACATCGTCCAGTTTAAACGGCTTTACAATTGCTTCAATCTTTTTCATACGTGCACTTCCCTATAACTGTATCCACACAAGTAAAAACTACCATAACCGTATCTGAAACTCAAACCAGCACTGCCTTACAACATAAAATTAAGCAAAACTCTTGTTTTTCGCGTAAAATTGCGCCTCAGCCAAAACCCACTATCAAAGTGAGCTTACCTCATCATGTCAGTTGTACTGTCACTGTGCGGCGAGGCCGCACTTTCACCATTCCGTATCGAAAAACTGTTACAGCAGGCAGCAAAACTGCAACTGAACTGCGAGATTCAGATAAACAGCGAATACCGCTATTTCGTGGCTTCATCCGCCGAAATCACATCCGACAATCAACAGAAATTATTACAACTGTTGCGTGCCAGACCACAGAGCAGCCACAAACTGTCTGGAACTCAGCTACTTATTATTCCTCGATTGGGCACCATTTCTCCCTGGTCCTCCAAAGCCACCGATATTGCCCGCAATTGTGGGCTGAGCATGATTGAACGCATCGAGCGTGGTATTCTGTATTCTTTTTCACGCCAGCTCAGCCAGCAGGAACAGGATAAATGGCAAACAATATTGCATGACCGCATGACTGAAAGTGTGCTTACGTCAGAGAAAGAAGCAATAAAACTTTTTCATACCTCATCAGCACAGAGCTTCAATTATATAGACGTACTAGCTGATGGCAAAAGCGCACTGGAAACAGCCAACCGGCAAATGGGCTTGGCTTTGTCCGCAGATGAAATTGATTATTTGGCAGAAAATTATCAGCAGCTACAACGCAATCCCAGCGACGTTGAGCTGATGATGTTTGCACAAGCAAACTCAGAACATTGTCGCCACAAAATTTTTAATGCAGAATTTATTATTGATGGCAAAACCCAGCCGCAATCCTTGTTTGGCCTAATCCGCGCTACTCATCAGGCACACCCCCAAGGTACACTGGTAGCATATAAAGACAATTCATCCATTATTACTGGTGCGAATATTGAACGCTTCTATCCGCAGCCTAATCAACAACAGCAATATCAATATAATGCGGAAGAAACCCACATTTTGATGAAAGTGGAAACCCACAATCATCCGACTGCCATTGCTCCCTTCGCAGGTGCAGCCACTGGTTCGGGCGGAGAAATCCGCGATGAGGGCGCAACCGGAAAGGGAGCTCGTCCTAAAGCGGGGTTAAGCGGTTTCAGCGTATCCAACCTTTCCATCCCCGAATTTACCCAGCCTTGGGAACAATACACAGCCAGCCGTAATCAGTACGGTAAGCCGACACACATCAGCAGTGCCCTCGATATCATGCTTGATGGCCCGATAGGCAGTGCAGCATTTAACAACGAATTTGGTCGCCCCAATTTGCTGGGTTATTTCCGCACCTTTGAAGAATTATTCAGCGGCACTATGCGTGGTTTTCACAAACCAATCATGATTGCCGGCGGTCTTGGAAATATTCAGGCACAACAGGTTTTCAAAGATACCATTCCAGCCGGAGCATTACTTATTCAGCTTGGCGGTCCGGGATTACTAATCGGACTGGGCGGTGGCGCAGCTTCTAGCATGAGCACCGGCGCTAATCACGCCGACCTGGATTTTGATTCCGTACAGCGCGGCAATCCAGAAATGGAACGGCGGGCACAAGAAGTTATTGACCGCTGCTGGCAGATGGGCACCGATAATCCGGTTATATCCATTCACGATGTCGGTGCAGGCGGTCTATCCAATGCCTTTCCCGAATTGGTAAACGATGCCGGTCGCGGTGCCACATTTGAGTTACGCCGCATTCCCTTGGAAGAACATGGCCTGAACCCACTGCAAATCTGGTGTAATGAAGCACAGGAACGCTATGTGCTGGCTATATTGCCTCAAAATTTGGCTACCTTTCAAAACATTTGCCAGCGTGAACGATGTCCGTTCGCTATAGTAGGCACTGCCACTGATGATGGGCAATTAAAGTTACGCGATGATTTATTTGACAATCTGCCGGTAGATATTTCGCTGGATGTATTATTGGGCAAACCACCCCGAATTACCCGTACTGATTGTACCGTTACCGAATTTATCCCAGCTTTTGACGGCAGCAGGCTAGACATACGCGAAAGCCTGTACCGTGTATTACGCCTGCCAACCGTAGCCAGTAAACAATTTTTAATTACCATTGGTGACCGCAGTGTCGGTGGACTGACCCATCGTGACCAGATGGTCGGACGATTCCAGACTCCTGTTGCAGACGTAGCCGTAACAAAAATGGGCTTTAACACGCTGCTGGGCGAGGCCATGAGCATGGGTGAAAAATCACCTCTGGCTTTATTTTCCGGCGCTGCTTCAGGACGCATGGCCATCGGCGAAGCAGTAACCAACATTGCTGCTGCAGACATTGGCACGCTAGATAAAATCAAACTCTCTGCCAACTGGATGGCAGCCTGTGGTTTTGCTGGTGAAGATGCCCGTCTGTATGAAACAGTGGCAGCAGTATCAACACTGTGCCAACAACTAGAGCTGAGTATACCAGTTGGTAAAGATTCTCTCTCTATGCAAACCATCTGGCATGATAACGGTGAGGAAAAAAGAGTGGTGTCACCACTCACAGCAGTGATTACCGCCTTTGCACCAGTAAACAACGTCTGCCACACCGTCACACCGGAGCTACAAAATATACCCGATACTACACTGCTAGCAATTGATTTGGGACAGGGTCACAGCCGTATGGGTGGTAGTGCCTTACAACAAGTATGGAAAAATCTTACTGGTCAGGCTCCCGATGTCAATTCCGCCTCTCTACTGGCTGATTTTTTCCGCATCATTCAGTCATTAATTCAGGAACAGAAAATTCTGGCCTATCATGACCGCAGCGATGGCGGGTTAGTGGTCACACTGGCTGAAATGATGTTTGCAGCGCACATCGGCGTCACCATCGACATTGCCTCGTTAATCCGGCAAATCAACGATCAGAGTCACAACCAGAAACTTCAGGATGCAGCAGTACGCTGCCTGTTCAATGAAGAACTGGGAGCAGTGATTCAAATACACAATACCGATTTAGCCAGTATTCAAGAGACTTTTGCCAAGGCCGGTATGGCTGATGCCCTGCACATACTGGGTCACATCAATACGACTGACCGTTTGATGGTACATCACGGAAATACAGTTCTGCTAAATGAAAACCGTGTAGATTTACAAAAAAGCTGGAGCGAAACCAGCTATCACATGCAGCGCTTACGCGACAATCCGCACTGTGCAGACAGTGAGTTTGCCTTACTCGAACAAGAGCATTTACCCAGATTATTTGCTGAATTGAGCTTTGATCCGGCCGAAGATATTGCTCTGCCATTTATTCAGCGCGGCAAACAGCCCAAAGCAGCCATACTGCGTGAACAAGGCGTCAACGGGCAGTTAGAAATGGCTGCTGCTTTCAGCCGTGCTGGATTTGAGGCTTATGATGTACATATGAGTGATTTGCTTACTGGACGGGTGAGTCTCGATGATTTTCAGCTACTGGCTGCCTGCGGTGGTTTCAGCTATGGCGATGTACTCGGCGCCGGTGAAGGATGGGCAAAAAGCATTCTATTTAATCAGCAACTGCGGCAGAAGTTTGCCGAATTTTTTGCCCGTCAGGACACGCTGACACTGGGTGTATGCAATGGCTGCCAAATGCTGAGCAATTTAGCTGAAATAATCCCAGGTGCACAATTGTGGCCACGTTTTCGCCGCAACATTTCCGAACAGTTTGAAGCTCGCCTGAGTATGGTGACCGTGCCAAAATCAACATCATTGATTTTGTCCGATATGGCCGGCAGCAGCTTACCGGTAGTGGTGAGTCACGGGGAAGGACGAGCAGATTTCAGCCATCTGCCACAGTCTGATTTGCCGTCGGAGCTAGACATTGCTCTGCAATACGTAGACGGTCTCAATCAGGTCACAAATACTTATCCGCTGAACCCTAACGGTTCTCCGGCTGGTATTGCCGGTGTGTGTAGTCAGGATGGGCGAGTAACCATCATGATGCCGCATCCGGAACGGGTCTTCCAGACCGCACAAATGAGCTGGGCACCGCGTAACTGGCCAGAAATGTCTGGCTGGTACCGCCTATTTGCCGGTGCCCGCAAAGTTTTAGGCTAACATCGACAAAGGAAACATCATGCCATTACTGGATAGTTTTACAGTAGACCATACCCGTATGCATGCCCCGGCAGTACGCATAGCCAAAACCATGTCTACTCCTAAAGGGGACGAAATTACCGTATTTGATTTACGCTTCTGTCACCCCAATCAGGACATTCTGCCGGAAAAAGGCATGCACACACTCGAACATCTGTTTGCTGGTTTTATGCGCGATCATCTTAACAGCAAAAATGTGGAAATTATCGATATTTCTCCCATGGGCTGCCGCACCGGCTTTTACATGAGTCTGATTGGCTCACCAGATGAAGCCACAGTAGCCGGTGCATGGGCTGCTGCGATGCAGGATGTGCTATCTGTAGCCAACCAAAACCAGATACCTGAACTGAACCGTTATCAGTGTGGCAGCTATACTATGCACTCATTGGAAGAAGCCAAGGCCATCGCCCAAAAAGTACTCGACAGTCAAATAAGCATTAATTATAACAATGACTTGAAACTAGATGAGTCACTATTGCAACACTAAAAGCGAAACACGATTACGACTGTCTAAAAATAAGTGAAGTGGTACACGGCTTATATTTTAGACAGTTTTCATTTTTATTAGTAAAACTAGCCAGATACAGCATAGATTTAAAAGCTGATAAAAAAAAACTAATACAAATTAAAAATAGATAGCAATTTTTACACTTTAATTCAAAACACGCCAAACTTAGCCAAACCATTTGTCTATCAACAAAATCATTACATCACTTAACCCATTCATTATGAAGAAGCGGATATAGTCGGTTTTGACAAGTCTTTTTTTTAAAGCAAAAAACCAGTATATTGTGTTCAGAATAACAGTTGACCACTACATTTTGTGTTGTCACTGTTTTTTTCTGCTTTACTTGTGCTAGAAAGAATAACTCATGAATGCGGTAGCCAATATAAAAGTAACCAAACGAAACGGCCGTTTGGAAGACATCAATCTGGATAAAATTCATCAAGTTGTTACTTGGGCGGCTGAAGGACTGGATAACGTATCCGTATCTCAGGTAGAAATGCGCTCACACATTCAGTTTTACAACGGCATCCGCACAGACGACATTCACGAAACCATCATTAAGGCTGCGGCTGATCTGATTTCTACCGAAACGCCGGATTATCAGTATCTGGCTGCACGGCTGGCAATATTCCACCTGCGGAAAATCGCTTTTGGCCAGTTTGAACCGCCCCATTTATATGATCATGTCACCAGCCTGACTCAGTCAGGCAAATACGATGAACATATCCTAACTGACTACTCCCGTGCTGAATTCGATGAGCTCAACGATTGTATAGACCACAACCGGGATTTAACTTTTTCCTATGCTGCTGTCAAACAGCTGGAAGGTAAATATCTGGTACAAAATCGCGTCACCAGACAAATTTTTGAAAGCCCGCAGTTTTTATATATGTTGGTGGCTATGTGTCTGTTTGCACGCTACCCGCAGGCCACCAGGCTGGAATATGTTAAAAAATTCTATCACGCTATCAGCACGTTCAAAATTTCCCTACCCACGCCGATTATGTCCGGCGTGCGCACTCCAACCCGCCAATTTTCTTCTTGTGTCCTGATAGAATGTGATGACAGTCTGGACAGCATCAACGCTACCACCAGCGCCATCGTGAAATATGTATCGCAGCGTGCCGGCATCGGCATTAACGCTGGACGCATCCGTGCACTGGGCAGCGAAATTCGGGGCGGCGAAGCTCAACACACTGGCTGTATCCCATTTTACAAAATGTTTCAGGCAGCAGTTAAATCCTGCTCACAAGGAGGCGTACGTGGCGGTGCGGCCACACTATTCTATCCCCTGTGGCATCTAGAAGTAGAAAACCTACTTGTACTTAAAAACAACCGAGGGGTAGAAGAAAACCGCGTTCGCCATCTTGATTATGGCGTGCAGATTAATCGACTGCTGTATTCTCGTTTGATTAAAGGTGAAAACATTACCTTATTCTCTCCCTCAGAAGTACCTGGGCTATATGATGCTTTTTTTGCCGATCAGGATGAGTTTGAACGCCTGTATGCCTTATACGAAAAAGACGATAGCATTCATAGCCGCAGTATTCCGGCTATAGACTTATTTTCATTATTAATGCAGGAACGCGCTGGAACCGGCCGCATTTATATCCAGAATGTTGACCATTGCAACACCCACAGTCCGTTTGACCCTAAGCTAGCACCGGTACGCCAGTCTAATCTATGTCTGGAAATCGCCTTGCCGACCCGTCCGTTGAACGACATAAATGATCCAGACGGAGAAATTGCGCTTTGTACCTTATCCGCTTTCAATTTGGGTGCACTAGAGAATCTCGAAGAGCTGGAAGAGCTGGCCGAACTAGCTACCCGTGCGTTAGATGCTCTGCTGGATTACCAAAACTATCCAATCAAAGCAGCCGAACTGGCCACGATGAACCGGCGTACACTTGGCATCGGCGTTATTAACTTTGCCTACTATCTGGCCAAAAACGGCGTAAAATACAGCGATGGTTCTGCCATCAGTCTTACCCACCGCACCTTTGAAGCCATTCAGTACTATCTACTCAAAGCTTCAGTCAAACTGGCCAAAGAGCTGGGCGCATGTCCTAAATTCAGTGATACAACATACGCTCAAGGCTTACTGCCGATTGATACTTACAAAAAAGATCTGGATAAAATCTGTCAGGAACCACTTCATCTAGACTGGGAAGCACTGCGTGCCGATATTGTCAAACACGGATTGCGCAATTCAACACTCACTGCACTGATGCCATCAGAAACATCCAGTCAAATTGCCAATGCCACCAACGGTATCGAACCTCCGCGCGGACTAGTATCCGTAAAAGCCTCCAAAGACGGCATTCTCAAACAAGTTGTGCCTGAGTTCGAACGTCTGCACGACGAATATGAGCTATTATGGGATATGCCAAATAATGAAGGCTACCTGCATTTAGTAGGTATTATGCAAAAATTCATCGATCAATCTATTTCAGCCAATACCAATTACGACCCGCAGCGGTTTGAAGGGCAGAAAGTACCGATGAAACAATTAATTAAAGATTTACTTACCGCCTATAAATTTGGCCTGAAAACCCTCTATTACCAGAATACCCGCGATGGAGCCGACGACATGCAGACCAGCATTCAAGATGACGGCTGCGCCAGCGGTGCATGTAAAATATGATTTCTGGGTGCTCATGCACCCTTTTATTTCCCATTCCATTCATTAAACTAAATAAAGAGTAACATCATGGCCTGTGAACATCTGTCAATGAACTACAGCACATTCTGTCAGAAACCAAATAACGCCCTGACAGAACCGATGTTCTTCGGTCAGCCAGTAAATGTCGCCCGCTATGATCAGCAAAAATTTGATATTTTTGAAAAACTGATTGAAAAGCAATTATCATTCTTTTGGCGTCCGGAAGAAGTAGACGTATCGCGCGATCGTATCGACTACGCCAACCTACCCGAGCATGAAAAGCACATTTTTATCAGCAATCTGAAATACCAAACATTACTTGATTCCATTCAGGGTCGCAGCCCCAATGTGGCTCTTCTGCCCTTGGTATCCATACCCGAGCTGGAAACATGGATTGAAACATGGTCATTTTCTGAAACCATTCACTCCCGCAGTTATACACACATCATCCGCAATATCGTCAACGATCCATCCATCGTATTTGATGACATTGTACAAAACAAACACATTATTGCCCGTGCTGAAGAAATTGCCTGCTACTACGATGATTTAATCGAATATACTCAATACTACAATTTGCTGGGTATCGGCGAACACCAGATTAACGGTAAAACTGTAGTCATCGACCTGCATGAACTGAAGAAAAAACTCTATTTGTGTCTGATGTGCGTAAACGTACTCGAAGCCATTCGTTTTTATGTATCTTTTGCCTGTTCCTTCGCCTTTGCCGAACGCGAACTGATGGAAGGCAATGCCAAAATTATCAAACTGATTGCCCGTGACGAAGCATTGCATCTTACTGGTACACAGCAGATGCTTAATCTAATGCGTACTGGCGCCGACGACCCTGAAATGGCACAGATAGCTGCCGAAACCGAAGAGGAATGCTTTCAGCTTTTCCGTCGTGCTGCTATGCAGGAAAAAGACTGGGCGGAATATCTGTTTAAAGACGGTTCTATGATTGGCCTGAATAAAGACATACTTGGTCAGTACGTCGAATACATCACCAACCTGCGCATGCAGGCTGTCGGCTTACCACCAGCCTTTGAGCATGCCAAACAAAACCCGATACCTTGGATAAATGCATGGCTTTCTTCCGACAACGTTCAGGTGGCACCACAGGAGGTAGAAGTTAGTTCTTATCTTGTCGGCCAGATTGACGCAGAACTCAGTGAAGACGATTTAAGCGATTTCGAGCTATAAATCCAGACTTTCCAAAATAAACCAAGCGGACAGAACTGACTGGAATACGATAATACCAAACATGGCTTTAATCACCACTAGCGACAAAACCTTCACTCTGCAACAGGACGAAACCCTGCTGGAAGGTCTGGAACGTACTGGGCACGAAGTGGAATATCAGTGTCGCAGTGGTTATTGTGGTTCGTGCCGCCTCAGACTGCTTTCCGGACAAGTAAGCTATCCAGAGCAGCCCTTGGCATTTATTGCACCAGAAGAAATTCTGCCTTGCTGCTGTAAAGTAGAAACCGATTTACATGTAGTCTGCCATCTGCGTAGCGATACACCTGAACACAATCCTGACCTCTTTGAAAATGATTTATTTCCCGCTGGACAAAATTAAAACGTTTTCCTTTACAGCCCTACAAGGCTAAAGTATCGTAACCTATCCATAATCAATTTTAGGTAAAAGCACATGCTACTTGGCGTCAATATCGATCACGTTGCCACCGTGCGCAATGCTCGCGGCAGTATTTACCCGAGTCCGCTAGAAGCAGCACTATTGGCTGAAACGCATGGTGCAGACCTCATTACCATGCACTTACGCGAAGACCGGCGCCATATTCATGATGCCGATGTATTTGCTGTCAGAAATGCCATCAGCACACGTTTAAATTTGGAAATGGCACTCACGCCGGAGATGCTGGACAACGCACTGGCTGTTCAACCTGCTGATGTGTGCATCGTGCCGGAAAAAAGGCAGGAAATTACTACCGAAGGCGGGTTAGATGTATTATCGCAACAGGATAAAGTAGCAGAATATATTCAAAAGCTCACAGCGGCCGGTATTCGTGTTTCCTTATTTGTTGATGCCGACAGCAATCAGATACAGGCCTGCCGCGAAGTAGCTGCACCCGTTATCGAACTGCATACTGGTGCCTATGCTGATGCCGCCCCACAGCAGAGAAGGCAGCAGCTTGCCCGTATTGAAGAAGCAGCCCATCAGGCCAGCGAAATGGGTATCATCGTCAACGCTGGACATGGTCTGAACATTCATAACGTCGCCCCCATAGCGAAAATTCTGGCTATTCAGGAACTGAATATCGGCCACGCATTGATTGCACAGGCCATTTTTATCGGTCTCCCCCAAGCCATCGAACAAATGAAGACCGCCATCTTCCGTGCGCGCAGTATTCCTTATTAATCTTTCAGCAGTAAAAGGGACAAAATGATTTACGGCATAGGTACAGACTTAGTCAAAATTGATCGCATCGCCAAAATGTGCAAAACCTACGGAGCCAATGCCGTGGCTGAAAAAATGCTATCTCGGATAGAAGCTCTGGAATGGCCCTCAGCTAATCAGCCGGTTCAATTTCTCGCAAAGCGCTTTGCCGCCAAAGAAGCATTTGCCAAAGCCGTACATACCGGTTTGCGTAGCCCGGTCACGCTTCGAAACATTGGTATCGGTCACAATGAGCTGGGCCGTCCGGAATTTATAGTAGAAAAACCCTTAGCACAATGGCTCAGCCAAAAAAACATCGGCCGTATCCATCTCAGCCTCACCGATGAAGAAAATTATATTGTGGCATTTGTCGTAGCTGAGTATCTTAAATGAATACCGACAAACTGGTAGAAGTTGTAGCCGGCGTACTATACAACCCACATGGAGAATTTTTGCTTAGCTCCCGTCCAGCAGGTAAAGCTTATGCCGGCTACTGGGAATTTGCCGGTGGAAAAGTAGAAACAGGTGAAACCTATCTAACCGCCCTACAGCGCGAATTCAAAGAAGAGCTAGGCATTGACGTCATCCAAGCCACCCCATGGCTCACCAAAATTCACAAATATGAACACGCCCATGTTCACCTGCATTTTTATCGTATTGGTGCCAGACAATGGCGGGGAAAACTTTGCGCTCGGGAGCAACAAAGCTGGTGCTGGCAGCAACCGGGTAAGCTTACAGTAACACCCATGTTACCGGCTAATGCGCCTATTTTGGCGGCTCTGTCCATTCCTACGAGGATGAGAGGGCAGTTTAATACCGGTTTTCACACTGTCTCTGCCCAAGAGCCGCAGCTCAAAATACTGCCTTATCACTCTGGTATTGCCGCAGCAGCCAGCATATATGCACCTGCCAATCAATTACAGTATTTGGCACAACAACACCCTATAGACCATATCTGGGCAATCTGCTCTAGCCGTGAACAGTGGCAGCAGGCACAATCAGCTGCTGCCATTATCTGGCCAATATCCAGTATCGATGATATAAAATTACTGCTTACCCTGTTACAACAAGAGCCCTCAAGTGTGCCTGTCATGGTTTTTCAAAAGAAAACTGGTTTAACAACACCGCAACCCGATTGGATGAATGTAGGTGCACATGGCATCATCCACGAGCAGGAATAAGTAATTAAATACCATTTAAAAATCCGCTACCTATTTATTCTCATTTACCAATTCTAAACTGAAACTTTTCGCCAACTTCATGTCCCAGCCTGCTAAAAATTCAACAGCCGTTATCATCGGCTTACTGATATTCATTGTGGCCGTACCGTTCATTATTGGCATAATATTCTGGCAAAACAGCCGTATAGATGCACAAAGCACACTTAGTAACTGCAACATACGCAACGGCTGCATACTGCCTGGTGGTGCCATTATCCAGTTCACCCCGCCGGCAGACGTTACCAAACCCTTCAATATCACTATGCGTCAGGTACCTGCATCAGTTAAACGCATTAGCATCCATTTCACTATGCGCAACATGGATTTGGGTTTCAATCGTACAGACTTTAAGCCACAGGGAAATGGCTTCTGGACGGCTCATCACGCTGTGCTCCCTGTATGTGTGGATGAACGCAACGATTTTCTCGGCGACCTAACACTGGATGGACAACATTACAATATTGTATTTTCCGCCCCCTGAATACTATATAAGCATTGCATCGCCGGCGCATTCACCCGTACAATCACACACATTGATTACCTTGCCATCAAAAGGATTCACGCCATGCTCAGCAAAAAATTTTTTGACGATATCAGCGAAAAACTCGGTGATACCATCAGTAATAGCCCCATCAAAGACATGGAAAAAAATGTTAAATCCATGCTAGGCAGTGCTTTTAATCGCATGGATCTGATTACCCGTGAAGAATTTGATATCCAGCAGCAGGTTCTTCTTAAAACCAGAGAAAAACTGGCTGAACTGGAAAGCCGCGTGATAGCACTGGAAGCTTTGCTGGCACAAAACAGCAACGCCGACAGCGCACAACCAATATCCTCCGCAGAAAATAATAACACTTTACCTGCCTAAGGAACTAAGCCATGTCATGGGCAGTTGTATATAGTCGTGCACTGGCTGGCATGGCAGCACCATTAGTAGAAGTAGAAGCACATCTGGCCAACGGTCTAACAGCATTTAGTATAGTAGGATTACCGGATACAGAAGTTAAAGAAAGCCGCGACCGCGTCAGAGCAGCTATTATTCAGTCTGGGTTTGATTTTCCAGCAAAAAAAATTACCGTTAATTTAGCTCCCGCAGATTTACCCAAAGAATCTGGTCGTTTTGATCTACCCATCGCCATTGGCATATTGGCCGCTTCCGGCCAGATTGAACCAAGCGCACTACAGACTTATGAGCTGGCCGGTGAACTTGGCTTATCCGGCCAAATAAGGCCTATTCGCGGTGCCATCGCTATGGCGGAAGCAGCACGGCAAGCACAGCGTGCCTTTATCCTGCCTCAATACAACGCTTTTCAAACAGCTCTCCTACCAGAAGCACAAGTCTTTGGAGCCGAAACACTTGCAGCTGTAGTTGCCCATCTCAATTATGAAGAGCCGCTTAAAGCCATAAATACCGAACATCTGCATCAGTATCCTACTGAAATCAGCTATCCAGATATGGCCGACGTACGCGGACAACAAACTGCACGGCTGGCACTGGAAATCGCAGCCGCGGGTGGCCATAGTCTGCTCATGTCTGGGCCGCCCGGTACCGGTAAATCCATGCTTGCACAACGTCTCCCGGGTATTCTTCCGCCACTGACCGCCACTGAATTGGTCAGCGTTTGGTCTTTACAGTCACTGTTACCACACGGACAACAACAATACCAGCGAAATCGTCCATTTCGCTCTCCGCATCATAGCACCTCTGCTGTTGCATTGGTCGGCGGTGGTTCTGATCCGCGTCCAGGTGAAATATCTTTAGCCCACCATGGCATTCTGTTTCTGGATGAACTGCCAGAATTTGACCGCAAAGTACTTGAAGTGCTGCGAGAACCTTTAGAAAGTGGCGAAATACACATTTCCCGTGCAGCTCGGCAAGCAACTTATCCGGCCAAATTCCAGCTGATAGCAGCCATGAACCCTTGTCCATGCGGTTATCTGGGTCACTCAGTACGAGCATGCCGTTGTACACCTGAGGCCATAGTGCGCTACCGCAACAAAATTTCCGGCCCCCTCCTCGATCGCATAGATCTCATTATTGAAGTACCCAGCTTGCCAGCTAGTGACTTGATTCAGCAGGCAGACGGTGAAAGCAGCTGTAGTATCCGCGAACGAGTCAGCACCGCCCGTGCTCGCCAGTATCAGCGTCAGGGTAAAATTAATGCTCAGCTAAGCAACCGCGAGCTGGACAACATCGCTCGCATTAGCCGCGAAGCCAAACAGACTTTAGCCGGTGCCATCGAAAAACTATCTCTTTCAGCCCGCAGTTTTCACCGAATATTACGTATTGCCCGGACTCTGGCCGATATGGATGATAACCATGACGTTGGAAACGGGCACATTTTGCGCGCCATAAGTTTTCGCCGTGCTTTATAATATGAAATAGGGCAAAATAACAGATGCCACCTCCCCTAAACAAGCATCCGGCCCTGATTAAAATTTGCCGTATAAAATGCCAACATAAAGGCTTTCAACATGCATATGTACACACCGATTCGTCAGGCAGGTAAAGGATTAATCAGCTTTATCGTCGGCTTATTGATAGCAACTGCCATCATTGCCGGTATCCTGTTTTACCTGAATAAAAGCAAGTCTGATTTCAAAACCCCAGCCATCCCTGAGGCATCTGCGCCACAAAAGCCGGAAATACTGACTCCAGATAACAGCGCATCTGCAACCCAGCAATTCATTCCCGATGGTGCAGCATCAGCATCTTCAAACAGCCCGTCGCAGACTGTGCCCCCTGCCTCAGAACCGCTAAACATCGGGGGCATTGAAAATCAGGTTACAGGCGTGCATACACCGGCAACCAGACCAAATGAAGAGCATAAAGAGCCGGCTAAAACACCCAAAAAAGTACCCTCAGGTGGTAGCAAGACTCATGTCACCCCCGAACAGATACTCAGCAACGGCAGTCTGGAAAAAGCTCAGCAGGCAGCAGAAAAACAACATACTGGCAATAAAGTCTATCTGCAGATCGGTTCCTACAGCAATCGTACCGATGCCGATGCCCAACGCGCTAAACTGGTGATGCTCGGTATCAATAGCACAGTACAGACAGCTAAAGTGAACGGCACAACCAAATACCGTGTACAGACAGACAATCTGAACCAGAATCAAGCTGGCCAGATTAAAAAGATACTGCAACAACATAATATCGATAGCCTGACCAAAGCAGCATCCTGAGTTACTCAGCTTTCATAAAAAAACAGGAAATCAACATGCTAAAAAAAATTATTACCATCATGGCCACTTCATTGGTATTCGCCAGTGGCCTAGTACATGCTTCACTCGTTAACGTAGATTACGTTGTGCTGGACAAACCTATACCGCAGCTACATAAAGACAAAGTAGAAGTACTGGAATTTTTCTCCTACAGCTGTATCCATTGCTCCCACCTTGAACCCTATATGCTCAAGGAAATGAAATCTTTCGCCCCCGATACCTACCTGCGTCCAGTACATGTAGTCTGGGATGATGACGTATACTACAATCTTGCCCGTGTCGCCGCCGCAGTTAACAGCACCAATATGAAATTACAGGCAGACCCGCTGATTTTCGACGCCATTTTCAACAAGCACATTGAATTATGGCGACCGGAAGTATTCAATAAATGGGCGGTACAGCAAACCGCCTTTGACGGACAAAAATTGGTTAAATCTTACAACAGTCTGGAAAATGCCGCCGCAGCTACCAGCATGCGTAAAATGGGTGAAAAATACAATATCCTATCCACACCAACTGTAATTGTAGGCGGTAAATACGAACTTAAATTTCCGCAAGGATTTGCAGCAGGAATGAAAACCCTGAATGAATTAATTGAAAAAGTACGCAATGAGAATAGCGCACGTGCTGCAAGCGCACGTAAACTACCAAAAAGCATAGGCGCATCACTAGCTGCTTCTGCAAATCGGTAGATTTCAGCCTGTGATTTAAAACAATAGTGTGTTTCCCTCAAACACACTATTGTTTTGCATAGAATTTGTGGCTTCAATTTATAAAGAACAGTAAATAAAATGGATATTGTCCTGTTTCTCAAAGCTCTAATACTGGGCATCGTAGAAGGCTTAACCGAATTTTTACCGGTTTCCAGTACCGGCCATCTAATTGTTGTTGGCAACCTGCTTAAATTTCAGACCACTGGCGAAGTATTTGATATCACTATTCAGCTAGGTGCCATCCTCGCTATTATTTTCGAATACAAACACCGCTTTGCCCACATCATCACGCATATCGGCAAAGAACCAGCCACTAACCGTTTTGTTCTCAATCTTGCCATTGCCTTTATTCCTGCCGCCATCATGGGTTTACTCTTTAGCGAACAAATCAAACATTACCTTTTTAACCCCATTACCGTTGCTACAGCACTGGTTATCGGCGGCTTATTAATTTTATGGATTGAAAAACGTCAAACCCGTTGTCAGCCCAAAGTACGCAGCGTAGAGGAAATGCGTCCGCGTGATGCCCTTGTCGTAGGACTAGCACAAATTCTGGCACTAATTCCGGGTACCTCCCGTTCCGGCAGTACCATCATGGGTGGCATGATGTGGGGTATTGAACGCAAAGCCGCTACCGAATTTTCTTTTTTTCTGGCCGTACCGGTGATGATTGCCGCCACTGGCTACGACATGCTCAAACATTTGAATGAATTTACTCGCGATGATTTGCTGCTGATTGCCATTGGCTTTATTGCCGCTTTTCTTTCTGCTCTGGTGGCAGTCAAAGCATTACTGCGCTTCGTTGCCCACAAAAACTATATTCCCTTTGCCTGGTACCGAATCATATTTGGCGGCATCATCCTGCTAACTTGGGTAACAGGCTGGGTAAAATGGTAAGCCAGCCAGTATTGCCTCTGGTATAAAAACGTTAAATTGTGATAAAGTGATGTTTTAACAGACCACAGGCACAGCATTTTCCTGCCTTTCCATGTCCATGTCACACTGTTGCTTCCGCTGCAGTGTGGCTTGTATTTTGTAAGGAATATCAATGCAGTCTTGGCAATTGCCCGAATACATTGCCGACATCCTTCCTTCTGCGGCGCGCCAGCTGGAAAGCGCCAAAGAACAGCTGTTAGCACTTTATCGCGTTCATGGCTACGAACTCGTCTGCCCTCCTCTGCTTGAGTATAGCCAATCTTTACTTACCCGTATTGATGAAGGTTTGTCTCTTAAAACCATCCGAGTTGTCGACCAGCTTAGCGGCCGGCAACTGGGTCTGCGTGCAGATATCACCCCGCAGGTAGCCCGTATTGACGCACATTTACTTTCTGCCAACAGCGGCCTAAACCGTCTGTGCTATGCCGGTCCAGTATTACATGCAAGACCTGACGGCTTTCTAAGCACTCGCGAACCTTTACAGATTGGTGCCGAACTATATGGCCACGCAGGTATCGATGCAGATATTGAGCTGATTGATTTAATGCTAAAAAGTTTAGCTATCGTTAATGTTTCTGCACCCACCTTATCGCTGGGGCACATCGGTATTTTTTATGCTTTAGCTGAAGCTGCCGGACTGGATGATCAGCAAGCTGCTTCACTATTACAGCTAATGCAGGCAAAAGACGCCTCAGCCGTCGAAAAATGTGTCCTGCAATGGCAGATTTCGCAACAGTGGATTGATGCCTTTATCGCCTTACCCACCCTATATGGAACGCAAGAAGTATTACAGACCGCCCGCACCATATTGCCTGACTTACCCGAAATCAGCATAGCACTACAACAGCTTCAGCAAATATGTGCGGCTTTTGCTAGCAACAGCATCTTTATCGATCTGAGCGAACTGCGAGTAGACAATTACCATACCGGATTACTGTTTGCCGCCTACAGTGAAGACTGGCCAGATGCGTTGGCACGAGGCGGCCGCTATGATGGATTGGGCAAATATTTTGGCCGTAGCCGCCCAGCCTCAGGATTCAGTTTTGACTTACGAGATTTAATTGGGCATCTGCCACCAGTAGAAAAACTACGCGGCATAAAAGTCAGCGTGCACGATGCCCCCGCTGCAAAAAACGAAATAGAGCAACTGCGTTCAGCCGGTGAATGTGTCATCATTGATTACACTCCTGAATGCAACGAAGTTAAAGGATGCGACCGCCAACTTGTCTGGCAAAACCAGCAATGGCAACTGATTCCTTTGTAGCAATAACCAACCTTTAGTATGAGCAGGTAAATCTATATGGCAAAAAACGTCGTCGTTGTCGGTACCCAATGGGGTGATGAAGGCAAAGGTAAAATTGTAGACTGGCTGACCGAACGTGCCTCCGGCGTGGTACGTTATCAGGGCGGACATAATGCGGGTCATACTCTCGTAGTCAACGGTAAAAAAACCGTATTGCGACTAATTCCAAGCGGTATTTTACATACAGGAAAACGCTGTTTTATCGGCTCTGGCGTAGTGGTATCACCAGAGGCCTTACTGAGTGAAATGTCTGAATTACAGCAAGCCGGTATTGATGTTACCAAACAGCTGACAATTGCCCCAACTTGTCCCTTAATATTACCTTATCATATTGCATTGGATCATGCCCGTGAAGCAGCCAAAGGCGATAAAAAAATCGGTACCACCGGCCGTGGTATTGGTCCGGCCTATGAAGATAAAATTGCTCGGCGTGCAGTACGGATAATGGATTTGTTTCAGCCAGATGTCTTAGAGCAAAAAATTAAAGATGCTGTTGCTATCTATAACTGCCAGCTTAATGGCCTGTACGGACAAGAAGCTCTGGATGCAGATAAAATCTATCAGCAAACTTTAGAACTGGCCGACCTGATACGGCCGATGGTCGGGGACGTTTCACGCGAGCTGAACGATATGAACGCAAGCGGCGAATCATTACTGTTTGAAGGAGCACAAGGCACGTTCCTCGATATCGATTATGGCACTTATCCTTTTGTTACCTCTTCCAACTGTATTGCCGGTGCTGCAACAGTCGGTTCTGGTGTCGGACCAACTAAAATCGATTATGTTCTGGGTATCGTCAAAGCCTATACTACCCGCGTTGGCTCAGGTCCGTTCCCGACAGAACTCTTTGACAGCGTGGGCGAAGGTCTGGCCCAACGCGGTAATGAATTCGGTGCTGTTACCGGACGTCCGCGCCGCTGCGGCTGGTTCGATGCTGCACTGATGAAACGTTCCATTCAGGTAAATGGTATCTCTGGTTTATGTGTTACTAAGCTGGATGTAATGGATGGTATGGACAGCATCAACATCTGCGTTGGTTACGATTATAATGGTGAAAAAATAGATATTCTGCCTTGCGGTTCAGATGCTGTCTCCGCTTGCACACCTATTTATGAAACCATGCCTGGATGGAAAGAAAGTACCTTCGGCCTGAAAACCTACGATGCATTACCGGCTAATGCTAAAGCTTATCTGAAACGCATTGAAGAAATCTGTGGTGCACCAATTGCCATGATTTCTACCGGCCCAGATCGCGAAGAAACTATTTTGCTGCAACACCCCTATGAATAAATAAGTAAAAAGCAAAAACCCATCAATATGATGGGTTTTTTATTATTGTTAGGTTCCTGAACAGTTTTACCTATTTTATGCTATCAAAAGCCACTTGCTTCTTTCTCATAACCGGCGCAGCTATTTTGCTTTGTGAAAAAGATTGTGCCACCACAAAGCAACACTATCCAGCCAGCGACTGAACCAACCCGCCTCATCCACATTATGCAGTGCTACCACCTGCTGTTCAGCAATTGTCTGGTTTCCAGCCAGAAGCTTTAACGTCCCCATATTCTGACCTTTATACACAGGTGCCACTACAGGCTGTACAGCATCTAGTTCAATTAAAAGCTCTTTAGCTCCATTAGCAGGCACAGTAACATAGGTATCACGCAAAAATCCGACTGGCACCTTTCGATGTGCACCCTTGTAAACAGTGATATCTGCAAGTTTATGTCCCGCCGGATATAAGCGCACCGTATTGAAAGAAGTCAGAGCCCAGCTTAATAGCTTACTGCCTTCAGCAGCTCTGGCCTCACTACTGTCTGCACCTACGAGTACTGCAATATTACTGCGGTCATTGCGCTTGCTGCTTACAGCCAGATTATATCCGCCATTAATACTATACCCTACAGCCAGACCATCCACCTGATTATCGCGAAATAACAGCAGATTTTGGTTTAACTGCGTTACTCCGTTATAACTAAATGATTTCTTAGCAAACCATTTTTGATACTGTGGAAAATCACTAACCAGTCTCTGTGCTAATATCAGCAAATCTCCCACACTACTGTATTGTCCTTGTGCCGGCAAACCGGTGCAATTCATAAAATGGGTGTGATGCAGCCCCATTTTCTGCGCTTGTGTATTCATACGTTGTACAAAGGCTTTTTCACTGCCGCCCACTGCTTCAGCCAGCGTTATTGCCGCATCATTGGCAGAAATCACCAGCATACCCTGCACCACTGTTTCAGCAGGTACCGGCACACCCTGCTGTAAAAACATTCTGCTGCCGTCTGTCTGCCAACCAGTCGAAGAAACCTGCAATTGCTGGCGAGCTTTCAGTTTGCCACTTTGCAAAGCATCAAAAACTAAGTAAGCTGTCATCAGCTTAGTCAAGGCTGCTGGTTCAATCTGAGCATCCTTATCACGGCTTGCCAGAATCATCCCGCTTTGCTCATCCGCCACCGCATACGCTGCAGCATTAATCACAGGCAATTCCACTGCCTGCGTCATTGGCAGAACTGCCAGCAATATCGTTGCCCATAGTCCACAAATTAAATTTCTCATAATTTTTTTAGCACATTCAAAATCGGCTTTGCCTGCATTCACCCAATCTTTAACCGGATATTATAAACATTTGACCGCACTAGATAAGCGATATTGGCAAATTTACTTGCATAAAAAAAACAGCCGCGTTATCGTTAATTTTTGATTAATTCCGTTAAGCAGACAATCTGCATAATAAAATCAGACTCTTCTTTATAAGCAATCATGAACAAACACGCAAACTACCTTACCCGCATACTCACCGCCGCTGTTTACGACGTGGCCATTGAAACGCCTTTGGATTATGCCACCAACCTATCCGACAGACTCAATAACCACATCTGGCTAAAACGTGAAGATTTACAGCCGGTATTTTCCTTTAAAATCCGTGGCGCCTACAACAAAATGGCCAAGCTGGACAAAACTACTCTAAAAAAAGGGGTTATTACTGCTTCAGCTGGCAACCATGCACAGGGTGTAGCTTTGTCTGCGCAAAAACTAGGATGTGAAGCAACAATTGTCATGCCTCAAACCACACCACAAATCAAAATTGATGCCGTCAGAAAACGGGGAGGAAAAGTTGTATTGGCCGGTGAGTCATACAACGATGCTTATAACCACGCCATGCAACTGGTTGCCGAAAGCGGCTTAACTTACATTCCGCCGTTTGATGATCCTGATGTGATTGCCGGACAAGGCACCATTGGCATGGAAATTCTGCGTCAGCATGCCAAACCAATAGATGCAGTTTTTGTAGCCATCGGTGGTGGTGGCCTCGCTGCTGGCGTTGCCGCCTATATCAAAAACGTACGTCCGGAAATCAAAGTAATCGGCGTTGAAACCGAAGATGCTTGTGCCATGAAACAATCCATTGCAGCAGGTAAACGCATCGAATTATCTGAAGTTGGCCTATTTGCCGACGGCACCGCCGTCAAACTGGTGGGCGAAGAAACATTTGCTTTGTGCCGCGACCTTTTAGACGACATCATCATTGTCGATTCCGACAGCATTTGTGCGGCGATTAAAGATATCTTCGATGATACTCGCAGCATTACCGAAACCTCAGGTGCACTTGCCCTAGCCGGCCTAAAAGCATATATCGCAAAGAATCAGTGCCAGCATCAAAATTTGATAGCCGTCACAAGTGGTGCCAACATGAACTTTCATCAGCTTCGTTATGTATCCGAACGTTGTGAGCTAACCGAAGGCCATGAAGGTATTTTTGCTGTTACCATACCGGAAAAACCGGGCAGCTTCCGCCACTTTATTGAACTGATAGGCAACCGCAGTATTACAGAATTCAATTATCGCTACGGGGATAACCAGAAAGCGCATATTTTTGTCGGGATCCAGAGTAACGACATCGCCGATTTACAGCAGATTGCACAGGAACTGAACAGCAACGGCCTACCTACCATTGACTTAACTCATAACGAAATGGCCAAACTGCATATCCGCTATATGGTGGGCGGTCGCACTGGAAAAGTAGCCAATGAGCGCCTGATAAGCTTTGAGTTCCCAGAGCGGCCAGGCGCATTAAAACGCTTTCTGTTACACATGCAGTCTGACTGGAATATTTCCCTGTTTCATTACCGCAACCATGGTGCAGATTTCGGCCGCGTATTAGTGGGTCTGGATATTCCTCCTTCTGATACAGAAAAATTCCATACATTTCTGGAACACCTTGGTTATCTATATCAGGAACAGACGCACAATGCTGCTTATCAGCTGTTTCTGAGTGAAACCCCAGACAAAAAATAAATCCAGTATAGACTGTAGTAATGGCTTGAATTAACTCAGTCTTAAGTGTTTAAAAATTAGAAAAATAACTGATAACATCAAAAGACATTATCGGCAGGCTGCAACAATCAAATTTTTTTAAGCGGAATAAATTGCTCAGCCTGCCATAATTTTTAACAAGATAACAATTCCTGCTTATCTCATCATGCCAAAATTATCAGCTCTATTTTCAGAAAACCTCTTTCAAAGCGATATTTTCCCCAACAAAAGTCCAATCAAAATACAAAAAAGCTAAAGATTAAACCAATCTTCAGCTATAACAAATAATAAGAAAAATACGAATCAAAAATTAATACTGCCAAAATTTATTTTATATTCCGTCGTTCATAGACAGACTGCGCCAAGGTACCGGCATCGACATACTCCAGCTCTCCACCCAGAGGCATACCGCGAGCCAGCCGCGTAATTTTAGCTGGAAAATCCGTAAGCAACTGCGACAGGACATAAGCCGTAGCATCACCTTCAGCTGTAAAATTCGTAGCAATAATAATCTCTTCTACTTCATATTCCTGTAACCTTGTAACCAGCTTATCCAGCGCTATAGCCTGTAAATCTGCGCCCTGTGTCGGGTTTACCTGTCCCATCAGCACAAAATACAGCCCATCATGACAATTCGCTGATTCCATACTGGCTACATCCACTGGCATCTGCACAATCATCAGCCGCTTCGCGTCACGAGTTTTATCCGCACAGATGGCACACAATTCACCCTCGCAAAAAGTATTGCATAACCGACAATGATGCACCTGTAACAAAGCAGCCTGAATAGCGGCGACTAATTCCTCCGCACCAGCACGCTTATGCTGTAGCAATTCGTAAGCCATACGCTGTGCCGTTTTAGGTCCCACATTCGGCAAGACTTTTAATGCATTGGTTAAACGGCTCAAAGCATCATTGTTTTTTGTGCTCATTCTGTTACTCATTAACACGCAGCTGAAGATTTAATTTATCAGCCAATATACAATTAGCATTAACAGCCATTTAATTGATTTTATTTCAGATTTAAATCAATTACGGCATGGCAAAAGCTAAAAGGAAAAAGCCGCTGCAAACGCATGTTCAGCCAATTTATGCTATTTTTTAAGATAAAAGGAAGAGCAACTCATCCAAATCACCCTCCCTGTGTAATAAATTATTTAAAGAAATCACCCATACCAGCAGGCAGATTCATACCTTGCGTAAACTGCCCCATCCGTTCAGAAGAAGTGGCCTCAGCCTTACGCACTGCATCATTTACCGCAGCCGCAATCAAATCTTCTAGCATTTCTTTATCTTCAGCTGCATCGGCAAGCAGAGTGTCATCAATATGAATACGCTTAACCCCGTAATGACAATTCATGGTTACCTTAACCATTCCGGCTCCAGATTCACCTTCCACTTCCACATTAGCCAGTTCTGCCTGCGCTTTTTTCATGCGTTCCTGCATCTGCTGCGCCTGCTTCATCAAACCACCTAAACCTGCTTTTCCAAACATAGCAACTTCCTTTTACTTCAAATTTAAACGGAAAAAATTAAACCAAATATTGTAATTAATCTTCAGCCAGACGCAAGCTTTCAGGAATCCAACTTGCGTTAAAGGTATCCATTAGCATTTTTACCGCTGGCTGCGCTTCCAGAATCGATTGTGCCTGCTGCTGAGCTTCAGCATGCAGACGCTGTTGACGCATCTGCGGTGTTTCCAGCGTACTTTGTTCTTGCCAGCTGCAAGTCTGCAGCCGAATCGGCCGCTTATAAACTTCCGAAAGAGTTTCAGCTAACCGCGTTAATAATTCACGGTTAGCTGTTGGTTCTCCCTGCTCTGCAAGCGCAATCGTCAATTCACCAGTATGTTCTTCATAGGCAGCAACGGCAGAATGTTGGCTGAACAACTGTACAGCTCCAAGCCGGTGTGCCAGCAAAGTTAATATTTCTGGCCAGTTCTCAGCACTTAGAGGCGGAAAACTATTCTGAAGTATTTCCGGTTGTGTTTTATCAGCTTGATCAGCAGCTAAGCTGCCTGAGTCAACCTCCAACTGTGGAGTAGAAAACTGCTCAGACACATCAGGCTCATCAGAGGTTAACAAAGGGGGTGATATAGAATTGTCATCAACTGCATCTGACAAATCTGAAGGAACATCTTCCCACGGAGGTGGTAACCCCTCATCAGCCATTGCTGATCTATGAGCATTCACATCAGGTGGAACTGCCTGATAATCAATACCACTAGATGTTGCTGCTGGGGTGGTTTCCACGTGTGTAGCGGGCTCTGCCTGTACATTTTGTTCAGCTTCTGTGCTTACCCCTTCGTTACCCGATATATCCGCAGATACTGGTGTCTCCACAGATTTAAAATATTGTCCTTCAGCAACCAGAAGATTACTATCCGGCGGATTTTGCAGTTGAGTGCCGCTAAGCTGACCATGCAGACGTTGAGTATTTACTGCAGCAAGTGGTGTAAAAGCCAACATGCGCAGCAAAGTCATTACGAACCCAGCCTTCTCATCCGGTGCCAGAGGTAAATCCGCTTTACCTCGTAAAGCGCATTGATAGTAGAGTTGTATTTGCTCACCAGAAAACTGGCCGGCAAAGCGGGTTAAAGCCGCATATTCAGGTTCATCCGATGCAATGGCAGAAGGCACTGTTTGCAAAATAGTTAAACGTTGTAACAATAAAGCCAGCTCTGTCAGCGCACTGTCAAAACCCACTGCACAGCTAGCCATTTCTTCAGCCTTGGATAACAAAGCTTTTCCATTACCTGTAGCCAGCGCTTCCAGTAAAGCATACAAATAGCTTTTATCCACCGCGCCAATCATATTGCGCACATTTGCTTCGGTCACCTTGCCAGAACCAATTGCAATTGCCTGATCAAGCAAACTAAGCGCATCGCGCATGGAACCGGCAGCCGCTCTACCCAACAGCAGCAATGCCGCATCTTCATAATCAATCTGTTCCTGCTGTAATACATAAACCAGATGATCGTGCACCTGCGTGCTGTTCAAATTACGCAACACAAATTGGAGGCAGCGGCTCAATACTGTAATCGGTACTTTTTGTGGGTCGGTTGTAGCCAGAATAAACTTCACATGTTCGGGTGGTTCTTCCAGCGTTTTAAGCATGGCATTGAATGCACTTTTGGACAGCATATGCACTTCGTCAATAATATATACCTTATAGCGTCCCATCGTAGGTGCATACTGCGCGTTTTCCAGCACCTCACGGATATTATCAATCCCTGTATTAGAGGCCGCATCAATTTCCAGTACATCAACGAAGCGTCCAGCATCAATCTGACGGCATGAATCGCACTGATTACAAGGTTCGCCATGTTCAACATGCAAACAATTGAGACTTTTAGCCAGAATACGGGCAATGGTAGTTTTACCTACACCTCGTGTTCCAGTCAGCATATACGCATGGTGCAAACGGCCTTTATCAAGCGCATTCACCAATGCCTTAACCACATGCTCCTGCCCCACTAAATCGGCAAACCTTTTCGGCCGCCATTTACGCGCCAATACTTGATAAGTCATAACCGTCCACAACCGCCAGCCACAGCAGAATCTAAACTCAAAAAAAGAAATTTTGTCTGTCAGAAATACACAGACAGGCACCACATTGTAACCAAAAACACCTAAAAGTGGTTAGGATAAAAGACAGCAAAAAATCGTAGGTAACAATAAGAAATTGTTTAGAAGAAATGATATTAATAAGGGCTGTCAGTAAGAATTCAATCATTTACAGCAAACGGCTTTTTTACATTCTGTAATTCATTGCCTCTAGCAGATTAATTCTAATGTAAAACATAATTTACTGCACCCATACCAGCTTTACATCAAACAACTCAGACCAATTTATACAATTGGAATAATGAGTTCAACACATTTCTTCGTAGCTCTATGTTTTCGGTACAAAATTCAGAAGATAGCTTAGCTTACTCGCCAAGCTACCTAGCTCAGCAGGTAGCTTGGACAAAGTGACAAATTAAACATTATAAATTTGCATTAGCATCAGCCAGATTATTGGCAATCTGCCGCACCGCAGCCACATAATGCCGGCTGTGATTATATTGCCAGACAGTATAGAAATTATTTAGTCCAAACCAGTAATCATACACACCGGGTGAAATTTCTAGCCGGTACAAAATACCCTTTTCCTGATTAGCAATCTGCGCCGGAATCACCACACCCAGTTGACGCAATTGTCCAGCAGTATATTTTAGGGAAGTTGGCTCATCAATAATCTGTTGTAATTGTGGCGTTGGCTGCATACTCACCTGTACCGCAATCGGTGCACCAGACTTCCAGCCATGTTGCTTCATATAATTAGCCACTGAAGCCAGCGTATCACCGGCATTGCGCCAGATATCCCTATGCCCGTCACCATCCCAATCTACAGCATATTGATGAAAACTGGATGGCATAAACTGCGGCATACCCATTGCTCCGGCAAAACTACCTTTGAAACTAAATGGATCCTGCTTTTCCTCATAAGCCAGCTGCAAAAATTCTGCCAGCTCGCGCTGAAAATAAGCTGCACGGCGCGGGTAGTGATACCCAAGGGTAGTCAGCGCATCTGCCACACGATACGATCCCATGCTCGCGCCATAATTGGTTTCAATACCCACTATTGCAACCAGTAATTGTGGCGTTACACCATAGCGTTTGGAAACCTCCTGAATCACAGCAGCATTATTCTGCCAAAAAGCGTTACCTGTACTGATACGCACATTATTTGCATTATTCTGAACAAAGGTATACCACGGCAGAGAGGTGCCCGGCTTATCCATGCCACGGATAATACTCGGGCGATAGCGTACTTGCCGAAAAAAATTCTCCAGTTGCTCGCGGCTGTAGTGACCACGTTTTATCTCATTATCAATAAAGCGGTTCACATCATTACGGCCTAGCAAATCCATACCGCTATCGGTTAATGCAAACACTTTTTCATCAGTCTGTGCGGTTACAGTGGCCGTTACAACAGGTTTGATTGGTTTATTCTGCATAGATTGTGTGCTTTGGCAGGCCGTCAGCAATAAAGCTGCACCTGTAATCAGTAGGTATTTCATTATTATGGTTCCTAATATATGCTTTATGCACAGTCTAAACTATTTTTACCATCTATAACAAAAAAGCTGTCTGGAATAATCCAGACAGCTTACGCTTTCCTGATGTGTGGTCAGTTATACTTATTCAGCAGCAGCCACAACAGTTACCGTAATAGCAGCCACAGCATCACTGTGTAGCGCCACTTCGATTTCATATTCGCCAATAGCTTTTAACGGACCGTTAGGCAGACGTACATTAGCTTTCACTACTTCCACACCGACTGCTGCTTTAATGGCTTCTGCAATATCATGAGTAGTAACTGAACCGAACAAACGGCCGTCCACACCAGCTTTCTGAGCAACGCTGATTGTCTGACCATCCAGTTTCAGCTTGCGTGCTTCGGCATCGGCCAATACTGCTGCTTGATGAGCTTCATACTCAGCGCGTTTTTCTTCAAATGCAGCCAGATTAGCAGCATTGGCACGCTGTGCTTTGCCCTGAGGAATCAGAAAATTACGAGCATAGCCGTTTTTTACATTAACTAGATCACCCAGATTACCCAGGCCACCGACTTTTTCTAACAAAATAATCTGCATAATAACTCTTCCTTATTATTTATGTTGATCGGTGTAAGGCAGTAAAGCCAGAAAACGGGCACGTTTTACCGCTGTAGATAGCTGACGCTGATAATGTGCTTTGGTTCCAGTAATACGAGCCGGAATGATTTTACCGTTTTCGGTAATAAAATCTTTTAACAAGTCAACTGCTTTATAATCAACCTGTTTGATACCTTCCGCAGTGAAGCGGCAAAATTTTCTACGTTTGAATGATTGACGAGCCATGTCGTTTAACCTTTATATTCGCGAATTTGTTGGATATGCAGTACCGGCCGGGAATGATAAATACCTTTTTGGCTCAGAAATCCATTGATTTCCACCATACTACCCGGCTGATACGGCCAGTGTGCAGCCAAATCACCTAATGCTTTTGCCTGAATTTCCATTTTCGCCAGAAACCGCTGTTGTAGCTCCATCTGCCACGATTCATGGGTAAGCCACATAGTCAATACCGGCAAACCAGCGGGGGTATAACGTAATTCATCCAGACTTTTAATCTGCGCACAAAGGCATAATTGATTCAGCAAACCAGCCTCAATAAATTAATCAGGCTTCAGCTTGCTCTGAAGTAGCTTCAGTGCTGTTACCTGCTAACAGATTCTTGGACTTCTCGTCTTTCATCATCGGAGAAGCTTCAGTTACTGCTGCGTCCATTTTCACAGTCAGATGACGCAGTACCGCATCATTAAAGCGGAACGCAGTCTCAATTTCGTCAATCACTTCTGGTGTAGTTTCAACGTTCATCAGCACATAGTGTGCTTTGTGAATTTTGTTGATCGGGTAAGCCAGCTGACGGCGACCCCAATCTTCCAAACGGTGAATTTTACCGTTGGCATCAGTAATCATGGTTTTGTAACGCTCAACCATGGCACCGACCTGTTCGCTTTGATCCGGATGGACAATGAACACGATTTCATAATGACGCATGAATACTCCTTGTGGCTAATCAATCCCTTTACCATGCGAAGTGTAAAGGGCAAGGTTGGAAAACCAGTAATTATAAATATTTTTGCATACAGAATCAAATAATAGTCTGCCATTTCCACCCAAATATTGTGAATAACTGTTTTATATACAGACATACTATGAGATCTCTTTGTATCACTGTAGCCCAAAATGTCACTTTACTGTTCTTAAGTCACATCATTAACCCAAAAACATTTCAGTAGACATACTAAATTTTAATAACGACGGTTTACAGAACTCCACTAAAACGCCTACCATTAAGGTTATATTCAAATATTGTTTCTTTGCCCCACCATGAATAACTATTTCGACTCCATGTTTGCCCGCAAAGAATTTCTGGCACGCCTGATGGTACACAGCTTAAAAACCAGCAGTGGCTGGCTCGAACTGGCCTTTGCAGTGATAATTATGTTTGGTACGTACTGGCTAAGCTTGAAAATACTGGCCGTCATCAACCGACATACTCAGCAAAGAGAAATCAAATTTCCGGTTCTGTTTCACTTTATTACACGCTTATTATGGCCGGTATTACTGTTACTGTGTACCATCATTGCCATGGTTATCTGGCGCGTCAGTACCGGTGAATCTGTTCTGTGGCTACAGCTTACGGCCTTTACCGCACGCTGGCTGCTGATGATTCGTATTATCATGGCCGTATTGCACAACGCCATACCCAATAACCGCTTCAACGAACGCTATGAGCGGTCTCTTTCTACCTTTTTATGGGTATGCTTTCTGCTCTGGCTCACCAGTCTGGATACCTTTATTATTCGATTACTCAAATCACTGGCCTTGCCAATAGGTTCAACCAGTCTGAGTCTGTACACCGTCATTACCGGCAGCATTATTGTTGGCATCGCTATCATTATCGCAATGTGGCTATCGCGCATCACCGAACAGCATATACTTAAAGCAGAAAAACTTGATGTAAATCTGCGCTATGTGCTGGTGAAAATTGTTAAAACTCTGCTTGTGGTTGTGGCTGTACTGATTGCGCTTCCAATGGTAGGTATCAATCTCACTATTCTGTCTGTATTCGGTGGTGCATTGGGTGTTGGACTTGGTTTGGGTTTGCAAAAAATTGCCAGTAACTATGTATCTGGTTTTATCATTTTGGCAGACCATTCCGTGAGACCAGGCGACCGGCTGAATATCAATAATTTTACCGGTTATGTGACCAAAATAACCGCTCGTTTTGTGGTCTTGCGCAGCAGTGATGGTTCTGAAGCATTGATTCCTAACGATACCTTTGTTTCCAATACTGTAATCAATGATTCCTATTCCAGCAAAATCATGTCTAACAATCTTACCTTACAGGTTGCTTACAATACCGACCTGCCACAGGCACTTGAAATATTAAAAGAAGCAGCAGCCAAACAGGCAAGAGTGTGCGACGACCCAAAACCAAACAGTTATGTCACTGAGTTTGCCGATTCGGGTATCAATCTGTACGTTAATTACTGGATTCGCGATCCCGAAAATGGATTTATGAGCATTAACTCAGCCATTTTGCTGGAGATATGGAACCGCTTTAAAGAAGTAGGTATAGAATTTCCATTTCCGCAGCAGGAAATCCGCATACTTAACGATGCAAGCGATCCCATTGCCTGTGACAACATAACGCACCAAATTACCTCTGAAGAAGAACCATCCTTTTCTGAACCACTGCCAACTGCACTCAGTGTTTCTTCTTTTCACGCAGGCCAGCATAAGCCTCATGAGTAGCCTTAACACCTATAAAATGCCGGTGTCTGTACTGGTGGTGGTTTATAACAATCACCACCAGATACTGCTACTTGAGCGCGCAGATAAGCCCGGCTACTGGCAATCGGTCACCGGCAGTCAAGAAGCCGGAGAAACTTTAGAACAAACAGCCAGACGTGAACTGGCTGAAGAAACTGGTATTATTTCTACCGATATTGTCAACTGGCAGTTTTCAAGCGTGTTTGAAATTTATCCACATTGGCGGCATCGTTATGCACTGGGCGTAACACATAACACTGAACATGTTTTTTCTGTATGTATAGACGCTTCTATTCCTATTAAACTATCACCACGCGAGCATCTGCGTTACCAATGGTGCCCTCTGGGGCAGGCTGCTGAGCAGGTTTTCTCACCTTCCAACCGTGCAGCACTTATCCAGTTGCCCCAACGCTGGTGATTCTATTTTTCCAACACCTTTCATGAACGCCATCACTATTGCCACTTACAACATTCATAAAGGCATGTCTGCACTAAATCAGAAAGTACAGCTGTTGCAAATGACTACAGCTTTACAGCAGCTTGCTCCAGATATCCTGTTTTTACAGGAGGTACAGGGATACAACAGCAAACGAGCAGACAATATTCCGGATTTTCCTCGCCAACCACATTACCAGATTCTCAGTGAACAACTGGACTATCACGTGAGCTACGGCCGCAATGCACGCTACAAATACCGCGATCATGGCAATGCTATTCTTAGCCGCCACCCCATGATCACCTGCCATAACCTGGATATTAGTGTCAATAAAATGGAACAGCGCGGACTGTTACACTGCGAAGTTCAGCTTCCACAGTGGCAGATGCCATTAGTGTGTTTGTGTGCTCATCTCAATCTGCGCGAACCAGATCGTATTAAACAGTATCAAACTATATACGATTACATTCAAAGTGAAATAGATCCAGCAAAACCTTTGATTCTGGCTGGAGATTTCAACGACTGGCGACAGCGGTCTTATAATACTCTTGACCCAAAACTGAATCTGCAAGATGCATTTTGTAATTACCACAACGCACCAAAAACTTTTCCTGCACGCTTACCCCTTTTAAGCCTCGATAGAATTTTTATCCGCCATTTAAAAGTACTGGCAGCAAAACCATTAACTGGTCAACCCTGGCAGAAACTATCTGACCACCTGCCCTTGTTTGCCATCATTTCTCCAGAAAACGAAAAAAATTCATCAGCACACTAATCGTACTGCTACAATTAATCAGAAACCATATAGAATAGCAAAAATAAACAAAGGGATAGATAATTAGTTAGTAACTATTTTGTTAACCTTAATACCTTAAATATCAGATTGAATTATGCTCGATTTCTTTACAAGACAAATACTGAGCCTATTTTCATAATAGCTTTCAAGGGTTTCAGCAGCAAAAATGCTTTTTTATACAAAATTTGAAACAATAATATGTTTTCTCATTATGTCTAATTAGCGAATTGCCAGATGCCAAACTGGTATGTGCAGACATCACAAAATATACTGAAGTTTTGCATCAACTCTTTGCTATTTTATTTTTTATTTCTTCTAGTAGTTTGTTTCTATTTATATAAGATTCCAGAAAATTTTCAATTGCAAAAACTCATAAAACCGTATTTAAAATAAACCTGTTAGTAAAAGATTTATCTTTCCAATTGTTTGGTTTTGTCTCGCACTCACTTAATTAAACAAGCATATTCATCCGAATATAATTTTCTCAGTCAGTCCCATCGCTATTTCATTTACCGGCAACCTTTAATTATTTGCACTTAGTGTAATACTGGCTATGTGGCTATTTTAATCTAGACAATACGCCAGATTTCTTTCACCATTATTAATAAAATTATTTTATATTAAAATTTAAATTTAACCATTTAAATTATGATGTTGATATAGGCTTAGGTTTGCCATCCATAAAAATACAATCGGTAAATTTGCTGTCTTCAAATCATTAGAATTCATTGATAAATTTCACTCGGCATACATTGAGCCCATAACCTCATGCCAAACAATAAGATACATGTTAGCTGAATACATTTTAAACACAGTATCTAAGCAATCTATTGATAAATCAAAATTATAATTATTCAGCTAATAACAATGTGCATTTACTCGTTTAATTATCAAACAAACTTCCATGCAACCTCAAAAATCAGAACCTCTTTAGAACAATCTGGAGTCGAAAAGACGATTAGAAGTACCATGTAAAAAGGATTAAAATACCACAATCAATTTCACCAAACCTCACTGGCGGTGATATCAAACTCATTAATACTATTAACAGTATGCTGAGTAATAAAATAATAGGATAGCAATTATGAATTTCCCTCCCCGTATCATGCCAAATACCCGAATGCGAAGAATGCGGCATGATGATTTTTCACGCCGCATGATGCGTGAAACCATCCTAACAGCAAATGATTTTATTTTGCCGGTTTTCGTGCACGAAAAAAGCGGTCGCACTCCGGTCGACTGTATGCCCGGTGTTGAACGGTTATCCATTGATGAATTGTTAAAAGTTGCCGAACAAGCACTTGAACTTGGTGTACCAGTACTGGATTTGTTTGGC
The DNA here is from genome assembly GCF_026535955.1 of Snodgrassella sp. B3837. Lineage (NCBI taxonomy): Bacteria > Pseudomonadati > Pseudomonadota > Betaproteobacteria > Neisseriales > Neisseriaceae > Snodgrassella > Snodgrassella sp. B3837. The sequence goes on from NZ_JAFNPI010000006.1 coordinate 424,834, forward strand.
GTACCCAATCCAGAATGTAAAACAGCTGACGGACGTGCAGCATGGGATGAAAATGGTATTATCCAGCGGGCTATTCGCGCTTTAAAATCACGCTTTCCTGAATTGGGAGTGATGGCTGATCAGGCTCTTGATCCCTATACCACTCACGGGCAGGATGGATTACCAGATGCAAATGGCTATATTCAAAATGACGAAACAATAGAAGCTATTATAAAACAATCATTATCTCACGCCGACGCAGGTGCAGATATTCTTTCACCAAGTGATATGATGGATGGACGGATTGGTGCCGTACGTGAAGCTCTGGAAGAAAATGGTTTCATCCATACCCGCATTATGTCCTATGCTGCCAAATATGCCTCTGCTTTTTATGGTCCGTTTCGTAGTGCTGTAGGTAGTGCAGGAAATTTGGGTAAAGGGAATAAATATACTTACCAGATGGATCCCGCAAATAGCAATGAAGCACTTCATGAAGTCGCACTGGATATTGCTGAAGGTGCTGACATGGTAATGATTAAACCAGGTATGCCCTATCTGGACATCATACGAAGAGTTAAAGATGAATTTGCTGTACCTACTTATGCATATCAGGTTTCAGGCGAATACGCTATGCTTCAGGCTGCGATACAAAATGGCTGGCTAGATGCGGACAAGGTGATAATAGAAAGCTTACTGGCGTTTAAACGAGCTGGTGCTGATGGCATCCTGACCTATTTCGCACTAGATGCTGCTCAACGGCTCAAACAACAATCCAACGTTTAATTTTTCATTCATCATCAATCCTATAACGATTGCATAGAGCTGTCGTAACCGATCTTCCTCTATAGCTAAGGCCGGCAGCATCCATGCAATCCCAGAACAATCTAAACTCTACTTTTTTCCTCATATTCTGGCTGATCCAAACTACCCTAACACTTAAAAATTTTGATTAAAATTACAGCATCATTTACATACTTATTTAATAACTTTGAAACACTCGAATTTACTTTGCGCTATTACAATTTAATTTAAATAATTCTTGGCTCAGCTATAAAATGGCATGTTAATTGCTTTAATGAAAAATGAAATAAGTTAATCTCTATCTAACATTGATACATTAAAAAATTAAATAAAATAGACATCTACATCGATTAAAAACTTTATTTGCTTCGTATTTTAATTAATCTTATCAACCACGTTCATCCTTAGCGATAAAATTACAACACAGCTAATTTTTTTATTACGAAACTATATTTATATAAATTTCCTTAAAATATAATTTGTTACCTTTATTTATAGATTATTTTCTATTTTGAAATACAATCAGCATATTCGATATGCGCAATTAAAATTATAAGAGAACTTATTTTGATATAGATTAATTATTTCTAAGAAAACCAAATTGTAATTCATGTAAATATCATCTTCTTAGATAGCAGCAGGAAGAAAACCAATTTATAATTTTTAGTTATATATCAATTATTTATTCATATACCTAGTAAAGATATTTTCAATTCAGAAATGTAATCCAGTAGCAATAATTGTGTGTTAATAATTGTATTAATATATTAATGTAATTTTTAAGCTTTACACATTTCTTCCCATGTCTATAAAAAAAATAATAATAAATGTATGATTTTTATATAAAATAAAAACAGAAATAAAAACAAGAATAATACTTATTTAACATTCCTTAAATAACATATAGCCACAGGCAATATACAGTTTGCCAACATTGTCTTAAAATAGTAACTCCCGTTTTTTACAAACGTTAATCGTGTTTCCCGTAATGTTGAGGTCGTTACATGAAATTAAGTAAGCTCTCAGGGATAGTATTGACGATGCTGATCGGTTCGCTGTTGTTAAGCGGCTGTGATGCAGCTCTGCTAAACCCTAAAGGCCATATAGGTCAGGAAGAACGCACGCTGATACTGACAGCAATCTGCTTGATGTTGATAGTCGTAATTCCGGTGATTATTATGGCAATTCTCTTCTCTCTGAAATACAGAGAGGGAAGCAATGCCAAATATTCGCCGAAATGGGCGCATTCCAATAAACTCGAGGCCGTAGTTTGGGGCATTCCTATCCTGATTATTCTCATTCTGGGAACAATCACTTGGAAAACCACTCATTCTCTGGACCCGTATCGTCCGCTGGAAAGTGATAAAAAACCAGTAGTAATTGAAGTTATTTCATTAGACTGGAAATGGCTGTTTATTTATCCAGAACAGGGTATTGCTACAGTTAATGAAATCGCTTTTCCGAAAGACACACCGGTGGAATTCAGAATCACTTCCAATACAGTGATGAATTCATTCTTCATCCCCCAGCTGGGTAGTCAGATTTACGCTATGGCCGGTATGCAGACCAAGCTACATCTGGTAGCTGATACTGCCGGTGAATACAAAGGTATTTCATCCAGCTACAGCGGTGCCGGTTTCTCTGGTATGAAATTCACTGCCATTGCTACACCGGATGAAGCCAGCTTCAATCAATGGGTGGAAAAGGTGAAACAGTCGCCAAATACACTTAATGACATGGCTTCATTCAACAAACTGGCTGCGCCTAGCCAATTCCACAAAGTGGAATACTTCTCCAGCGCAAATCCGAGTTTGTACGGCAACGTGATTGCTAAATTTGCCAATCACAATATGCCGGCTACTCTACAGGCCAGTGCCGCCAGCAGTGCTGAGTAAGCTTGCGAGGAAATAAACAATGTTCGGAAAATTATCTTTAGATGCGATACCGTTCCATGAACCAATTGTCATGGTAACGATTACAGCCATCATCGTCATAGGTTTGGCGTTGGTGGGTGCAATTACGTATTTTCATAAATGGACTTATCTGTGGAAAGAATGGTTTACCACAGTTGACCACAAACGTATCGGTATCATGTACATCATTGTCGCAGTCGTGATGTTGGTACGTGGTTTCGCCGATGCTGTGATGATGCGTAGCCAGCAGGTACTTGCTTCCTCTGGTACCAGTGATGGCTTTCTGCCGCCACATCACTATGATCAGATTTTCACCGCCCACGGTGTAATCATGATTTTCTTTGTAGCGATGCCATTTGTTATTGGTTTGATGAACTTCGTCATTCCGTTGCAGCTAGGCGCGCGCGATGTGGCTTATCCATTCCTAAATAATCTGGGTTTCTGGTTTACCGCTGTCAGTGTGGTGCTGGTTAACCTGTCACTGGGTCTGGGCGAATTTGCCCAAACTGGCTGGCTGGCTTATCCACCGCTGTCTGGATTGGAATTCAGCCCTGGAGTTGGTGTAGATTACTGGATATGGAGTCTGCAGATATCGGGTATAGGTACTACGGTAAGTGCGGTTAACTTTATCGCTACCATACTGAAAATGCGTGCCCCTGGCATGACTATGATGAAAATGCCTATCTTTTGCTGGGCTTCTTTCTGTAGCAATATTCTGATTCTGACTTCTTTCCCGATTTTGACTGCATCTGTAGCGATGCTGACATTAGACCGTTACCTTGGCACCCACTTCTTTACCAATGAACTGGGCGGTAACATGATGATGTATATCAACCTGATTTGGGCATGGGGTCATCCAGAAGTTTATATTCTGATTCTGCCAATTTTCGGTGTGTATTCAGAAGTAACTGCTACATTCTCACGTAAAACCATGTTCGGCTATACCTCAATGGTATGGGCCACCGTGTGTATCACCATCTTGTCTTTCATCGTATGGTTGCACCACTTCTTTACCATGGGTTCTGGTGCCAACGTTAATGCGTTCTTTGGTATCGCCACTATGATTATTTCCATTCCGACTGGGGTGAAAATATTCAACTGGTTGTTTACTATGTATGAAGGCCGTATTTCTTTCCATGTCCCAATGCTGTGGACGGTAGGCTTTATTATTACTTTCTCCGTAGGTGGTATGACCGGCGTACTGTTAGCTGTACCAGGTGCCGACTTTGTACTGCATGGCAGTCTGTTTTTGGTAGCCCACTTCCATAACACTATTATCGGTGGTGTGGTATTCGGTCTGTTTGCAGCGCTCAACTACTGGTTCCCGAAAGCATTTGGCTTCAAGCTGAATGAAACATGGGGTAAACGCGCCTTCTGGTGTTGGTTTATCGGCTTCTTTGTTGCGTTTATGCCGTTATATGCACTGGGCTTTATGGGCATGACCCGTCGTTTGAGCCAGCACATTGACCCAGCTTTCCACACGTTGCTGTGCGTAGCTGCTGCTGGTGCTGCCATCATTGCTCTTGGTGTGGTATGCATGGTGATTCAGGTAGTGGTTTCCTGCATACATCGTAAAGAAAATCTAGATGTGACCGGCGATCCATGGGATGGCCGCACACTAGAATGGTCTACTTCTTCTCCAGTACCTTTCTACAATTTCGCTATTCAGCCTCAAGTTGAATCCCGTGATGCATTCTGGGACGAAAAGGAAAAAGGTATTGCGTATAAGAAACCAGCTAAATATGAAGAAATTCATATGCCGAAAAATACAGCTGCCGGTCTGGTTATCGGTGTATTCTCCCTGATTTTCGGTTTTGCCATGATTTGGCATATCTGGTGGATGGCCATCATTGGCTTCGCTGGCATGATTATTAGTCTCATTGCCAAGAGCTTCGACACCGACGTGGATTACTACGTACCGGTTGCTGAAATTGAAGCCATTGAAAGCAAACGTTTTAATGAATTAACTAAAGCAGGACTGAAATAATGTCAACTGAAACCTTGATTCACGGTAAGGCGCCTGAACACGCTCACCACGACAACGGTTCACTGAAGGTATTCGGGTTCTGGATTTACCTGATGAGTGACTTGATTTTGTTCTCTTGTCTGTTTGCCACCTATATCGTGCTCCTGCCGGGCACGGCTGGTGGCCCAAGCGGCAAAGACATTTTCGAGCTCCCTTTTGTGCTGGTAGAAACTTTTGCTCTGTTACTGAGTTCCATTACATACGGCTTTGCTGTACTGGCAATGAATCGCAATAATCAGAGTCAGGTTTTGTTGTGGCTGGTTATAACCTTTGTATTCGGTGCCTGCTTCATCGGGATGGAGCTGTATGAATTCCATCACCTGATTACACATGGTATGGGACCGGATCGCAGTGGATATCTGTCTGGCTTTTTTGCTCTGGTAGGTACCCATGGTCTGCACGTTACCGCCGGTCTGATCTGGATGGCAGTTCTGATGATTCAGGTTGCTTCGCGTGGTCTGACTAGTGTTAACCGTACGCGTATTAACTGCCTGAGCCTGTTCTGGCACTTTCTGGACATCGTGTGGATTTGCGTGTTCTCAATTGTATATCTGATGGGGGTAGCGTTATGAGTCAGTCAAACCATCAAGACCATATTCCACAACATGGCAGTGCTAAAAACTACGTCATTGGTTTTATCCTGTCGGTGGTATTAACTCTGATTCCGTTTCTGATGGTCATGAATCATGCAGCAGACAAGAAAACTTTGTTTGCGGTGATTGTGATTACAGCTGTATTACAGCTTATTGTTCAGTTGGTATGTTTCCTCCATTTGGGCAGTAATCCAGAAGAACGCTGGAATCTAATTTCATTTATTTTCACCGCAATTGTGATTGTATTGCTGGTAGGCCTTTCCATTTGGATTATGTGGAGCCTGAATGCAAACATGGTGTTAGGTTAAAGGCAGTTCATGATTAAGCCATACCTGCAAGTAACTAAACCAGGTATTATCGTCGGCAACCTGATTTCGGTTGTCGGCGGGTTTTTGCTGGCTTCCAAAGGCAGCATTAACGGTTTCCTGCTAATTCTTACTCTGCTGGGCGTGTCTCTGGTAGTAGCTTCTGGCTGTGCGTTCAATAACCTGATTGACCGTGATATCGATCCGAAGATGGAACGTACCAAGAATCGTGTTCTAGTACGAGGGCTTGCCTCTGCACGGGTGACCTTTGCATTAGCCACGATACTGGGTATTGCTGGGTTTATTGTGCTCTATTTTGGTGCTAACCCGTTGGCCATGTGGTTATCTGTAATGGGCTTTGTGGTTTATGTAGGGATTTATAGTCTCTATATGAAACGGCATTCTGTTTACGGTACCCTTATTGGCAGTCTGTCAGGTGCCGCACCTCCAGTGATTGGTTATTGTGCAGTAAGCAATAATTTTGATGCTGGTGCACTTATTCTGCTAGCGATTTTCAGTCTCTGGCAAATGCCACATTCCTACGCTATTGCGATTTATCGCTTTAAGGATTATCAGGCAGCCAATATTCCGGTTTTGCCAGTGGTAAAAGGTATTGCGGTAGCCAAACACCATATCACGTTTTATATCATTGCTTTTATGTTTGCGACACTGATGCTGTCTATAGGTGGTTATGCCGGATACAAATATCTGGTGGTGGCTGCTGCGGTCAGTGTATGGTGGCTGTGTATGGCACTATCTGGTTATAAAGCGCAGAATAATGACCGTATATGGGCACGTAAACTGTTTGTATTTTCGATTATAGCTATCACTACCTTAAGCATTATGATGTCGGTAGATTTCATGACACCGGCCTCTCCTACTGTATTAAGCTTGGCTGGTTGATACCGTAAACATGAATACATAATAATACGCAAACCACCCCAACCTGCCTTTGTTTCTTTTACAATAGGCAGGTTTTTCTTTTAAGCTGTAATCAATATGAATTCCAACAATAATGATACACACATGAACTTTGCCGAAAGGCGAGCAACATGGGGATTAGGAGCGGTTTTTTCATTGCGCATGCTGGGCATGTTTATGGTTTTGCCGGTACTGACCACTTATGGAATGACATTACAAGGAGCCAATGAAAGCCTGATCGGGCTGGCTATTGGTATTTATGGCCTGATGCAGGCGTTACTACAGATTCCTTTTGGCTTATGGTCAGACCGTTTTGGACGCAAGCCACTGATTGTGGGCGGTTTGATAATCTTCACTCTGGGCAGCATCATTGCCGCTGTAACCACCTCAATCTGGGGCGTGATTTTGGGACGAGCTTTACAGGGTAGCGGCGCAATTGCCGCAGCCGTAATGGCTTTACTTTCAGATTTAACTCGTGAACAGAATCGCACTAAAGCGATGGCTTTTATCGGCATCAGCTTTGGCATAACATTTGCATTGGCCATGGTATGTGGCCCAATTATCACACATGCATTTGGTTTACACGGTCTATTTTGGGTCATTGCCTCACTGGCAGTAATCGCTATTGCACTGACTTTATTTTTTGTACCTGTGAGCGATGTTCATGTGCTCAATCGTGAATCTGGTATCGTGAAGGGTAGCTTTGGCACTCTACTGCATAATGCACCCTTACTCAAGCTAAACATAGGTATTTTTTGTCTGCATTTTCTACTGATGTCTACCTTTGTTGCTCTGCCTTTGCAACTTGAACAAGCAGGATTTCCAGCATCCAAACACTGGCAAATTTATTTATACACAATGCTGATTGCATTTATTACGGTATTGCCACCGATCATTTATGCAGAAAGTAAGCGCCGGATGAGACGAGTTTTTATCATATGCGTTGCCGGTCTGATGCTTGCAGAAACAGTTTTATGGCTGGCCAATGTTTCCTTTTGGTCCCTAATTTTAGGTGTATTGTTGTTTTTTATTGCGTTTAATTTGATGGAAGCCTTGCTGCCATCTTGGGTAAGCAAAGAAGCGCCTGCCGGTTTTAAAGGCACAGCAATGGGCATTTACGCTACGGGACAGTTTCTCGGAGTAGCCTGCGGTGGCACCATCGGAGGCTGGCTGGCTGCACATTGTGGTGCTCATTCAGTTTTTTTGTTTGGTACAGGATTAGCTGTGGTGTGGTTGCTGCTAAGTTTTACTATGCAGGAACCACCCTATCTGGCTAGTCTGCGCTTGACGCTGGGCAGCAATCAGATTTTGCCCGAAAATGCACGCCAACAATTATTGCAGCAGAATGGTATTAGCCAAGTTTTGATTGTGCCTGAAGAACACAGTATCTACATTAAAATTGACAGTAAAATTACCAGCCGCCAACAGTTGGAAGTTTTTATCAACTCCATCTGCAGATAGGTATCTATTAACAAGACGGTTTTTCCGTATCCGGCTCATAGTTTAAATTAAAATAGCTGCCAGAATAAAACTTACGCTAATTATTTATTTCTAAACAGTTTTATTTTTAGACTTGGCCGGATTTTATGGCGTTCAATATTGATAATTTCTTTCTACCATTTCTCACAGGAATGAAGAATTTATGCCTGCTCAAAGGCCTGCATAATTTCCTGTGCTAGCACAATCTGGCTATCAACTACTTTTGTAGCACCAGCTTGGATAAATAATTGCTTATCCTGTTCATATCGGCTAAACGTCACGATTTGCAATTGAGGATTGAGTGCCAGTGCAGCTTTGATAATTGAAACAATCTCTGTTTTATTTTGGATGGTAATAATCAAATTTCTGGCTTCGGACACAAATACTGCATCAAGCATACCATCAGATAAAGCGTGTCCGTAAGCCACTGGTATCTGACGTGCTCGTAGTTCTGTTACCACGTCAAGCCGGTTTTCCTGAACATATACCGTTTCATTCTGAGTATGCAAATGCCTGATAATTTCCTGCCCTACCGGACCAGCACCAACAAGGACGGTATGATTGCTTACAGCTGGCGCAACAGCCATGTCTTCATCAACAAAATAAATCGATACCGGTTTAATGGGAGCAGCCACTTTTGCATGAGGCTTATCAGACATCATTCCGCTGTCAATCACGCCTGGTGCTGCTGAGGTAGCCTGTTGATTCTGTTTTTCTAGATACCGGTTAAGCCAGACAAACAGAAAAGGATTACAAATAATGGAAATCAGGGCACTCCCTAATATCACATCGCTGGCCAAGGGAGGCAATATTTTGTATACCGACCCTAAGCTGGCTATCATAAAAGAAAACTCCCCAATCTGCGCCAATGCTACGGCAATGGTTAATGCTGTTTGTGGCGGATAACCAAATACACGCACAATCAGAAATGCGCCTGCACTTTTGCCGATTACCACAACCAGCAGGGTTGCTATGAGCAATAAGGGTTCACGAATAATAATACTGGGGTCAAACAGCATCCCTACTGAAACAAAGAACAAAACTGTAAAAAATTCTCTCAATCCGCTCGAAGCATCTTCAGCTGTGTGATTCATACTGGTTTCACTGATGATGGCTCCAGCAAAAAACGCACCCAGTGCAAATGAGACACCGAAAAGATAATTGGCTAATATGGCGCAACCCAGTGCTACGGCTATAACCGCCAACCGGAATAGCTCTGGACTACCGGTGCCTACTACACGCTGTAAGGACCAGGGTATGAGACGGCGCCCCAGAAACAGCATCACTACCACAAACGCAATAATCTGAACACTGGTTTTGCCTAGTAAATAAAATAAATCAGCACCCGAAACACTTCCTTGTCCTGATAATACCGGCGCAAGCGCCGGAATCATGACCAGCACAAACACCATGGCTATATCTTCCACAATGAGCCAGCCAGTGGCAATGCGTCCTTGCGTAGAATCCCCCAGATGCCAGCGCTGCAAAGCAGCTATTAAAACTACCGTAGAAGCACAAGATAAAGCCAGCCCAAACACAATTCCGGCACCAGAGCTCCAGCCGGCCAGCCATGCCAATAGCCAGCCTAACAGGGTAGCCAGTGCAATCTGTATCAGTGCTCCAGGAATGGCAACACGTTTGACTGCAAGCAAATCGCGGATAGAAAAATGTAAACCCACTCCAAACATGAGCAAAATTACGCCCAACTCTGCCAGCTGCTGAGATAAATGCATATCAGCAGTAAAACCTTTGGTGTACGGTCCGACAATAATCCCTGCAAAAAGGTAGCCAACCAAAGGTGGCATACGTAATTTGTGGGCTATATAACCGAGTATAAAAGCAAAAAATAATCCGCCTACAATGGTTTCTACCAGTGGAAATGAGTGGTGCATTGATTTCTCAGGGTAATAATCAGTAATAGTAAGTAATCTATATTAACGGATAATTTTTGATAAATAAAAGCTTTTCTCAGCTTTTCATATATAATTAGCGTTTTTTATCTAATCTTTGCATATATTATAGTTAAGTATCCCCATTTATTAATTGCATTAATGAAGGGGACATCAAATTGTACTTATTTCGAAGCCATATTCCGTATTCTTAGTTGAATATGGAAATATTATTTTTCTGCGCGAAATAGTTAAAATTTTTTAAATTTGTGTCTGCCTTGTACTTAATAAGGTTAGTTAAATTTACTATAATATTGGTTTAGGAAAGTTTTATTAATGACTATAAACAGGATACCGCCGGTAGTTGCCTATCCGGGTAAAAGCGCTTTGTTTATTACGCTTGGCATTAAGGACAATGAAACAGCAGTTGCTGAAGTTCTTGATTTTATCACCGGTTTTTCAGCTTTAATACGCAGTCTACATGGCCGTTTTCATGATGAACATTTCAATGCGTTAATGGGGATTGGTTCGGATGCGTGGGACAGATTGCGTCCAGCGAAACCCAAACCGAAAGAGCTAGTGCCTTTTACTGAAATCAAAGGTGCTAAGCATACTGCTGTGGCCACACCAGGCGATTTATTTTTCCATATTCGTGCAGACCGTCAGGATATTTGCTATGAAATGGCCGCAATGATCCATGAAATTCTGGGAGAGGCCACTTATCCGATAGATGAGGTCAGCGGATTCCGTTATCTGGATGGGCGTGCCATTATTGGTTTTGTCGATGGTACTGAAAATCCTGACGACGAACGCAAAATGGATTATGCCGTGGTTGGTGATGAAGATCCGCTGTTTCGTAACGGTAGCTATGCTTTCACTCAGAAATACCTGCACAATATGCAGGCATGGCGACAATTATCAGTTGAGGAACAAGAAAAAACTATCGGTCGGCGCCGATTCAATGATATTGAACTTTCCGATGAGGAAAAACCGCAGACAGCTCATAACAATGTCAGCAAAGTTTATGATGCTGAGGGTAATGAACTAAAAATAGTTCGCGCAAATGTTGCTTTTGCCCATCCATCGAAAAATGAATATGGTACATTCTTTATTGGCTATGCCCGTTCATTTGCTGTTACCCGTCAGATGGTTAAACAAATGTTCACCGGTAATGCAGAAGGACATGTCGATCGTCTGCTGGATTTCAGTACCCCAGTGAGCGGCAGTCTATACTTCATACCTTCTCCTGATTTAATGGATGAATTTGATTCGTAAGTTACTTTTGCATGTTTTATTCAAGGGGAACCTGCTCGAAACTGCGACAGATTCGGTTTAACTCTAATTTATAACATCATCTCAATAAAGGAAAACTGTTTGCATGGGTAGTGTACTTTTTTTACAGGCCATCACCGTTATTTTTTCGTTGTCCATAGTCACAACGCTATTAAATAAACGGTTGTTTGATATGCCACAGGCCATCGGTGTGCCGATTGTTTCCGCAATTCTTGTATTCGCTCTGCAATGGGGTATGAATTTGTTCGGACGCAATCATTTTATTCATGTGGATATCCAGGCGTTGAAAGCTGCGGTTGGCCATATTAATTTTTATGATTTTCTGGTTAACGGTGTAATCTGTTTTATCCTGACTTCTTCTGCCCTCAAATTCAAGATTTCCGATTTAAAACGCTACTGGCGTCAGATATTAATTTTAGCCACTCTGGGTTTGCTGTTGTGTTCCGTACTGTTTGGCGGGCTGCTTTATGCTTTCCAGTTTCTGGTAGGAGATTATGTCCCGCTGCTCGTGCTGCTACTACTTGGTTCTGCCCTCGGTGCCACTGACCCTATCGGTATCAAGGGCGTACTGAGCTCAGTCCGCACACCTCGGCATCTGATGGTTAAGCTGGAAGGTGAATCTTTATTCAACGATGCAATGTGTATCGTGGTGTTTATGACCATTTTAACGCTGATTAACGGCCAGCATGTATCACCCATAGGTGTGATTGAGAATTTCTTCTATGAAATTATTGTAGCCGTGATTATCGGTTTTATCTTTGGTATCGGCGCATTACGCCTTCTACACGGTAAACATGAAAATGAATCACTGATTTTAGCCACTGCCCTGCTCGCTTCTGGTTCATATCTGGTAGCCTATTTTGCCCATGCTTCCGGCCCAATTGCCTGCGTGGTTGGTGGTCTGATTGTCGGTAATAAATGGCAGGAAGTATTGCAGAAAAAAGAAATAGATGATGTTAATAATTTCTGGCATGCGGTAGAAGGGATCATCAATTCTTTCCTATTTACCCTGATTGGTCTGGAACTTTTTATTGTAGACATGAGCAAAACGCTGGTTATCGGCGGTATTGTTGCATTCGTGTTACTACATCTGAGCCGCTTTATCGGCAATATTCTGGCCTTTATGCTGTTTCCTAAAGTGCATAAGAAAAGCTACCACGGCAGCCTGACCATTCTGTCATGGGGTGGTGTGCGCGGCGGTATTTCTCTGGCTTTGATTCTAGCCGTAGCCAATATGCCGGCATTGGCGAAATACAGTGATATTCTTGTTGGTTATACTTTTATCTGTGTATTGCTATCAGGTGTAGTATGTGGTCTGGGGTTACCGGAAGTATTGAATGCGTTTTATTACAATCCAGACGAGCCGAAAACCGGTTTTCGCGGCTGGTATCAGCGTCAGTGTCATCGTTTTAACCGCAGTGGTGTGATGTATACTATTGAAGATCGGTCTGATGGTTCAGAATATATTTCTGTTTATAATCCGATTGCTGTAGCTACCGCTGCTGCTGACCCGAGTGAAGAGATTGCTCTGACACCAGAAGAATTAAAACAGAAAGTAGACAAATTGGAAAATCCGGATAATTTTTAATCCGAATCTAAAAATGCCGGCTTGATTAAGCCGGCATTTTTATTAAGTGTTTATTAAGCTATATAAGCCAAACTTTATTTATTTCAATTGTGCCTCTATAAATTCTCGTACTGCTGCGGCATCGTTATCCATGATGGTAACACGCTGTGGTAAATCTTCCAGCCCAGCCAAATTATCTGGCCGCGGGATTTTGACATTATCACCTACGGCTTCATGGATGGTCTGGGCAAACTTAGCTGGCTGTGCTGTTTCTAGACAAACAATAATTTCACCAGCTTCGCGCAATTGCCGTGCAACTTTTACACCATCAGCAGTATGCGGATCTATTAGCTCGCCGTCTTCTGCATAAACTTGTGCAATAGTATGCAGACGGTCAGTATGTGTGCTTTTACCAGCAGCAAAGCCATACTGTTTGTGGATTTTGTCGAGCAATGGGCTTAGGTCAAACCCGCTGCCAGTGGCTACCTGTTGCCAGAGCTGCTGCACTTTAGTGCCATCGTGGTCCAGCAAGTCATATATAAAGCGTTCGAAATTTGAAGCTTTGGAAATATCCATCGAAGGGCTGGAGGTAACAAAAGTATGTGCTGCATCCCGCGGACGATAATGACCAGTATTAAAAAATTCGTTCAATACATCATTTTCATTGGTGGCAACTATCAGACGGTGAATGGGCAGACCCATACTTCGCGCAATATGTCCGGCCAGTACATTACCGAAATTACCGCTTGGTACGCAAAATGATACTTTCTGCTCGTTACTGTTGGTGGCAGCAAAATAGCCTTTAAAATAATACACCACTTGCGCCACTATCCTGCCCCAGTTAATCGAATTAACCGTACTCAGATGGTAATCTGCCTTGAAAGCATGATCATTCTGTAAAGCTTTCACAATGTCCTGACAATCGTCGAACATACCTTTGATAGCGATATTGAATATATTGTCATCCTGCAAGCTGTACATTTGTGCACGCTGAAAATCGCTCATTTTGCCAAAGGGCGATAACATGAACACATTTACTCTGTCTTTACTCCTCAAGGCATATTCAGCTGCAGAACCAGTATCACCGCTGGTGGCACCGATAATATTGAGATAACGGTTTTCACGTCCAAGCACATATTCAAAGAGATTGCCCAATAACTGCATGGCCATATCTTTAAAAGCTAGTGTAGGGCCGTTTGATAGCGCTTGAATATTGACACCGTCATGCAACGTTCTCAGAGGCGTAATTTCATCGTTACCAAATACATCTGCAGTATAGGTTTTGCTAATGATTGTCTGTAAATCCGCTTTAGGTATGTCAGTAGCAAATAAGCTGATGATTTGCAGAGCCAGCTCAGCATAGCTCAATGAGCGCCAGTCATGCAGAGTAAATGCATCGATATGTGGATAGCTTTGTGGCAGTAACAATCCACCATCATCAGCCAGCCCCGCCATTAATGCCTGACTAAAGCTTTTTGGTGCTGTCTGCCCTCTGGTACTAATGTATTTCATTGTTTCTCCTGTATGATTCTGAAATCATATCTGAACCATAGTTAATAACGCTGCATTCCGTAGCTGCATTTTTCAGCCTCTGATGCAATTAATACACTTACATTCTGCTGGCGATTTTGTGGATTGACCATTTTGATTACTTCTTCGATGCTGAACTTACGTTTGTTTTGCTCAGCAATACAACTACAATACTGTTTACTCACTCCAGAAAGGTCAATTGTACCGAGTCCACGGATAAGCAGTGGCTTACTCAGCTGAAGCTGACACTCATTATTAATCATGTAACCAGCTATGCCGGAGATCAGTCCGTATTCTGCTTTTTTATCATATTGAATACCGACCCCTATCACTACCACTACAAAAACCAGCAGAAACAATATTTTATTCATGAATTTTTGTCAGTTGCATTATAATCAAACCCGAATACAACCACCCTTTTTTAAGATATGTAATCACACGATTATACACGCAATGTAAAATCTGAATAGCGGGCAAACTTCTTTCAATCAGGTACAATATCTTACACGAATTGCCGTGTACAGAATGACACGATATGGATTTATTTAATCAAAAACCTTTAGCCCCACTGGCAGAACAGTTACGTCCGCAGAATCTGGATGAAGTGATCGGCCAGCAACATCTGATTGGTGAGGGTAAACCATTACGGGTCGCAGTTGAAACTGGACATCTACACTCTATGCTGTTGTGGGGTCCTCCTGGCGTAGGTAAAACCACACTGGCACGCATTCTGGCACAGAGTTTCAATGCTCAGTTTATTCCATTGTCAGCGGTTTTTTCCGGTGTCAAGGAAATTCGTGCGGCGGTCGAAAAGGCGCAGCTGGCATTACAACATGGTCAGCGCACTATATTGTTTGTAGATGAAGTACATCGCTTTAATAAATCTCAGCAGGATGCATTTTTACCCTATGTAGAAAACGGTCTTTTCACATTTATTGGCGCCACCACTGAAAACCCCTCTTTCGAAGTGAATCCAGCTCTTTTAAGCCGCTCACAGGTTTATACGCTGCATTCGCTCAGCATTGAAGAATTAAAACAGCTTCAGCAGAAAGTATTCAGTCTGCAGGCTTTCAAAACATTCAGTATTGATGAGGATGCTCAGACACTCATTCTCAACAGTGCCGACGGTGATGGTCGGCGTTTTCTAAATCTTCTGGAACAATTAATTCACACTGCACAGGCTCAGCAGCAAAGTGTTATCAGTGCAGCATTAACGGCCAGTAGTCTTGGCACACAGCTGCGTCGCTTCGATAAAGGTGGTGACAGCTTCTACGAACAGATTTCTGCTTTACATAAGTCTGTACGTGGTTCCCATCCTAATGCCGCTATTTACTGGTTTTCACGCATGCTCGATGGTGGCGCAGACCCGCGCTATCTGGCAAGGCGCATTATCCGTATGGCGTGGGAGGATATCGGGTTGGCAGATCCTCGGGCAATGCAAATAGCGAATGATGCTGCCCTCACTTATGAGCGTCTGGGCAGCCCCGAAGGCGAACTAGCTCTAGGGCAGGCTGTATTGTATCTAGCCTGTGCTGCCAAAAGTAATGCAGGATATATGGCTTATAATGAGGCACGTGCATTTGTTAAACAGCATCCCTCCAGTGAAGTGCCTGTACATTTGCGCAATGCATCTACTAAGCTGATGAAAGAGCTGGGTTATGGCAGAGAATACCGTTATGCACACGATGAACCCAATGCTTATGCAGCTGGTGAAACTTATATGCCAGACGGTATGGAAGAACCGTCTTTTTATCAGCCAGTAGCACGCGGGCTGGAAATTAAAATCGCGGACAAGCTGGCATTTTTACATAATCTGGACGAAGAGGCCGGTCAGAATGCAAACAAATAAGCAATCACTTTGTACACTTGAAACCCAGCCATTTGGCTTGATAGATGGAGACAGCGCCACACTATGGACATTGTCCAATAGCAACGGCATGAAGGTATCGATAATGGATTTTGGTGCCATTATTACTTCAATTGTAATACCAGACCGAGACGGCAATTCAGTGGAATGTGTACTGGGCTTTGATAATGCTGAAGACTATGCCAGCAATAGCTATCGAGCCAACAATCCGCATCTGGGAGCAGTAATCGGGCGACATGCTGGCCGTATCAGCCATGCGAAAGCAAAGCTAAATCAGGAATGGATTCAGTTGTCACCCAATCAGGGCGAGCATCACATGCATGGCGGATTTTGCGGCTTCGACCAGAAATGGTGGACAGTGCATACCACGCACACAGATGACGAATGTGCTTCCATCACGTTGCAATTATTCAGCGCCGATGGAGAAGAAGGCTATCCCGGCAATCTGAACGTTCAAGTTTGTTATACTCTGACAGCTAATAATGAGTTAAATGTTGATTTCAGCGCTGAAACAGACCGAGATACGTTGATTAATCTTACTCAACACAGTTATTTTAATCTGGCTTTGCGAGAAAATACTGTCAGCGAGCATCAGTTATGGTTGTTACCTATGGAAGTAATTGATACAGATGCAGATATGATGCCTACTGGTGAGGTTTCTAAGGCACCAGCAGCTCTGGATTTCCATTCTGCCCGCCCTATTGGCAATAGTGTAATTGATACTGCCTATATCTTACCTCCTCATTCCAATCAAAGCATTGTAGCGAGTATTAGCGCGCCAGATACGGGACTTTCAATGGCGGTTAAAACTGATGCACCGGTAATGGTGGTTTATAACGCCCAGCATCTAACAAAACAACCGATACCGCAACGTAAAGCACTGCAACCATTTGCTGCCATCTGTTTTGAACCGCAGGGTTATACCGATGCAGCAAACCAGCCAGCTTTTCCCAATAATATTCTCCGGGCCGGGACTACATATAAACAGCATATCAGCTATATATTTAGCCGCAATCCTATCCAACCCATATGTAGTTAACCCTACTTAGACCTACACCTGCTGGATGAAGGCAAATTAAGGTGTAAAATCTTTGATTGCTAAACAGAGTAAATCCAGTTCGACTAAGGACCATATCGGTACATTGCTCGTGATAAAATGAATACGTCTTTTACCAACCCATATTGCTTAGCATGAAATGGAATGATATTCAGGCCATAGCATTCGATCTTGATGGTACGCTGGTCGATTCAATTGCCGATTTGTGTGCAGCGGCCAATCATATGCGTGCCGAAATGAATCTGGCACCCTTACCCGCAGAAGAACTCACCAGCTACGTAGGCGATGGTTTGTCTAGTCTGGTGCATCGGGCGCTCAGTGGAAGTAAAGACGGACAGGCTGATGAAGCTAGCTGGGCACAAGGTTTTACTGCATTTATTGCTTATTACCGTACTCATCTAAGTGTTCATACCCGTCCCTATCCTGAGGTTGAAACCGCACTAGCTCTATTTCGTAACAGGGGATTACCCTTAGCGGTAATTACTAATAAAAATGAAATTCTTGCAGTGGAATTATTGTGCGAACTGGGACTGGCCGATTCTTTTAGTTTAGTGGTAGGTGGTGACACACTGAGTGAAAAGAAACCCTCCCCTATGCCCTTATTGCACACAGCCGAAGTATTAGGTGTTGCTATTCAGAATTTATTAATGGTGGGTGATTCAGCAAATGACATTCTTGCAGCCAAAGCTGCCGGTGCCTTAAGCTGTGGCGTAACTTGGGGCTATGCCGATATGGGACTACTGGCACAAAACCCCGATACCAAACCAGATATCATTATTGACCATCTGCCTCAGATTGATGATGGCATGCGGCATCATGGCGATAGTGAAATCCGCGCATGAAACCAAAAATCAGCTTACGCGGCCGTGCCATTGCTATATTGGCACGGCAAGAAATCAGCCGTGCTGAGCTGACACGTAAATTACGCCCGCATGTAGAAGAAAACGATGATATTGAATCTTTGCTAGATGAACTAGCCGAGCGGCACTGGCAATCTGATGCTCGCTATGCGGAAACCTACATCAACAGTAAAAGCCGTATACACGGCAATCTGCGATTACAGCAAAGCCTTAAACAAAAAGGAGTTAAAGCGGAGCTGATTGCCGATTATCTGCCAAACAAAGCGGAACAAATCAGTAATGCAGTCGCTGTTTTACAAAAAAAATATCGCCGGCCTCCATCTGATTTAAAAGAAAAGCACAAATATATGCATTTTCTAGCCTATCGTGGATTTAGCATGGATATTATCAATACAGCTATGCATCGTGCTTGGGAAGAGAGTATTCTTCCAGAGGAAGAGTTTTGGGAATAGCGTATAAAAGGCAATAAAAAAATTGATGGGTTTGATGAAAAAAGCTGAATTAGTTACGCGCTCAGTTTTTGGCAAATCGCGATAATTAAAAAGTCCGGTAATTGGCCGGACTTTTTAATTATTGACAGACTATATCAATGCAGACTGACATCTTCACGTTTCACTTTGTCATTACTGGTGCCGGTAGGTTTGGTTGACCAGTAACCTGCAAGAAACGAACCGGAAATATTATGCCACAGTGAGAATATTGCTCCGGGAATTGCAGCCATTGGCCCAAAGAAATTCGTGCCTAATACTGCAGCCAGACCTGAGTTCTGCATACCTACTTCCAGTGCAAGGGTACGACAAATGGATTTATCAAAACCAAACAGCCGTCCACCCCAATATCCACCAATCAGCCCCAAACCATTGTGCAGAATTACGCCAAATACAACAATAGCTGTTTCAATCCCTATTTTATCACTGCTCAGCGAAACTACCGTTGCCAATACAAGGATAATTACGCACATGGTAATCAATGGCAATGAGGGTACAATTTTTTTTACTTGCTGCGGGATAAAATAATTTATCCCCACTCCGATAGCAATCGGTAATGCCACAATAAGCAGAATTTCCTTGAGCATATTCACTACCGGTACAGCAATAGAAGCTGCAATGTACAATTTAGCCAGTAATGGCGTAGCAAAAATACCCACTACAGTAGACAGCGCACTGATAGTTACCGAGAGTGCAACGTCCCCTTTAGACAGAAATACCATAACGTTGGAGGCAGTACCACTGGCTACGCATCCTACCAGCACCATGCCTGCTTGCAATTCCGGCGACATGTTAAGCAATCTGGCTATCAGCCAAGCAGCCAACGGCATAATCAGATAATGCAGGCCAATACCGGCCACGATTGGTGCCGGCCGTTTTAATACACGGGTAAAATCGGCTATTTTCAGCGTCATGCCCATGGAAAGCATTACCAGCATCAGCATTTCTGAAATATAAGGTTTCAGGGGTGCGAAAACAGCAGGATTCAGATAGGCGAAGATAGAACATAAGGCTGCCCACAGTGGGAACAGCCTTGTAATGATAGCAATCACGAGAATTTTCTCATGTAATAACAGTAATCAGCTTAGGCAGCCATTGCTTTGATTTTGGCAGCCAGACGGCTTTTATGACGTGCAGCTTTGTTTTTATGGAAAACACCTTTATCAGCAATGCGATCAATCACTTTAACGCTTTCGCTGTAAGTAACCTGAGCAGCGGCTTTATCACCAGCTTCAACAGCTTTCAATACTTTTTTAACCGCAGTGCGAAAAGCGGTACGCAAGCTTGCGTTGTGAGCACGTTGTTTTAGTGCCTGACGAGCGCGCTTACGAGATTGTGCACTATTGGCCATCAATATCTCCTAACATACATATACAAATCATGAAACGCCGAATTTTAATGACTTCGCAGCATAAATGCAAGTGCCCTTGTTGTTTTTTAGCTGGCTTCGGCTGGTGGCAAGTAATTAAGATTACTTAGCTTACTCGTGTTTTTCGTCCTTGATGATGGCATTTTCCGGCAGCTGGCGGAAGTAATCACTATGCCAGTATGCTTGTGTACCTTCACGTATCAGTACCAAGCATACGGCAGCCAGAGGTAGCGCCAGCAGCATGCCTACAAAGCCCAGCAACTGTCCAAAAGCCATTAAGGAAAAAATTACCCAAAAAGGTGACAGGCCAATGCGGTCACCGACAATTTTCGGCGTAACGAAAAAACTTTCCAGAAACTGGCCAATTGCAAACACGCCCCATACCATCAGTAGTCCTGTCCAGCCATTAAACTGCAATAAAGCTGCCAGCGTAGCCAGCAACAATCCGGTAAATGCACCCAGATATGGTACAAATACCAGCAAGCCAGCCACCATGCCAATCGCAAATCCTGATTCTAGTCCTACCAGAGCGAGTCCCAAACCATATACCAGTCCCATAATGACCATCACTAATAATTCACCGCGCAGAAATTCACCCAGCACAGTATCCATATTAGTGGAAATGCGATTGTAAACCGGAAGGGCTCGGCGAGGAATCAGGTGGCGGATACCGGCTGTCCAGCGGTTCCAGTCGAGTAGAAAGTAGTACAACAGGAATGGCAATAACAACAGATTGGTTATCCATTCCACCATGCCGCTGCCATGCTGCCATACTACTGGTAACACTTTCGAAGCAGCATCCTTAATGCTGGCATTGTGGGTTTGAATCCATTGACCAACATAGCGGGACATATAATCAGCATCCCAGCGCAGGCGAATATGAAAAGTCTGATTCAGCCACGGAACCAGTTTATGATGAACCCAATTGAGAAAATCTGGAAGCTTTTCATAAATGCTGTCGAGCAGGTTAATCAGCATTGGTACGACAATCAGTAGCAATACCACGATTACACTCAGCCCTAGCAGCATCACGAGCATGGCTGCAATAGAGCGTGGGATCTTCAAACGGCGCAATTTTTCTACCAGCGGATTAAGAATATAGGCCAGAACCCCTGCTGCTACAAAAGGCATTAATATCGGTTTTAGTCCGATAAACAAACTGATGGTGGCCAGTAGTACTAGCGCGCCAATAATCCATGGAGTAACAGGAGAATGTTTTTTGCTGTTGATATTCATTAAATATACTCTTGCTGATTAAAAAATAAGCTTGCAGCAATAATCAGGCAGTAACCTGCCTTTTATTATTCTAATAATAACTGAATAAATAACGTTCTGAAATAATTTATCTGCAGAGGTGATTATATCTGTAAATATTACGTAATGATAATTGAATAAGCTATCTCATCGATTTCTATCCTCACTGCCCAATAAAAAAGCCAGCTGTTCGAACCAATTCGAACAGCTGGCTATAACAAGCCCTCAACAGCTTATTTTTTACGCTGTGGCGGTAAATCAGTACAGGTTCCCATGGCTACTTCAGCAGCCATGCCAATAGATTCACCAAGTGTTGGATGCGGATGAATGGTACGGCCGATATCGTCTGCATCACAACCCATTTCAATGGCCAGACAGATTTCTCCAATCATGTCGCCTGCACTGGGGCCGACAATGGCACCACCAATAATCAATCCACTATCGGCATCGAAAATTAGTTTCGTCGCGCCCTCACTGCAACCATTGGCTACAGCTCTGCCAGAGGCTGCCCATGGAAACACTGCTTTAGTGATTTTGACACCATCTTTTTTAGCCTGATCTTCGGTTATACCAGCCCAGGCCACTTCTGGATTAGTATAGGCCACACCAGGAATTACCCTTGCGTCAAAATAAGCTTGATGACCGGCGCAGTTTTCGGCAGCAACGTGACCTTCATGTACAGCTTTGTGCGCTAGCATTGGTTGGCCGACAATATCTCCAATTGCATAAATATGCGGCACATTAGTACGCATCTGTTTGTCTACATTGATAAAGCCACGGTCGGTGACCGCTACACCGGCATTTTCAGCACCAATCAGCTTACCATTCGGGGCACGGCCGGCAGCCACCAGTACTAGATCATAGCGTTGTGGTTCAGCTGGTGCTTTATCACCTTCAAAGGTAACATAAATACCGTCTTCTCTGGCTTCCACTGCTGTAGTTTTGGTGTTCAGCATAATATTATCGAAACGATGTTCGTTTTTCTTTTGCCAGATTCTTACCATATCACGGTCAGCGCCGAGCATCAGGCCACCCATCATTTCCACTACATCTAGGCGTGCACCGAGCGTACTGTAAACCGTGCCCATTTCTAGGCCAATGATACCACCACCGATTATCAACATTTTTTCGGGCACAGATTTCAATGCCAGTGCACCGGTAGAATCGACAATGCGTGGATCCTCTGGAATAAACGGCAGATTCACCACACGACTGCCGGCTGCAATAATGGTGTTTTTGAAAGCCAGAGTAACTGTTTCGCCGGTTTCTGTTTTACCTTCGCCGGAAGTCAGTTTGACCTCAATGTGATGTGGATCGATATACCGGCCATTACCGCGGATAATATCGACTTTACGTGTTTTAGCCATACCGGCAAGACCACCTGTCATTCTGGCAACTACTTTTTCTTTGTAGCTGCGTAGCTGGTCTATATCGATTTTTGGAGCCGGATACTCAATACCATTGGCTTTAAGCTCTTTTACTTCATCAATCACTGCAGCGTTGTGCAACAATGCTTTGGAAGGGATACAACCCACGTTCAAACACACACCGCCTAGCGTGGCATAACGCTCTACAACTGCTACTTTGAGGCCTTCGTCGGCCGCAGCAAAAGCTGCAGAATAGCCACCAGGACCACCGCCTAACACGACTACATCATATTCAGCATCACTGCTGCCGTTGTAAGTGGCCGCTTGCGAAGCTGCAACTGGAGCCGTTTCACTGGCCGGTGCCGCTGCTTTGGCTGTTGCAGCTGCAGCTTCTATTACAGCAATCACCCCACCCTCAGAAATTTTATCGCCTACTTTAACTTTAACTTCCTTTACCACGCCGGCTATTTCAGCCGGTACATCCATCGTGGCTTTGTCAGTTTCCAGTGTAATGAGGGTATCGTCTACCGCAATGGTATCGCCCGTTTTGATTTCTACCGCTATGATATCAACATTCTGATAATTGCCAATATCCGGTACTTTCAGTTCAATTAAGCTCATGATCTAACCTTTTCCAGACTGCTGTATGTTAAACAACAGTATGTGCCTGTATTTCATGTATTCAGGCTGCCGAAAACGTTTCGGTTTTCAGGCAGCCTCCGGAATTGAAGTTTTACAGAGTAACGCGGCGGAAATCAGCCAGCAGCTGGCTGATAAATACCAGAAAACGCATGCCGGCTGCGCCGTCAATCACACGATGGTCAAAAGATAGTGACAGCGGACACTGTAAGCGCGGTTCGAACTCCTTACCATTCCAGCTTGGTTTAATCTGCGATTTGCAAACGCCAAGAATCGCCACTTCAGGTGCATTGATAATTGGCGTAAAGCCGGTGCCACCGATGCCACCTAGAGAAGAAATGGTGAAGCAGGCACCTTGCATTTCCTGTGGTTTGAGCTTGCCTTCACGTGCACGCTTACTCATGTCGGCAAGTTCCTGCGTGATTTCTTTGAGGCCTTTTTTATCAGCATTTTTGATAACTGGTACGACCAGACCATTCGGCGTATCAGCAGCAAAACCGATATTGATGTATTTTTTCAGTATCAGGTTATTGCCATCCAAAGATGAGTTGAATTCCGGAAATTCTTGCAAGGCTTTCACACAGGCCAGAATGATAAAAGCAAGCGGAGATACTTTCAGTCCTGCGCGCTCCCATTCTTTATTCAGTTGCTTGCGGAATGTTTCCAGTTCGGTCATGTCTGCATCTTCTTGCAGGGTGACATGCGGAATCATTACCCAATTGCGCGCCAGATTCTGACCAGATATTTTCTTGATACGGGACAGCTCTTTGACTTCGATTTCACCAAATTGACTGAAATCTACTTTCGGCCATGGCAATAAATCCAAACCACCACCCAGAGCAGTGCCAGCACCACCATGCTCGACTTTCTGCATGACTTCTTTGACAAAATTGCGCAAATCAAGCGGAGTGATGCGTCCTTTGCGACCGCTGCCATTTACTCGACCTAAATCTACGCCCAGCTCACGCGCCAGTTTGCGCACAGAGGGGCTTGCATGGGCTTTTTCAAACCCTTTTTCGTCGATATCAGAGCTGCCAAATGCTTGAGAAACATGGCTCTTTATTTCGGCGCGCAATTCATTGTTTTCTGCTGACGGCGTAGCTGCAACCTGTTTTTTGATTTCCGCAGCTTGTTTCTGATCCTGCGTAGCCGATTCAGCAGCAGGAGCAGAAACGGCGGCTACTTCAATGAGTGCACTGCCTTCTGATACTTTGTCACCCACCTTTACATGTACAGCGGTTACTTTTCCGGCCACTGTGGATGGGACATCCATGGTGGCCTTGTCGGTTTCGAGTGTAACCAGTGTCTGGTCTACTGCGACTTCATCACCTACTTTGATGTCTACTTCTATAACATCTACATTAGAAAAGTTACCGATATCAGGTACATTTACGGCTACCGGCTTGGCTGCGGTAGCTGCCGGTACTGTAGCTGCAGCTTTGGCCGGAGCTTCGGCCGTTTGCGTTGTAGCGGCTGCATCAGCAGCTTCTACTTTGACAATCACACTGCCTTCTGAAACTTTATCCCCCACTTTGACCAATACTTCTTTTACCACTCCTGCGTGGTCAGCCGGTACGTCCATGGTGGCTTTATCGGTTTCAAGTGTAATCAAAGTATCGTCTACGGCAATTTTATCGCCCACTTTTACAGCCACGTCAATGACATCGACACCGGTATAATTACCGATATCCGGTACTTTTATTTCTACAATCTGACTCATCATTATGTCCTTTGGTGACAGCAGGCTGTTGCCTGCGTCCGACAATCGTTAGCTTATACAGCCAACAAAACCTGCCTGAAACCCAAGAGGATTCAGGCAGTCGGTTCATTAGCGTGTCCAGCTCGGTTCTACATCAGCCTTGATACCATATTTGTTGATGGCATCCTGAACAACCTGTTTGCTGATTTTACCTTCATCAGCTAAGCCATTCAGAGCAGCCACCGCTACGTGGTAACGGTTGATTTCAAAGAACTCACGCAAATTGTCACGAGAATCACTGCGGCCGAAGCCATCTGTACCCAACACAGTAAATACATCTTGTGGGACGTAAGCGCGGATACGGTCGGCAAAGTGACGTACATAATCAGTAGAGGCCACCACCGGTCCTTCATGGCCAGACAGCAGTTGAGTAACGTAAGGTACTTTCTGTGTATCTGTTGGATGCAGACGGTTGTAACGTTCGATATTGATACCATCACGGTACAGTTCATTAAACGAAGTCACGCTCCAAACATTGGCTTCTACGTCAAAGTCCTGTTTCAGTAATTCTGCTGCAGCTATCACCTCTTGCAAAATTACGCCGGAACCCATCAGCTGCACTTTTAGTTTGTCGCCTTTAGCTTCCTGCAGCAAATACATACCGTTCAGAATCTGCTGTTCTATACCTTCACGCTGTGGCATGGCCGGATGTTTGTAGTTCTGGTTCATCAGAGTGATGTAATAGAAAACATCTTCACGGTCTACATACATGCGCTGCATACCATGCTGAATAATTACAGCTACTTCATAAGAGAATGAAGGATCATATGAGATGCAGTTTGGTATCAGTTCTGCTTGAATATGACTGTGGCCATCCTGATGCTGCAAACCTTCACCATTTAGAGTAGTACGGCCGGCAGTACCACCCAGCATAAAGCCACGGGCTCGTTGATCCCCAGCAGCCCAAGCCAGATCACCAATACGCTGGAAACCAAACATTGAGTAATAGATATAGAATGGAATCAGTGGATAATCGTTGTTTGAATAGCTAGTAGCAGCTGCTATCCATGAACTCATGGCGCCTGGTTCGTTAATACCTTCTTGAAAAATCTGACCATTTTTAGATTCTTTATAGAACATGAGCTGGTCATGATCCTGCGGTGTATAAATCTGTCCTTTCGGATTCCAGATAGCATACTGACGGAACAAACCTTCCATACCAAAAGTACGGCTTTCATCCGGTACAATCGGCACTACGCGCTTACCAATGTTTTTGTCTTTCAACAATGTGCTCAAGATACGCACAAACGCCATAGTCGTAGAAAATTCTCGGTCGCCACTATCTTGTAGTTGTGCGGCAAATTCGCTCAATGGCGGAATTGGCAGCTTTTCAGAATCGGGGTGACGATATGGTAGGAAGCCACCGAGCTGAGCACGACGCTCCTTCATATATTGCATTTCTTCGCTGTCTTCCGGTAAGCGGAAGAATGGCAGAGTGTGTTCCATCTCTTCATCGGTAACCGGAATTTCGAATCGGTCACGGAACTGTTTCAGCGATTTCATGTCCATTTTCTTAGCCTGATGGGCTGTATTTTGCGCTTCACCAGAAGCACCCATGCCATAGCCTTTAATGGTTTTAGCCAGAATCACGGTCGGACGTCCATCTGGATTGTTCACGGCTTCGTAGTAAGCTGCATAAACTTTATGCGGGTCATGGCCGCCACGATTCAGAGACCAAATTTCATCGTCTGACATGTTGGCCACCATGGCTTTCAGCTCAGGCGTATTGAAAAAATGCTCCCTTACATAGGCACCATTCTGAGATTTATACATCTGATAATCGCCGTCTACACATTCTTCCATGCGTTGTTTCAGCAGATTGTCTTTGTCCTGAGCCAGCAGTGCATCCCAGCGGCTGCCCCAGATTACTTTCAATACGTTCCAGCCAGCACCGCGGAAGTTGCCTTCCAATTCCTGAATAATTTTACCGTTACCACGTACCGGACCATCCAGACGCTGTAAATTACAATTCACTACGAAAATCAAATTATCCAGACCATCACGGGCTGCCAGTGCAATCGCACCCTGACTTTCTGGCTCATCCATTTCGCCGTCGCCACAGAATACCCACACTTTACGACCCTGTGTTTTGGCCAGACCACGGGATTCGAGATATTTCAGTAAGCGAGCTTGATAGATACCCTGTATTGGACCAAGCCCCATAGATACGGTTGGAAACTGCCAGAAATCAGGCATCAGCCAAGGATGTGGGTAAGAAGATAGGCCGTGGCCATGAACTTCCTGCCGGAAATTTTGCATCTGCTCTTCAGTTAATCGACCTTCTACAAAAGCTCTGGCGTAGAAACCGGGAGCACTGTGTCCCTGGAAAAATACAAGGTCGCCTTCCTGATTTTCTGTTTTACCATGCCAAAAATGATTAAAACCGACATCATACAAAGTAGCACAGGATTGGAAGCTAGCTATGTGGCCGCCCAATTCGAGATTTTTTTTGCTAGCGTTCAATACCAGTGCCGCTGCATTCCAGCGTACCAATGATCGAATACGATGTTCTAATTCATGATTACCCGGTGATTTTTTTTCTTTACCAACAGGAATAGTGTTGAGATAGGCGGTGGTGGCTGAAAATGGCATGTAGATGCCACGGCGGCGTATATAGCGCACTAAGCTTTCCATTAAATAATGTGCGCGCTCAGGCCCCTCTTCTTTTAATACTGAACTGAGCGAATCCAACCATTCCTGGGTTTCAATCGGATCGATATCTTGATCATGGAAGTCAGCAGACATAGCAATATCCTCTTTCATATGGGATTGAGTCATGAACAAAACACTTTATGTTGTTGCTATTTCATCTATTTATTTTCTTTTTATCATCAATTACTTTAATTGCTTTACCAAATTGATAAGAAAAAATACATATAAATTCAAACAACTTACAATAATTCAGCATAATCCAAACTGGATAAAAGCATACATTATTGTGATGCAACATACTGTATTTTCGCTTAAATCGTACCAGTGTAACAGGCAATCGGCAATGTCTTTTTACACCAATTTTCTGATTTAAAACAACCAAACATATGTTCACAAATTAGTATATATCAGCCTTTTAGTCTGTAGATTAAAGGACAAAAAAGGGTAATTCATTGGCGCATAAAGTAAATGAAAGAGGGATATAACCTTTAAAATGTTATGAGCATTAACATAAATCATTTACATTTGAATGATTTTAAAAACACAACGCTAAACAAAAAAAAATTATTCTATTAAGCTTAATTTTACACAGACCATTATGAATACAAATATTTTATATTCATTAATAACATATACATAATAAAACGTTTTTTAGATTACAGAATAAATCCTTCAGATCCACTGAAAAAATTTTCTGTATCTTTGTTTTTCTTATTTCTATTTAAATTTATTTTTATGTCGGCGCCTTATTCACATCGAGTTGTTAATTTGAAGATACGGGGCTGATTTTAGTCAGCATCGGTAAGTCCAATACTACATAGAGAAACTATAAAATACGGATTACATAAATCTGTAAGAAGGTATGCAGGTTTGATTCTGTTATCTGAAATTTCCTAAACCATGTTTATTCAGCTACTGCGAAAACCATGATAGTTAGGTACTTTAAACTTTAACCGTTTGTCCCCAAGTTTGGATACAATGCTAATTTGAAAATCTAAAAAAATCTGCACAAAGGACGGAACATGGCAGACCGCAATTATTATGAAATTCTGGGTGTAGACCGCAAAGCCAGCGACGATGATATTAAGAAAGCCTATCGTAAGCTGGTACGAAAATATCATCCGGATGTCAGTAAAGATCCAGATGCTGTAGCCAAAACCAGTGAAATTAATATTGCCTACGAAACTTTGCATGATAAGGAAAAACGAGCCGAATACGACGCTATGCTGGACAATCCGTTTGGCCATGGCGCCCAGCAACAGGCCGGTGGTCGTAGCGGATTTAATTATCAGCAATACGATTTTGACCCCAGCCATTTTGGTCAGAACGGTGCTTTCGGTAATGGTGATTTTCATTTCGACGATTTATTTTCAGCATTTGGCAGCCGTGGGGGACATGGTTTTCAGCAAAACCGTACTGGTCCGATCAAAGGAGAAGATCAGCATGCTGAGTTGGTAATTGACATCGATGCAGCCTACCACGGTGCTCAGCGCAACATGTCACTGGAAATGCCTACGCTCAATGCTCAGGGTCAGATGAGCTACGAGCGTAAAACCCTGAATGTTAAAATTCCGGCTGGTATAACAGAAGGACAACAAATTCGTCTTAGCGGACAAGGCTTGCCGGGTTTTAATGGTGGAGCAGCTGGAGATTTATACTTAAAAATCAGTTTCCGCAATCAGGACAACCTGTATGTACAGAATCGAAAGGATGTATACCAGCGCATCAGTGTGGCACCATGGACAGCAGCATTGGGCGGTAAAATTGACGTCAGCACACCTGCCGGCAAGTTAAGTATGAATCTTCCGGCCAACAGTCACAATGGTCAGAAAATGCGCTTGAAAGGCAAAGGCATACCAGCCAAAGAGGCAGGCGATTTGTATCTGCTGATTAATATCGTTCTACCCAAGAGCGACACCGAAGCTGACCGCGCCGCGTGGCAGGCATTGGCTCAGCACTATGCAGGTTTTCAGCCTGAGAACCACGTTTGATAGCAGGAGCGTAACATGAATAATATTCAACAAGATATAGAGTTAAGCTTTGACGATCTGGTTCGCGCCTGCGACAATCAAAGCAGTTGGGTACTGAGTCTGATTGCTGAAAGTGTCATTCCTGCAACTCAGAAACCAGAACTAGCACGCTACACTGGCTATCACATGGCAATTGCACGGCGTGCATGGCGCATTCACCGTGATTTCGATGCCAGTGCCAGTGCCACCGCCCTGATCTTGCAATTATTAGATGAAGTGGAAGATTTGCGCCGTCGCGGTTAGTACGGTATGGTTTTGATTCAGTGAAAGCAAGCTTACTGGTCGTTGTCTGGTAATTGTGCTGACCCCATCCGCCGTAAAATTACATTGGCTTTGCGGCGGATTTCCTTATCGTGCGGGTGGTCAGCGTAGTATAAAGGTCGAGGAACTCGAGCGGCCAACTTGGCTGCCTGTTGTGCCGATAATTGCATAGCTGTACGTCCGTAAATCGTCTCACTTGCCGCTTCTGCACCATATACGCCATAGCCCCATTCAATAACATTCAAGTACAAAGCGAAAATCCTGTCTTTATTCGTTGTGGCTTCCAGTAAGGAAGTGATTACTGCCTCTTCTGCCTTGCGCCAGTAATGGCGGCTTTCAGATAAAAACAGATTTTTGGCCAATTGTTGGCTGATGGTAGAACCGCCTGCCCGAATCATGCCCTGATGTTCATTTTTTTTAATTGCCGTACGAATGCCGTTCCAGTCGAAACCATCATGTTCGGCAAAGCGTGCATCCTCAGATGCAATTAGCGCTTTTTTCAGATTTGGCGAAATGCGGTTATATGCTACCCATTGGTAATTTAGTTCCGTATCAGGACGGGAAGCAGCCAGTTCATGCATACGCAGCAACATAAATACCGTACGGTGAGGTGCTACAGCACGGTAAGTTAAAAGGCTGCCATAAACGTATGCATTAAACAGCAAAAACAACGTCACCAGCATAATCAATAAACTGCGCACAATTTTCATCTTTTTTCCATTTCCGTGCGCATCTGCTCTGTTACCGGCCGGATATCCGGTCTAAATCCATGCCATAATTCGTAAGAAGCAGCTGCCTGTGCAACCAGCATTCCAAGACCATCTGCCAGCAGCGGACATCCTGCAGTCTTTGCCTGTAGTAGATACGGCGTTAGTTCCGCCGCATACATCATATCGTAGGCTAGTTTGGCCTTTGCCAGCACAGCAGATGGTATGGGCAAGGTCTGCCCGTATAAACTCCCAGAAGTGGCATTGATGATAACATCATATTGAGGTTGAATCTGATGATATTCACACCAACTTACTTCATGTTCCTGTGCCAACGACTGTACTTTGTGCACTGTACGGTTGGCAATGGTTAATGAAGCCGGATGTTGCTGCAAAAGTGGTTGAATCACTCCACGTGCCGCACCACCGGCACCCAATAGCAATATGTGCTGATTAAAGAGTGAAAACGACAACAACTCTTCAATCGCTCGCACTAGTCCAATACCATCTGTGTTGTCGCCAAGCAAACAATTATCATGCCAAAACAGTGTATTGACTGCTTTTGCTGCCTCCGCTCTGGAAGTTAGCTTATCGGCAAGCGTAAAAGCTTCATGCTTGAACGGCACCGTAACATTGGCACCAATGCCGCCTGCTGCAAAAAAAGCCTTTGCAGTAGCCGCAAATTCATTCATGGGTATCAAACGACGTTCATAGATCAATTCCCGCCCTTCCTGTGCAGCAAAAGCCTGATGAATCTGTGGCGAGCGACTATGCGCAATCGGATTTCCAAACACAGCAAACATAGTGTTCCGTTCCCCTCTGCAAAAAAAATTAGCTGTTGCTATTATCCAGCCTCTACCACTCTATGGCAAAAATGCATGAAAAAACGTGTGAGCACAATAAAAAATTAAATAATTAATGACGGTATAACTCTGATCCAGCCTCATTCGATTTAAAGCTGCCAACTTTTGCTTTTGGGCAAATAAGCTGATTTCCAACATACAATCAGACCTGTATTTAAGCAACATACGTAAAAATTTATTTTTAATTAACCTAAACTTACTATATTATCTACTTAAGACTTAATCGTTTTATATTCGTTTTATCTAACTATACTAAATATAGCCTGATTACATCCAGGTAAACACATAACTACTTATCAATGTTCTGAACCAGCATTCAGTTTGTCTAAAACTGATGAAACAGCCGGCATTCAGATTCCTTTTATATCTGCACCTAAACGTACAAAGCCATTGATACAGTAATTATCCGGGATGACTCATGCATAAACATCACACTTTCACACCCCACCTAACAAACAAACTGCCCCTTCACGTTAAGCTAGGCTATGCTATCGGACAAATGGCCGATTCAGTTGCCTACAATTTTTTTTATGTTTTTTATCTGTTTTTCCTTACCAACGTGGCTAACATCCCACCTGCGCAGGCCGGAACCATCGTACTGATAGCTGTTGTATGGGATGCGGTGGCAGATCCACTGGTCGGGCAATTTTCCGACAATATCAGCCTGCACTGGGGTAGAAGGCGGCCGCTAATGCTGGCGGCCATTCTTCCCTACAGCCTGCTACTGTTGCTGCTCTATACCGATATTCCAGCTCTTAGCATCAATCAGAAAACGATATATTTCACAATCATTGCCATTCTGTTCTGGTCTACCTACAAAATTTATGTAATTCCCTTTTATACACTTGGTGCAGAAATGACAAACGATTTTGATGAACGTACGTCGGTACGTGTCTGGGCAGGATATGCTCTGAATATAGCGGTGTTGATTTCTTCTTCAGCACCGCCCTTAATCGTTAAATGGATTGTTGATGCTGGCTACAGCGTAAGCAGTGGCTGGCATGGCGTCAGCTTGATATTTGCTGTTGTTACACTAGGAAGTGGCCTTACGTGCTGGTATCTTACCCGCGGTTACGAATTACCAGCCCAGAAAAAAACATCTTCAGCACTCAATCCAATTCATTTACTGGCTTTTTTCAAAGCAGTTATTTGCAACATGAAAGAAATAGGACGGCTGTCATCAAGTAAATTTCTTGGTGCTTCGGTGTTTTTCTGGTCGGCAGCCTATGCCCTCAGTACCGGCGCACTTTATTATCTGTTCCTAAATAATCTGGCGTACAGTGAAAAGGAAGCCGCCATTGCTTTCCTAATATTCAGCCTATTCGCTCTGGCGTGGCTGCCGGTGGTGAATTACACCGCACAGAAATTTGACAAAAAAAATGTCTATTATCTATCCATGCTGATCAGTTCTATCGGTACTGGAATTTTTTTCTTTAGTGGTTTTCCCAACCCTAGCATGCTACTGCTATATTTAATTCTGCTTCAGCTTGGAAACAGTTATTTTTGGACTATTTACTATGCCATGATGTACGACATCTGTGAGCTGGATGATTTTATCAACAGCAAACGACGGGAAGGCGCAATTACTTCCCTGATGTCATTTTTACAAAAATTTGGTAGTGCACTAGCCATCTGGTTTATCGGATTGTATCTTGCTCAGCACGGCTACATTTCGTCCAGCGGGCAACAACAAATTATTCAACCACCTCAAGCACAGTACGCAATTCTAGAACTAAACACATGGATTCATGCACTCGCCGGTATAGTGGCTGCGTTTTTCGCCATAGGCTATCCTCTCACCCGCAGCCGCTATCAGGCATTACTCAGTGCACTAAATGCAAAAAAAGCGTGCAAGCCCCATAATTCCAGCGATTTCAAACAATTACTTTAAATTTTTTTTAAAAAAGTGTATCCTTTTCTCTCCTATAACAAAAAATGAAACTACAAGGAGATGAAATATGTCTAAAAAACGTGCCCGAGAATTAGGTATTCCATTAACAGGTATCACTGGTAAATACAATGCCATTACCGATGTTACAGGTGTAGAAGTCGGCTACAGTACCGTCGTATACGGTACACCAGATGATTACACCGGACCCGGTTCACCTTTTGCCCGGACTGGCGTTACCGCCATTTTGCCCAGAGGTCGGCAGCGAAGTGCCGTTTTTGCTGGTCGGCATGATTTAAATGGTAACGGAGAACTAACCGGTACACATTGGGTGGACGATTCCGGCCTACTACACGGTCCGGTACTGATCACCAATACCAACAGCGTGGGTATTGTGCGCGACACCACCAGCAAATGGATGATTGACAACCATTTTTACTATCCCTATGTTAACAATGGCCAGCCAGTAGACGGAGTTGGTTATTTTTATCCGGTAGTGGGAGAAACTTGGGATGGATTGCTCAACGATATCAACGGATTTCATATCAAACCGAAACACGCTTTAGAAGCCTTGCATAATGCTCATCCAGGGGCGATTGCCGAAGGTAATGTTGGCGGCGGAACTGGTATGATTTGTCATGATTTCAAAGGTGGCACCGGTACTGCATCACGACTGGTCAGCACTGAAGCAGGGAATTTCACGCTGGGGGTACTGGTACAGGCCAACCATGGCATGCGAGACACTTTTCAAATATGCGGAATTCCTCTCAAAGATGAATTCGGTCCAGAGACGATGCCGATTATCAATACCTTTGCCCCTAAACCGGGTACAGGTTCAATTATTGTTATTATCGCCACCGATGCACCCTTACTACCGTGGCAGTTAAGTAAACTGGCTAAGCGTGTACCGATTGGTATTGGCTTACTTGGCGCCTATGGCGATAATGGTTCTGGTGACATTTTTCTGGCGTTTTCTACAGCCAATGAAGATGCATATGGAATTGGGATTAGCAAAATTGATTTCCTTAGTGATGAAATCATCGATCCGTTGTATGTCGCTACCGTAGAAGCTGTACAAGAAGCGGTGCTGAATGCCTTGTGTGCAGCAGAAACTATGGAAGGGCGCGACCATAATCTGGTACAGGCTCTTCCGCAAAACCAACTTGTAGCCATATTAAAAAAATACGGTAAAATTAAATAATTACCTGCTAGTATTACACTACAGCCCGCTAGTAAAGTTAGCGGGCTATTTTGATTTAGCATTTTTTTCTCATCTATCTAAACTAGACTCTCAGAATTGGGTTTTGCCAACCATCTTCAAACACAAAGTTGTTCTACTTAAGCAAGATTAGATATTAAATAAAGCAAAGCAATTTGCGACAATCACCCTACTTTCTAGACCACCTTAAACTAATAGTTCAGTATTTCAGATATAAAGAAGAATAAATATTTATAACAACATGTTTTTAAATAAATTAATTTAACAACCACAGTAAAGTCTTCTTTTTTTACATCAGTGCATTTTTTTTACAAAACAATTGTGGCAGAATCAAGATAACTTACAAGAGAGTGCACCACTCTCCATACCTTAATGGGAGTCCTAAAATGTCAATAAAAGAAGTAGTCAGCCTGATAGAAGCAAACGATGCTAAATTTATCGATTTGCGCTTTACCGATACCAAAGGCAAACAACAGCATGTATCTGTCCCTGCCCGAATTGTGCTGGAAGATCCAGAAGAATGGTTTGAAAACGGGCAGGCCTTTGATGGTTCATCCATCGCCGGTTGGAAAGGTATTCAAGCTTCTGACATGACCCTGAAACCGGATGCCTCCACTGCATTCATCGACCCTTTTTATGATGATACAACCGTAGTTTTAACCTGTGACGTTATCGACCCAGCAAATGGTCAGGGCTACGATCGCGACCCGCGTTCCATTGCCAAACGTGCCGAAGCTTATCTGAAATCAACAGGCATTGGTGATACCGCTTTCTTCGGACCAGAACCTGAATTTTTTGTATTTGACGGCGTAGAATGGCAAACCGACATGAGCGGCACCCGTTACAAAATTCATTCTGAAGAAGCTGCATGGTCCAGTGGCGAATCTTACGACGGCCAAAATACCGGCCACCGTCCGGGTGTAAAAGGCGGCTATTTTCCAGTTGCACCTGTAGATTCAGGACAGGATCTGCGTTCAGCCTGCACCCAGACATTAGAAGCCATCGGTATTCCGGTTGAAGTTCATCATCACGAAGTGGCTACTGCTGGCCAGATGGAAATCGGTACTCGTTTTAACACACTGGTTCGTCGCGCAGACTGGACTCAGGACATGAAATACGTGATTCAGAACGTAGCTCATAATTTTGGTAAAACTGCCACCTTTATGCCAAAACCAATTCTGGGTGATAATGGTTCAGGTATGCACGTACATCAGTCCATTTGGAAAGACGGCCAGAATCTGTTCTCCGGAGACGGCTATGCCGGTCTGTCTGATCTGGCTCTGTATTACATCGGCGGCATCATCAAACATGCCAAAGCACTGAACGCACTTACCAATCCGTCCACCAACTCTTACAAACGGTTGGTTCCGCATTTCGAAGCACCTACCAAACTGGCTTACTCTGCCAAAAACCGCTCAGCTTCTATCCGCATCCCTTATGTAGCCAGTGCCAAAGCGCGCCGTATCGAAGCACGCTTTCCAGACCCTACCGCCAATCCGTATTTAGCGTTTACCGCCTTGCTGATGGCAGGTCTGGACGGTATTCAAAACAAAATTCATCCGGGCGATCCGTCTGATAAAAATCTGTACGACCTGCCGCCAGAAGAAGATGCTTTGGTTCCAACCGTCTGCGCCTCTCTGGAGGAAGCATTGGAAGCATTAAAAGCAGACCACGAATTCCTCACTCGTGGTGGTGTATTCAGTCAGGACTGGATTGACAGCTACATCGATTTCAAGAGCGAAGATGTCAAACGCATTCGTATGGCTCCTCACCCACTTGAATTCGAACTGTATTACAGCCTATAAGAGCCCAGCTTTAAACTAATTACTCAGACCGTTCACACTCAGGATCATATTGCTCTCGGCACATTTATCCTGAATGTGTAGCGGTCTTATTTTCAATATAGCTGCATCTAGTATAAACAAAAGCAGCTTAAAGCCAGCCAACATATTCAGCTTAGAACCAAGCAAATTTTCTGCAGCCAATTTCGCAGCACTGGACTTTTTTCAAATATTCTCATTCATCACACATCTTCATAACAAAAAATCAGAAGTGTATCTTTTTTTGCGATAAGCATATCACCACACAGCCATTCATAGCAGTTATCACAACGATAAGGTAACATTACGTCTGTCTAAAGTTAAAACATCTTCATTATGACCGCGCAAGATATGCTCGCCACCGTAGACCTTGGTTCAAACAGCTTTCGTCTGCAAATTTGTCATAACCAGAATGGCCATTTACAGGTAGTCGATTCCATCAAGGAAATGGTGCGTCTAGCTGCAGGTCTTGATGAACAGAAAAATCTTGATCAGTCTTCGCAACAACGCGCCCTCGACTGTCTGGCCAGATTCGGTGAACGGCTGCGGGGTTTTAGTCCCGATCAGGTACGTGCTGTCGCTACCAATACTTTCCGAGTAGCCAAAAACATCAGCCAGTTTATGCCTCTTGCCGAAGCCAAACTGGGTTTTCCCATCGACATCATTGCCGGACGCGAGGAAGCACGCCTGATTTACACTGGTGTGGTTCACACCCTGCCACCTAAAGGCGAAAACATGCTGGTTATCGATATTGGTGGCGGTTCAACTGAATTTGTCATCGGGCATGAATTACAGCCTGCCATCACCGAAAGCCTTAGCCTCGGCTGTGTTTCCTACAGTATGCGCTTTTTTCCACGTGGCAAAATAAATAACAAAAATTTTCAGGCCGCCGTCAATAGCGCACGTGCCGAAATACAGCGCATCTCTGTAGCACTCAAAAATATTGGCTGGGGCTATGCTATTGGAACATCGGGTTCAGCCCGCTCCATTCGCGATGTTATCGCCGCTGGAGATGAATCTATTGATGCCATTACTGCAGCGCAGATGCAGAAAATTGCCAGCCGTATCATCGCAGCCGGCAGTACCAAAAAAGCCAGACTAGAAGGATTAAAACCTGATCGCCTGGAAGTTTTTGCCGGCGGGTTGGCCGTAATGACAGCAGCTTTTGCCGAGCTCAACATCCGCGAAATGACCATTACTGATGCAGCTCTACGCGATGGCGTATTCTACGACATGATTGGTCGCCAGCTGGGCGATGATATGCGCAACCAAACCATTGCTGACTTCCAGAAACGTTACCATGTAGATACTGTTCAGGCACAGAGAGTTGCCACTTTGGCGCAAATGATATTTAGCCACCTCACCGCCTCCATCAGCTCAGATCATCCTGAGCAATGGCAGCAGTACGTACGCTGGGCAGCATTACTTCATGAAATCGGACTGGATATTTCACACACAGGCTTTCATAAGCACGCTGCCTACATACTGGATCAGGCAGATATGCCCGGCTTTTCGCGCAAAGAACAACATATATTGGCCACACTCGTATTAGGACAACGTGGCGATTTGCGTAAAATAGCCGAGTTTAGCCAGCAGGAAATGCTGTGGCTTGGTATCTTGTCACTGAGGCTAGCGGTACTATTTTGCCGTGCAAGACAGGATATACAGATACCTGTAAATCACTGTGACATCCACTATCACAAAAACAGCCATCAGCTACTCATCAGTCTTGACAAAGAATGGTTGCAACATAATCCGCTGACCGCCAGTGCCTTATTGCAGGAATCTGCTCTATGGCAGAAAATAGGTCTGCAGCTTGAAATCAAGGCTATCTGAAACCTGTTCAGTGAGTTTGTCCCATGAGTACACCGCAACATGTTTCCAGTAATAAACTGGTTCAGACCCACAACCTACCCAGTCTGGTTCACCGTAGCAACGTGAGCAACATGCCGGCACAATCCATGACCATCATTCAGATTAATGCCAGCCAGTTTCTCAACCACACCTACACCGAAGCTGATATCCGCACAGAAAACATACCGGCTCTCAGCAAAGACAGCCTGACCTGGATTCATCTTGTCGGTATAACAGATAACGACCAATTACATGAGTTATTACAGCCTTTCAACATCCACGAACTGGCGATGGAAGATATACTCAGCCGTAAACAACGCCCAAAAATTGAAGACTACGGTCACTATCTATTCGTTGCTGCACGTATTTTTGTCTATAAAAAGCAGAAACTTCAGTACAACCAAATTTATCTCATCATTGGCCAAAACTACATCATCACCTTTCAGTTCGAACCATTAGGGTTACTACACATTATTCGCAAGTACATCCAGCATAATTACAGTAGCATTTACAGCAAAGGCATTGATTTTTTGGCTTATTCATTACTGGACCGTATAGTAGACGATTATTTTGTAACTGTAGATGAATTTGATAACCGCGTAGAAGGACTAGACAAACGCCTATTTAGCAACAGCAACAAAAACCTATTAATGTCCATCCATCAGCTCAAACGCGATGCCATCAGCCTACGCCGTACCCTTTCACCCATACGCGATATCATCGGCCGCATTGTACATAATGAATTTTCTTTATTCAGCCAAGATATACACGTCTATTTACTTGACGTCTACGACCATACGCAGCAACTGATGGAAACACTCGACAGCGCACGCGACACTGTAACAGGCATGATGGATGTACACCTATCCTATCAGTCCAACCACCTCAACGAACAAATGCGCATGCTCACTGTAATTACCATCATTGTCATGCCTCTGAATGTCCTCACCGGCATATATGGGATGAATTTTGATAACATCCCCGAGCTGCACTGGCACTATGGGTACTATATCGTCCTTGGCCTGATGGCAACCATCATCGTTAGCCTGTTAATTTATTTTTACCGGCGCCACTGGTTATAACCTTTACCAGCTTTTATAATTACACACAGTCTTCAAAGAAAGACAATTATTCACATATAAACACACATATCAAAGGTAAAACCATGGTTCCTACACCCTTACCACCGCAAGGTGCACAGCATCAGCTATCCATGTCCGTACTTATGACACCGGCATTGGCAAATTTTCATGGTAACGTTCATGGCGGCGATTTACTCAAATTGCTAGATCAGGTAGCCTATGCCTGTGCCAGCCGCTATTCTGGCGAATACGTCGTGACCCTGTCCGTGGATCAGGTAATTTTTAAAGAGCCCATCCATGTAGGTGAGTTGGTGACCTTTTATGCTTCCGTCAATCATGTAGGCCGTACTTCGATGGAAGTAGGCATACGGGTAGAAGCACAAGATATCCAACACCGTAGTGCCCGCCATACTAATAGCTGTTATTTCAGCATGGTTGCCGTCGATAAAAACGGTAAACCTACTAAAGTACCACCATTATGTATCGGCACTGAAGAACAGGCGCGCCGTTTTCAGGAAGGTGCCATCCGTAAGGAAGCACGCTTGAAAGCAGCTAAAGCCAAACACAAACCAACCGTTTAAATATCTTAGAAAGTTAGCATCAATGTTTACAGGCATCGTACAAGGATTAGGTATCGTCACCGCCATCAGCGAAAAGCAGCAATTGCGCACTATACAAGTACGCCTGCCTCAAGGCGACAGCGATAATCTCTCTATCGGTGCCTCCGTAGCCAACAATGGCTGCTGCCTCACCATCACGGCTATTAAAGGTGATGAAGTCTCTTTCGATATAATGGCAGAAAGCTTGGCCAGAACCAATCTCGGCCAACTAAATATCGGTGATGCCGTAAACATTGAACGCGCCGCCCGTTATGGTGATGAAATTGGTGGCCATATCATGAGCGGACATATTTTTACTACTACAAGCATAACCCGCATTGACGATACCCCGCCAAA
The DNA here is from genome assembly GCF_026535955.1 of Snodgrassella sp. B3837. Lineage (NCBI taxonomy): Bacteria > Pseudomonadati > Pseudomonadota > Betaproteobacteria > Neisseriales > Neisseriaceae > Snodgrassella > Snodgrassella sp. B3837. The sequence continues at coordinate 465,122 of NZ_JAFNPI010000006.1, forward strand.
TCGGACTGTCTGGTTCAAACTACCAGCTAAGGCCGCTCCCTATATTCTCACCAAAGGCTTTATTGGTTTAAATGGATGCAGCCTCACAATCGGTGAGGTAACCACAGAAGAATTCAATGTCCACCTGATACCTGAAACCATGAACAGGACACTTTTTGGAAGATGTCAGGTAAACGATTGCATCAATCTAGAGATAGATGCTCAGACACAGGCAATTGTAGATACAGTGCAAAAATATATGCAATTGCATGCATAAACAAAAAATTCATTGCTACACCAAATTTTTAAACCCTGTTTTAAAGCATTCTTATCAGCCATTACTATTTAATAAAAAAGGCAGACGGAAAACCTGAACATTAGAAAAGAACAACAATCCAAACCATTAAATGATAATATATGTAAATAATTACTATATATTATTAAGTATATTTAAAATAATAAAGCTATTGCAATTTTTAATTATTTTACACTAGGATACTTATTGTTATGGAATGGTTTATCAGCTGTATGACCACAAATTATTTTAATTTCCAAGGTCGAGCCCGTCGTAAAGAATACTGGTTTTTTACCTTAATAATATTCTTGATTGGCGTTTTAATAGGCATAATCGCATCTGTTCTCGGATTAGAAGAATCAACCATTAAAATGATTCAATTAATTTGGGGTTTAGTATTATTTATGCCAGCCTTAGGGGTACAAGTGCGTCGATTACACGATATCAGTCGTTCTGGCTGGTGGATTTTATTAAACTTAATTCCTATAATCGGCCCACTAGTAATATTTATCTTCAACCTATTGGACTCCACACCGGGTGATAATGAATACGGTCCAAGTCCTAAATATTAATACACTCAACCACCTCAGCAATAATGTTCATGAGGTGGTTAAAAATACTTTATAAGAATTTTATTAATATCCAAGCTAATATATTTTATAACTATTCTAGTGAATTAAAAGAAAGATAATCTTAACTTAGTTTTCAGTTTAATCGCTTTATCAGATATAGTTTTATGAGAGCGTAAGCATTCAGTGAAAAAAAATATGCGCGAAGAATAGTTATAAATTTATGATGATTTATCATATCTTTCCTATTTGATACAGTGTATATATTAATGTTTTAAACAAATCAATGTCAGTTATACCAATGCATGATTAAAAACTTAATACAAAAAATTTCTAAAATCAAAATTTATTCTTAGTCAAAATATAATTTTAATCAAATTTCAAATATATTTAATTTTTCTTTTTAAAAAAAAGCATTCGAGAAATAGATGAATTGTCTAACCAATCAAACTAAATTTAAGCTTGAATAACAAATCATATAAATTAATTTAAATTATATTGGTATAATATTATTTAAATATAAAAAAACAGTACAAGATACACTGCTTGCGAGAAAAAATCATTCAACATAATGCTTTATCGGAATTAAATTAAATACTAAAAAGCGAGACAAATATAACAATAGAATATAATAAAAAGGTTTTCTTATCTTATTTAGCAGGTTTTTTTATGAAGTTTATCAGCGCTTGGCCTATTGATTTAAGTTTGTTTGAGTTGAACAATTGCATGATAATTGCAAAATTGATGATGGAAATACTTACCATCCCCAAACCAAATTACATGAATAATATATTAGCATTATCAATTTTTGTGCCGTATCAATACTAATACACATAATAACCGTCTGGATTTTTGAAATAAAATCCAATAATCTCTATAAAGTAATAATTGTAATCGGTTGTATTTGCGGTATACCCAACATTCTATTATCTTTGAATATTATTTTATTGGTAGTGGTTTTCAAATTTTGCCCGCAGCTTGTTTGGCGGTCTATCTAACCTGATGGTATTTCAAAGGGGATACATATTATCCAATAGACCAAACATCCCAAACATTCCTGAATAAAAACCTGAAGAACGACCTAACAATAAAATATTTATAAACACTGCAATAAAATATCGTAAACCAAAGAAGAAACAAAATTTTGTATTTTTTGTATTAACTGATATTTCAATAGTCTGCATATTCCAGCAAACAACAAAGCAGCAAGAGCTTATTGCAGCCTATCTACACAAGTCATCGCGAGTAGTGCAGATTAAAGCATCCGGTATCACCCAATCAGGAGTAAAATACACATTATTTTGCCAAGGGAGCGTTGAAAACATCATGAGCATTGCCACCATTCCAGAAATTATTGCCGACATTAAAGCAGGCAAAATGGTTATTCTTACTGATGCAGAAGACCGTGAAAACGAAGGCGATTTAATTATGGCGGCACAATTTGTTACGCCGGAAGCCATCAATTTTATGATTAAGTACGCCCGCGGACTCGTTTGCCTACCTTTAGAAGAAGAAATTGTAGACCGTCTACGCCTGCCCCTGATGACTCAGAACAATGGTGCCCAGTATGGCACCAATTTCACCGTTTCCATTGAAGCAGCTCATGGTATCACTACCGGTATTTCTGCCGCAGACCGGGCACATACTGTACAGGCAGCTGTTTCACCAGCCGCAAAGGCAGAAGATATTGTACAACCAGGCCATATTTTCCCACTGCGTGCACAAAAAGGTGGTGTGTTGGTACGTACCGGCCATACTGAAGCCAGCGTTGATCTAGCCAAACTGGCTGGTCTGATTCCAGCAGCCGTTATCTGTGAAATCATCAATGATGACGGCACCATGGCAAGAATGCCAGAACTAAAGATTTTTGCCGAAAAACACAACATTAAAATCGGGACGATCGCTGATCTGATAGAGTACCGCAGCCGCCATGAAAGTTTGATAGAAGAATTGGGTGTCAACACCATTCATACCACATGGGGTGATTTCACTCAGCATGTGTATGTAGATCAGCTATCAGGAGAAACTCATCTAGCATTGGTAAAAGGCAATCCAGAAACAGCAGATGAAGTATTGGTTCGGGTACACGAACCATTCAGCGCCATGGATTTTTTACAACCAAATCAGCTACACACATGGCCCCTACCGGAAGCCATGGCTCGCATTCAGCAAGCAGATGCCGGCGTAATTATTCTTATGCATCGAACCGAAACCGGTGCTACCCTGCTCGACCGTACTTTACCAAAAGGCACTCATCAGGCCAGACAATGGGACAGCAAAACTTATGGCATAGGCGCACAAATACTGGCCGGACTTAAAGTAAAACGTATGCGAGTAATGGGTAAGCCATCAGCCTTTACCGGTTTGAATGGTTTTGGTCTTGAAGTATCCGGATTTGAAGAACCAACTAAATAATATTTCTTTACGAAACAAGTATATATTTTAGTAGCCTATTTGAAATACAATACGCACCCTCAGGCTGTCCGAATTATCTGATGTCATCATCTGCTGCCATCAGATAATTCGGACAGCCTATTGTAATGTGGCTTTCAAGGATAGAATTTCATGCAACTCACCCCACAAAAATGGGCTGCTTCCGGTTTAACTGTTGGCTGCGTGGTTTTCGGGCTCGGCAGTCTGATTGTCAAATTTGTTTCAATTGGTTCCTATGCCGTAGCCCTGTGGCGCGTATTCATAGGTGGCATCGTTTTTTTGCTGCTCAGCCGACATTTTGGACAAAAATTACCAACCAGCGGTACGGCTAAACGGTTTTGTATTCTGTCCGGCGTATTTTTAGGTTTCGATCTGGCTTTCTGGCATGAAAGTATTCACGCTGTTGGGCCTGGGATTTCTACTTTGCTCAACAGCATGCAGATTTTTTTTCTAGCTGCCATCGCATGGTTTTTCTTCGGTGAACGACAGAGTAAACTACAATTATTCAGCATGCTGTTGTCTGTCATCGGCATTATACTCATTGCCCATCCTGAATTGCATCACAACAGCCATGGCGGATACGGCATATTTATCGGCCTGATTTCAGGAGGTGCCATGGCTGCCTCTATGGCCTGTATCCGGCAGGCACATCAGGCAGAACCAGTTTCATTATTTCCACTCATGCTGCTGGTAAGCGTAGGGGCAGTAGCTGCATTAATTGTACCCAGCATTCTGATAGACACTCATCGTTTTTGGCCATCAAGCATGAAAGATGTGCTGCTGATAATGATTTATGGCGTAGTCATGCAATGTTTTGCATGGGGATTGATTGCCTATGCCGTACCCCTCCTATCATTAACCTTAACCGGACTTTTATTACTGAGCGAACCAGTGGCTGCCATACTAATAGACTTTTTTATCCTGAATAAACCCATAAACGCACTCCAATGGACAGGAACAGCTTTAACTCTTCTAGCCATCTATCTGGGTTCACTCAAACCCAGACACAATCCGAAAAAAACCGCATAGGCATTCCACCCCATCAGCAAATTCGGTAAAATCAGTCCGATAAATACCAGCATTAGCGTTGTAAGAGCGTGAACATATTTGTCTGTTCTTACACTTTACGCTTCTGGCTAAACTGACAAAAGGAAATCAAATGAATATCATTACCCCAGAACATAATGGTACCGGTCTGCATATCGGCATTGTACAGGCACGTTTTACCAACCCGATTGGCGTAGAACTGGTTAAAGCCTGCACCGATCGTCTGGTTAAACTAGGGGTAAACGATAACGATATCACACTGGCCACAGTTCCCGGTGCATTGGAAGTACCTCTGGTATTACAAAGCATGGCTCGCAGCGGAAAATTTGACGCTTTAGTGGCTATTGGCGTAGTGATTCGTGGTGAAACCTACCATTTCGAACTGGTATCCAATGAAGCTGCCGCAGGCGTATCCCGAATCAGTCTAGAACACCAAATTCCGATTGCCAATGCCATTCTTACCACCGAAAATGATGCACAGGCACTGGCACGCATGTATAACAAAGGCAGTGAAGCTGCGGTGGTGGCCATTGAAATGGCCAATTTGCTTAAAACCAAATATTAATTATTTTCCGAACAAGGACACCTTATACATGTCAATGATCACTCCACGCCGGCGTGCCCGTCAGTTTGCAGTACAGGCTCTGTATCAAGCTCAGCTAAACAAAGAAGAATCTGCCGCCATTATTGCCCAGAATATTCGTGACAATGAGTATTTTGCCAAAGCCGACGGCGAATTATTTACACAGATTTTTTTCGGTGCCTATAACAATCAGCGCGATTATATGAAACGAATCCGTCCGCTACTGGACCGACATGAAGACGAGCTGAGTCCAGTGGAGCGTGCTGTATTGTTAATGGCTTGTCATGAACTTTCCGCTATGCCAGAAACACCCCATCCCGTCATTATTAATGAAGCTATAGAAATTACCAAAACCTTTGGCGGAACTGATGGCTACAAATTCATCAATGGGATTCTGGATAAACTTTCTGCCGAACTGAGAACTACATCTTAAAACAAGTTTTATTTTTGCAGAATGACAAGCAGACTGACAAACAGTCTGCTTTTTTTACAAAATAAGTACTGATCATAATTCATAATATTTAACATATATTGCTTAAAATTCATCATATATTTACAATAGTGTATATAATTTCCATGATAATTTTATGCAAAATAAATCTAATATAAAAGTTTCAGTTTCAAATCTAGGCATACACCAGCAATCCTGTCCTGCTCTGCCAAAAGATGGACTGGAGCTGGCCTCCCCCGCCCATCGTATGAGTGCCGTAATGATCAATCAGGTATTAACTTCTTTGATTTTTATACCTTTATATATTCAAATGTGTTTATCGATCCCAGATAATGCCGATTACGATACAGATAATGCAACTGATCTACATCAGTATCAAAATCTAGATTTTGTAAGCTGGATAAGCCAGCCTGCCACAAAATTTATTATTGGTTTAACCTTTATTGTACTGATTGTTTATACTTTATGGCAGGTTTACTGGATGAGCAAATACGGACAATCTATAGGTAAACGCATACTTAAAATCTGGGTCATCCGAACAAATGGAGAAAATCCAGGCTTTGCCCGTAATGTAATTTTGCGTGAATTAATTTATCAAATTCTGGTAATTGTTTTTAGTTTAATCACACTCGGTATCGGATATTTTGTATTTATGTTAGTTCCTGCTATGGTATTTATTAAAAAATGGAACCGACGTACATTTCAGGATTTTATGGCTGGTACCATTGTTGTTTCTACTAAAAATACCGTTAAAGATGAAAGAATCAGAATTACACTCCCTAAATGAGCAACTGTATTTGTGATTGTATAATTAATGTCGATTAAGTAAAAATTACGCTACAACTATTTCTTATATTGACATACCACTTACATCTAAAAACTTAAGAAAAAATACATAGAAATTCAGCAACTATTTTGAATATTAATTTTCAAAACGTTGAAAAAACAAATAGCAATCTTTAGAATATTTGATTTTAAATGCTTAAATAATAGCATTGAATTATAAACTTAACCCATCCTTTACAATAACCGATAGACAATTATTATGCCTAATAACCTCGAAAATTTTTATTCTAATCTCGTGGATGCTCAGTCTGAAAAAGAAACAGAAGTTGAACTGGCTAGTCCGTGGAACAGAATTGCCGCCTACATCATCAATACTCTGTTGACATCGATAGTTGTAACACCAGGAATAATCATCCTTATCATAGAAATGATTCGATCAAAATCTATAGGTTATAATCTGATAGGTCCTGTATTATGGATAATGATACCGCTAACCATTTATGGAATCTGGCAAATTATATTAATGAGTAAAAAAGGTCAATCGTTAGGCAAGCGGATGATGAATATCAAAGTTATTGGCATGGATGGACGAAATCCTGGATTTATCGGTACAGTTTTACTCCGTGAAATGGTTTTTAATATGATTGCCACTATTGTTTCGTTAATATTAACGTTTGTTTTTGTGGGTCTCTTAAATTTTCCTGACACATTAACCAGTAATTTTTTTGAATATCTAATACCATTTATTCTGCTAGTAATGCTTTTTAGAAAAAAAACCCTCCATCGTACACTTCAGGATTATTTAGCCCGCACAATAGTAATCAAAGTTAATAACTAAACATAGTATGTGTTAATTAACTAAATATTTTTATGTATAAATTTATTTTTAAAACAACATAGACTGTTTTAAACTATGATGACAAGCATTAGTGAGTCAGTTAACCAAATCAGATAGAGCAGTGATATAAGCTGCTCTATCAACTCACAGATAATCAATATAGAAAACAACTTTATTCATATCATGCTTTGCTTTCACTCACCTTATTATATAAATTTAAATAATTAATCTAATTATGTTTTTAATACAAAAATTACCAAATACATTTATGCAAATCAAGAAAATTAGTTTAAAAAAAATTTTTCTAAATATTTTGCAATATGCGCTCATTAATATCAGTTAATAATATATTACCATAAAATAATAAGATACTAAGTTCAGCGTCATTTGGAACTATTTCTAAAATAATTGTTTATACTAGGTTTTAATGTATATCGAATCGGCTAACCGTTTTAGCATCTGTTGATTCTTATAAGTATTATCATATTACACATTGTCAGCTGTTATTGGTTCTGAATCTTATCGATATATATAACTGATAATTTCCAATTTTTAATCACAAAATATTTATATGAGCCGTTTTCATTCGATGAGTCTGAAATTAAAGCTGAGTTAGCTTCACCTTAGAAACGTACCATAACGGTTATCGTTAACTGACTTATTTTATATCTGTGATTAATGCTAGGAACGATTTTATTTACCTTTTTGGTGTAATATTCCACAGCAAAATGGCTCAAAAATTCGATATCGTATTAGGTGTTTTTTACCTTTATAATCTTTTTTGTTGGCCAGAGTATATTAATGAGTACCAAAAGGCAAAAATTTGGCAAAAACTAATAGTCATAATAGTGATCGTGATTAACAGAAACAATCCCAGGTTTATAGGGACAGTTTTAATGCGTTCTGTATTGTCTTTTTTGGGCTAATAGTCATTAATCTAACAATAAATTTGATTATCTATCCAAATATCATTCCTACATTGAATCATCCCAATCTGATTGCACTATTTTTATGTCATTTGTATGATAATGCGTTTCATACTGAGAATTTCCATCGTACGCTTGAAGACTATCTAGCCAAAACAATTGTAATCAGAGCATGCTTTGAGTTTACAAACATCAACTGCCTGCGTACCATAGCTGACAGTTGTTTTACATTTACACATAAAAAACAATACAAGGGAATGCATCATGCCACAATACCGTTCGCAGACATCCACACACGGGCGAAATATGGCCGGTGCGCGTGCACTATGGCGCGCCACCGGTGTCGCCGATCAAGATTTTGGCAAACCAATTATCGCTATTGCCAACTCTTTTACTCAATTTGTACCAGGCCACGTACATCTACACAATATCGGTCAACTAGTTGCACGTGAAATTGAGCGTTCCGGCGGGATCGCTAAAGAATTTAATACCATTGCCGTAGATGATGGCATCGCCATGGGGCATGAAGGTATGCTTTACAGCCTACCCTCACGCGATTTGATTGCTGATAGCGTTGAATATATGGTTAATGCGCATTGCGCTGATGCCTTAGTGTGCATATCCAATTGTGACAAAATCACCCCGGGCATGCTAATGGCGTCAATGCGTCTCAATATTCCAACTATATTTGTTTCCGGTGGCCCTATGGAAGCCGGTAAAATTATCGACACTACAGACGGCCAGCAGCATACACGCAAACTGGATCTGATTGATGCCATGATTGAGGCCGGTAACGATAAAATCAGCGATGAAACCGTTGCTAAAGTGGAGCGCAGTGCCTGTCCAACCTGTGGTTCATGTTCGGGCATGTTTACCGCTAATTCTATGAATTGTCTGACAGAGGCTCTGGGCTTATCTTTACCCGGTAATGGCTCACTATTGGCCACTCATAGTCTACGCAAAGAGCTGTTCCTTGAGGCCGGCCGACGAATTGTTGAGCTTGCCAAACGCTATTATGAACAGGATGATAGCAGTGTGCTGCCACGAAGTATTGCAACAAAGGCTGCGTTCAATAATGCCATGAGTCTGGATATTGCCATGGGAGGTTCTACCAATACGGTATTACACCTTCTTGCCGCTGCGACTGAAGCTGGTGTGAATTTTAAAATGGCAGATATTGATCAGTTGAGCCGGCATGTACCCTGTCTGTGCAAGGTGGCACCGGCCACACAAAAATACCATATGGAAGATGTCCATCGCGCCGGAGGTGTAATGGCCATTCTGTCCCAGCTTAATCGTGCCGGCTTGCTGGATACCAGTGTACACACTGTACATATGCCTACATTGGCCGAAGCCATCTCACATTGGGACATTGGCAATCCAGCCAATACTGATGCCCGTCACCGTTATCAGGCGGCTCCGGGCGGTGTACGCTCTACTGAGGCTTTTTCACAAAGCTGCATCTGGCCTGAGCTTGATTTAGATCGCGAAAACGGTTGTATTCGTGATAAAGAGCATGCCTACTCTCAGGATGGCGGTTTGGCGGTGTTGTTTGGTAATCTGGCTGAACGTGGCTGTGTGGTGAAAACCGCCGGTGTCGACGATAGTATTCTGAAATTCACTGGCCGTGCCCGTGTATTTGAAAGTCAGGATGAGGCTGTTGAAGCGATACTGGGTAATCAGATTGTGGCTGGCGATGTTGTCGTTATTCGTTATGAAGGTCCCAAAGGTGGTCCCGGTATGCAGGAAATGCTCTACCCGACCAGTTACCTGAAATCCAAAGGTCTGGGCAAAGCCTGTGCTCTACTCACCGACGGCCGTTTTTCCGGTGGTACATCCGGTTTGTCTATCGGACATGCTTCTCCTGAAGCAGCCGAAGGTGGCAATATTGGGCTGGTGCATGAGGGCGATATCATTGAAATTGACATTCCGCAGCGACGCATACATTTGGCAGTCACCGATGCCGAATTAGCGCAGCGTCGAGCAGAAATGGAAAGCCGTGGTGCTCGTGCATGGAAACCGGTAAAACGTCAACGCCATGTTTCCGTTGCATTGCGCGCTTATGCCGCCATGACTACAAGTGCCGATACTGGTGCAGTTCGTGATGTATCTCAGGTAGAGAGGCAGGATTAATTAATCTAAACATTACCCGTTTTGCAGCGAAATTGAAACTCGATCTGTAAAACGGGTATTTTTTATACATGATATAACTCTATTTCTGGTTTTGCTCATAAAAAACTATTTGGCAGCCAAAGTTTCTTAATTATTACATCTACATGGTATCAGCAGGAATAGCATGATGCGTGTAATCGTGTTATGTTAACTAGGATATTTCTTGTTTCTTAACTGTCTGACCATGTCTACAGCAGATTTTCCTTTCCCTGTCAGTACCGCCACGCAGGCTAAACTGGCCAAGCTCAATATCAATAATATCTGGGATCTGGCTCTGCATCTGCCTTTACGCTATGAGGATGAAACTCATATTACCCCAATTGCCGATGCTCGTGCCGGTATTCCCGTACAGATTGAAGCCACGGTCATTCATCAGCAAATCCAGTTTCGTCCCCGTAAGCAGTTAATCGTACAAGTACAAGATTTATCCGGACATGTTCTGTATCTGCGATTTATTCACTTTTACCCCAGTCAGCAAAAGCAACTAGCAGAAGGGAAAGTGATTCGGGCGTTGGGAGAAATCAGACACGGTTTTTTTGGTGATGAAATGGTGCATCCAAAAATCCGCACTGATATTGAGCAAGGACTATCAGAAAGTCTAACTCCTGTTTATCCCACGGTTAATGGCCTGAATCAACCTGCATTGCGACGGCTGATTCAGGCCGCACTGAAACATCTGCCTGACGACGATACATTACCTGATGAGCTATTGCAGCAATTGCACTTACCACCATTATTACAAAGTCTGAAATTTCTGCATTCTCCTCCACCAGAATACTCAGTACAGGATTTACATCAAGGCACCTTACCAGCCTGGCAACGATTGAAATTTGATGAATTACTGGCACAGCAACTATCGATGCGGCTTGCACGCCAGCAGCGATTAAAAGGACATGCTGCAGCTTTATCTGGTGATGGACACATCAGCAAGCTTCTACAGACAAATTTAGGTTTTGCTTTAACCAGTGCCCAGCAACGTGCTATTAATGAAATCAAAACCGATCTGGCACAAACACATCCAATGCATCGTCTATTACAGGGAGATGTAGGCAGTGGTAAAACCATTGTATGTGCACTGGCCGCCGCTATTGCGGTGGAAGCGGGTTTTCAGGTTGCAATAATGGCACCCACAGAAATTCTGGCAGAACAACATTATCTGAAATTTCAACAATGGTTTGCCTCTCAAGGGATAACAGTGGGCTGGCTCTCGGGCAGTGTGCGCAAAAAAGCTAGAGAAAACACCAAAACAGAGCTGGCGAATGGAACATTGCAACTCGCTGTGGGTACACATGCCCTGTTTCAGGAAGATGTTTCGTTTCATAATTTGGGTTTAGTCATTGTTGATGAACAGCACCGCTTTGGCGTAGCTCAACGTTTAGCACTGAAAAATAAGGGCAGTGATGTACATCAGTTGATGATGTCTGCTACACCGATACCACGCACATTAGCCATGAGCTTCTTTGCTGATCTGGACGTCTCAGTTATTGATGAATTACCACCGGGACGCACCCCTATAGTGACCCGACTGGTCAACAGTACGCGTCGGCAAGAAGTTGAAAAACTGGTACAACATACCTGCATTCAGGGTCGGCAAGTGTACTGGGTGTGCCCTTTAATTGAAGAGTCGGAAACATTACAGTTACAGACGGCAGTTGATACCGTTGCCCAGTTACAATTGGCACTACCCCAGCTAAACATTGGCCTGATACATGGGCGCATGAAATCGACGGAAAAAGCAGAAGTGATGGCCGCATTTGCGGCTGGCACGATACAGGTGCTGGTGGCCACAACGGTCATTGAAGTAGGTGTAGATGTCCCAAATGCCAGCTTGATGGTCATTGAACATGCAGAACGGATGGGGCTAGCGCAGCTGCATCAGCTACGTGGTCGTGTGGGTCGTGGTTCTGCGGCCAGTCGCTGTGTTTTATTGTTTAGTGAACCGTTGAGCGATTTGGCAAAAGCCCGTTTGAAAGTGATTTATGAAAATACCGATGGATTTGAGATTGCTCGGCAGGATTTAAATATCCGTGGACCGGGAGAGTTTCTTGGCGCGCGTCAAAGCGGTGTACCAATGCTGCGTTTTGCAAATTTGGAAGAGGACTTGCCCTTACTGGAAAAAGCCCGCAATCTGGCTCCACTGCTGATTAATCAGCAACCACATGTGGTCAGAAAGCATTTACAGCGCTGGCTGGCACAACGAGCTGCTTATCTCGGTGTATAAAGGATGATGGTTACCGGATTTAAAATTTTACTGACACTTTGCTTGCACACAATTTTTAGAAAAATCGGTACCTTTTTTAAATTTTTCATCATTTATAAGTTCATAATTCCGCTCAAGATTAATCTGTGCATTCTTTAGCTCGTTTTATCTATCGATGTCTGAATGAATTGTTTAGGATTATTGAATATAATTATAATGATTTCATTATTTATCAATATATTAATACCATTTGTATTTATATATTTTTTAGAATTATTTCTTTTTTTTATGCCATCTTATACTTGAATGATATTTGGGAAAGCAAACCAGCAACTATCATCGGTTAAGACAAAATCCGAAATTGGTTTCAAGTGGCCGTTATTCAACAGTAATAGCTTCAATCATAACTGATAAACATATATTCTACGTTAGCAGATGTATATCTCATATAAAATGCAATTGTGATTTCAGCCTGATTCTATAATAATCATGAATTATTTAATATTTCAAATACTTATCTAAAATATATCACTGTATCTGTATTTTATTACCTACGAATAGTCAGATTATTCTTTTTTCTAGATAAGAAAATAAAAAAACCTGTTTGAACAATCAAACAGGTTTTTAGAATCTGGCACGCCCACGGGGAATCGAACCCCGGTTACCGCCGTGAAAGGGCGATGTCCTAACCGCTAGACGATGGGCGCGTTAGCTTGATGGTGCACCCGGAGCGATTCGAACGCCCGACCCTCTGGTTCGTAGCCAGATACTCTATCCAACTGAGCTACGGGTGCACTGCTTTCGAACTCGTTTAAGAGTCACCGAAAATCAAGAAGCGCGATAATACGCAATAATTTGCTTCTTGGCAAGAAAAAAACCGCACAAAATTAAAAATAATATTTATACACATGATTTAAATAATTATTTATCCATTTAATCAGTGCTAATAATTACAACATGCCAATACCCGACACTTCGCGTGCCAGCTTCGCTGCTGTGTTATCCGTCATCCCGCCAACAAAATCCAGCACTTTCATATAAGCCTGATACAAATTATCGTCACGAGTTAGTTTCTGCTCTTTCAATAATGACAAAGCCAGCTCCTGCCGCTTGCTCATTTTGTCGGTTTTAATAAAGTCATGTACTGCTGGTACCAGCAGACCCAATATCGAACCAAGACAGGGAAAAGTAGCGATTTCGGTAATTAATTTGCTCTGATGACGAAATATGCGTTTACATGCCAAATCCTTAGCAGCATTAAGCGCATCACTAACATCAGGACTTGCCAGCTCAATAAGATCTTTACCGCGAAATTCGCCGTTTAATAAATCTCCATGATACTTGATAAAGGTATGCGCGATATCATCTACAGCACGGCCAATGGCGATACCGCGCAATCGTGCACAGTGTGCCTGACTAGTGTCTGAATGCAAGTTATATTCCTGATTGATCAGTCTAGATAAAATTTGCTCAACTTCTTTTACCTGCAATAGTTCCAGTTCGACTGCATCTTCTAAATCGAGTAATGCATAGCAAATATCATCAGCCGCTTCCATCAGATAGGATAAAGGATGCCGTACCCATTGATTCTCACCCGCAGTAAGCAAGCCTAGCTGTTGTGCTACGCAGCGAATAAAAGGCAGTTCAGTCTGATAAATATTGAATTTACTTCGCCCTTTTTGTGCTGAACTTGTCCATGGATATTTCATTAAAGCGCCGATAACCGCCGCTGTGAGCCTCATTCCGCCATCATTCTGATACATTTCCAGACTAGCTACCAGACGCAGGCTATGTGCATTACCTTCGTAAGTTTCAATATCATTGCGTTCAACGGCACTGAGTTTATGTAAATAATGTGCATGTTGCGGATCACGGAACCATTCACGCAAAGCCTCTTCACCAGTATGGCCAAATGGCGGATTGCCAAAATCATGTGCTAAACAAGCCACCTGTACAATGGCTCCGATATCAGCTGGGTGACTGTCTGGTGGTAAAAAATCACCATTTGCAAGCATTACGCCGACTCGATTCCCCAGACTACGTCCCACACTAGCCACTTCTACACTGTGTGTCAGGCGATTGTGTGTGTGGTCATGTAAAGCAAATGGATGCACCTGTGTTTTACGTGCTAGCCGGCGAAAACCACTGGAAAACACCACACGGTCATAGTCTATATGAAAATCTGTACGTAGCGCTTCTGCACCTTCTTCACTGGACGCGGTTACGGTTGGGACGATACTGCCATTGTTCGGTTTAAAACGCTGGGTACTTAACAGTTGTTTCCAGTTCATCCTGTATCGAGATGTTGTATTCATATTTTGGCAGTTGATAAGCTGAATGCACCCTGATTTTTTCAGTCTAATATCATCTTTCTCAGGCATTCAACCTTGTTTCAACTCATTTATTCCTTCGTTATTATGCTGCCTCAATGATAACATGCTGCAATCGGCATCGGAATCAGAATTGATTTTTCCATTCGCGTAAGCAGGTAAAAACAGCCAGCGGCTGATTAGCATTTTGTCGCGGCAGACCATGTTGTATTGCAGCGGCGATTACCTGTGGCTGGCTGATACGTAAAAAAGGATTGATAGCGCGTTCATGAGCTAATGTAACCGGCAGAGTTGGCAGCGTTTCAGCTTGTCTTGAGGCTTTCTGGATTGCCTCATTATCCGGCTCAATTGCATGCGCAAATCTTAGATTGGCCGCAGTATATTCATGTGCAGGATATAACAATGTATCAGGTGAAAGACTGTTTAGACGTTGCAAACTGGCAAACATTTTGGCCATGGCTCCGGGAAGCACCCGCCCGCAACCTGCACTGAAAAGTGTATCACCACAAAACACATGTTGCCGGCTCTCGTCATCGGTGAGTATATAAGCCAGATGATCTTCTGTGTGCCCAGGTATGTGCCATACGGATACCTGTTGTCCGAAAGCTGCAAACCGACTCCCTTCTGTAACCGGCCAGTTTACCAGCCTCCATCTATCCGACCCAGTAATCACACACCGTGGAAACTGCTGTAACAAAGCAGAAACCCCGTCGATATGGTCATAATGTGTATGAGTCAGCCAGATGGCACTTAGAGTTATCTCATGCGCAATCAGATAATCAATGACACCTTGCGCTTCTCCGGGATCTACTACAACAGCCTGCTTTTCCTGATGTAACAGCCAGATATAATTATCAGTTAAGGCGGGTATCGGAAGAATCTGCATCACAGCCAACTCCAACTTTAGCAATACAATAACCAATATTGCAATGCAATCAATGTCTTACCATCATGAATCTGATTACTGGCCAACGCTTTACGCACCTCTTCCCTACTGAGCAGAACAGGCTCGATTATCTCATCTTCGTCTGCGCTCAGCTTACTATCAGCTTGCACATTTTCAGCAAGATAAAGATACATTTTTTCATCACCAAAGCCTGGAACGGTGTAAAAAGTGTGAATGAGTTTAACTTCTGTGGCTGTATAAGGGGTTTCTTCAGCCAATTCACGCACAGCAGCGTGAGCCGGATCTTCATTTTTTCCATCCAGCTTACCAGCGGGAATCTCAAGTAAGGCTTCCCCTACCGGATAACGCCATTGACGCACCAATACTACTTTTTGTTCTGATGTTACCGCCAACACTGCAGCTGCACCTGGATGCTGCACCACTATCCGTTGCGCCTGATTACCATTGGGCAGACAAACTGTATCTTCAAATACATTGATAAAGGCACCATGATAAACTTCTTCACTGCTGATTTTAGTTTCGGTTAGATTCATAAGAATAAATTTTTTAGTGTAGTTGAGAACCTTAGCGTAGCCATTTCAACTGTAGTTGACAATATTAGTGACGCTGCTTTAGCGTAAAATAAATGAATCTGTATCCTGTTTCGGTAGTTTGTTTATGTATCGGTCTATATTTGCGATTGCTGGTGGTGCGGCACTGGGTGCTGTTGTACGTTGGCTATTAAGTATCAGTCTAAACACCATTCATTCCACTCTACCCTATGGCACCTTAGCTGCAAACTGGATTGGCGCTTATTTGATCGGGTTGTCAAGTGGTCTGTTTCTACATTTCGTAAATATAGCCCCTGAATGGCGCTTGTTCGTTATTACAGGATTTCTGGGGGGATTAACCACGTTTTCAACCTTTTCCATGGAATCAGTACAATTACTTCAGTCCCACCGCTATGTTCTTGCGCTCACCCATATGCTTTTACATACAGGCGGTTCTCTGCTGCTCACCATATTCGGCTTGTTTTGCATACAGTAGTGGCTAAAATTCGTCTGAAAAATACTATAAATAAGTCATATCAAAGTACTGCCAATAAAAAAACAGCATAGATATGCTGTTGATTCTCTTCTTGCTTCTTCTCAATCGCCTGTCGGTCTGAGGGGGGTATCCAAAATCAGCTGATACAAAGCCGCATCCAGCCAGTGGCCAAATTTAAATCCTATCTGTGGTAGCGTGCCTACATGAGTGAAACCCAGCTGTTCATGCAGGGCGATGCTGCCACTATTAGCCGCATCAATCACCCCCATAAGAACATGCATATCAGCCTTGCGTGCACGTTCAATCAGTTCCTGCATCAGCATGCGCGCCAGTCCCTGTCGACGGCAGTCATCACGCACATAAACACTGTGTTCTACGGTATATTTATTTGCTGGATAATCTCTGAATGCACCCCATGAAGCAAAAGCCAGCAGATCACCTTGCTCGTTCACTGCACCGATTACAGGACAGTTACGCGCACGTTTGGCGGCAAACCAGCCATTCATAAATGCCAGTGTACGCGGTTCATAATCATATAGAGCCGTAGAAGAAGCAATCGTATGATTAAAAAGTGCCAAAATGGCTTCTGCGTGCGCCTGCTCATTACAATCAACCAGTTTTACCGCAGAATTTTTGCTTGTACTCATCATTATCTCCCATATAAAAAAACTGCCTGTGTAAATAGGCAGTCAATATAAATCAAACCAGACCTTTCTTGGCCAGATAACCTTCATAATCACCCAGATAATATTCAAAGCCACCTTCACCATCTAGCTCAATAATCTGCGTTGCAAGACTGGAAACAAACTGACGATCATGGGATACAAACACCAATGTACCTGGAAATTTTTCCAGTGCCATATTTAGCGCTTCGATGCTTTCCATATCCATATGGTTGGTCGGTTCATCCATAACCAGCACATTCGGTTCTTGTAAAATCAGCTTACCATACAGCATGCGGCCTTTTTCACCACCAGACAGCACCTGTACGTGTTTACCGACTTCATTGCTGCCAAACAACAGCCTCCCGAGAGTGCCACGGATAACCTGTTCATCATCACCTTCTTTACCCCATTGGCGCATCCACTCTGTTAACGTCATCGGTACGTCAAAATCATTTTCATGATCCTGTGGGTAATAGCCAACCTGTGCTTTTTCCGCCCATTTCACACTACCACTATCCGCTTTAATACCTTCGTTATAAGCTTCATCATAAGCTCCTGCCAAGAGTTTCAGCAAAGTGGATTTACCGGCACCATTTGGGCCGATAATTGCCAGCCGTTCCCCCGCATCCAGCATAAGACTCAGCTTTTTGAACAATTGGCGGTCAAATCGTTTAGATAAATCCTGCACTTCCAATGCCTGCCTGTGCAATTTTTTCTTATCATCAAAATTAAAACGAATAAACGGGCTCTGACGGCTGGATGGCTTGACTTCCACCATATCGGCCTTGATTTTATCTGCCAGCTTGGCGCGACTGGTAGCCTGCCGTGCTTTAGATTTATTAGCCGAAAAGCGAGCTACAAACTCCTGCAGCTCCTGCAATTTTTCCTTGGCTTTGGCATTGTCTTTCAGTGTACGTTCGCGAGCCTGCGTAGAAGCCAGCATATAATCATCATAATTACCTGGATACAGCGTAATGCCACCATAATCCACATCAGCCATGTACGTACACACTTCATTTAAAAAGTGGCGGTCGTGCGAAATGATAATCATGGTAGATTCATAACTATTCAATACACCTTCCAACCAGCGGATGGTGTTGATATCCAGATTATTGGTGGGCTCATCCAGCAGCAGCACATCCGGTTTGGAAAACAATGCCTGCGCTAACAACACGCGCAGCTTAAACCCCGGCGCCACTTCACTCATGCTAGCATTATGCAAATGCTCATCTATACCCACACCGGCAAGTAATTCAGCAGCTCGGGCTTCCGCCGTATAACCGTCATATTCTGCAAATTTGGCCTCCAAATCTGCCGCGCGCATATAGTCATCTTCAGTTGCATCCGGATTGGCATAGATAGCATCACGCTCGGTCATCGCGGCCCACATTTCCGTATGCCCCATTAACACCACATCAAGCACACGCATATCTTCATAAGCAAACTGATCCTGCCGCAGTTTACCCAGACGGAGCCCCTGATCTATGGCTACTTCACCACTCGTAGGCTCCAGATCGCCACCCAGAATTTTCATAAAAGTTGATTTACCTGAACCGTTGGCACCAATCAAACCATAGCGATGGCCGCCACCGAACTTCACCGATACATTTTCAAACAATGGCTTAGCGCCAAACTGCATCGTAATATTATTGGTACTAATCACAGGAATGCTTCCTTTAAAATCCTGACAAAATAGGCTGATTTTAGCACAGGCTTAAGCCGAAATTCCGCAAACCGTATTCCGACATTTACAATAAAGGCATTAAAGTGTAAAAACCACTTTTATTTACCACTGATGCATACTGTCATGACCCGATTAAGCCCCAGAATGATTGCTTTATTATTGCTCTGCGGAGCCATTGCTGGTGTGGCAGGTATGTCCTTAATCGGACTACTGCATATGATCCAGCAGCTTGTCTATGGCATCAGGCGTATTGACGGCATCACTTTTCGAGACATGGTAGAACAAACCAGTGCTATGCATCGTCTGCTGGCTGTGTCTGGCTGCGGCATAGTGGGTGGCATTGGCTGGTTTCTGCTGCACCGTTTTGGTGCCAAACTAGTAGATATCAAACAGGCCATCAGTACCAGCACCACCCCCATACCGCTAGGTACGACTGTGATTCATGCGTTGCTACAGATTTTAACAGTGGGTATGGGCTCACCCCTCGGGCGGGAAACCGCTCCACGTGAAATTAGTTCTGCTCTGGCGGATTGCATCAGCCGTCGATTGCAAATCAGCGCCGAGGAACGGAAAATTCTCTTAGCCTGTAGTGCGGCAGCAGGTCTGGCAGCGGTGTTTGATGTACCACTAGCCGGTGCCCTGTTTGCTCTAGAAACGCTACTTCTCAGCTTTCAACGCCAATGCGTGATTGCTGCCTTAATTTGCTGCACAACTGCGGCATGGGTAGCACGGTTGGGTTTAGGCAGTTCAACTTCCTATCAGCTACCGACACTTACTCTTAATAGTACATTATTAGTTTGGGCGTTATTACTCGGCCCTATTATCACCGCCGGTTCTTGGCTGTTACAACAGCAATTAGCTTACTGTAAACCCGCAAACCGCAGCACACCGCGCCTAATTTTTATCAGTGTTGCCGCTTACGTACTAATAGGTGTACTGGCAATGTGGCTGCCGGAAATACTGGGCAACGGAAAAGCAGGTAATGAATTATTATTTAATGACAGCATTAGTTGGCAATATGCAGCAGCTCTGCTTATTGGCAAGTGGCTTGCCTTGTTACTGGCTACACGAGCCGGTGCTTATGGCGGTTTTATTACACCCTCAATGATGATTGGTGGCCTTGTTGCCTTACTTGCGGCTACCGCATGGAATAGTATATTGCCTCCTGTGCCCTTGATAGCAGCCGTAGTAGTTGGAGCAACAGTTTTTCTGGCGGTACAGCAAAAAATGCCTCTGACCGCAATATTATTTGTAATAGAAATAACCAATATCACACCTGATATTATTATGCCAGTCAGCTTGTGTCTGCTGACTGCTCTTCCAGTACAGCAGGCACTAAACAAATAGAAAATCTGCGCCGAATTCCCTCACTTATACTGAGCAAGTTTCACCCTCTGCCAGCCAGTCGTGTATCTGTAAATACTTGGCTAGCTGAGCTTCAGCAGAACCCGTTTCAGGCTCATACTGATATTCGAAACGGGCAGCAGGCGGCATAGACATCAGGATAGATTCCGTACGTCCGCCAGCATGTAAACCAAACTGTGTGCCTCGGTCACAGAGTAGATTAAATTCTATATAACGTCCGCGCCGGTAAAGTTGAAATTGTCGTTCCCGCTCGCCAAAAAGCATACTCTTACGCCGCGCCACAATTGGCAAATATGCCTGTGTATAGGCTAAGCTAACCGCCTTTATAAAAGCAAAACATTGAGCAAAATCCCAGCGGTTTAAGTCATCAAAAAACAAACCACCCACCCCCCGCTGCTCTCGCCGGTGTGGCAAATAAAAATAGCGGTCACACCACTGTTTGAATTCCGGATACACTGCTTCTCCAAATGGCAGACAAGCTGCCTGAGCTACCCGATGCCAGTGTAAAACATCTTCTTCAAACGGATAAAAAGGTGTTAAATCAAAGCCTCCACCAAACCACCATACTGGACTGGCGTGCTCAGGATAGGCCACAAATAGACGCACATTGGCATGGCTAGTAGGCACATAGGGATTACGCGGATGGACTACCAGTGATACCCCCATAGCTTCATAAGGTGCTCCAGCCAGATGCTGACGTTGCCGTGTAGCAGAAACCGGCATTGCTTTACCCTTTACATGGGAAAAATTTACTCCTGCCTGTTCAAATACCGCCCCGTCTTTTAAAACCCTCGTACAACCAGAACCTAAAGCACCAGACCAATTATCTATTACAAAACTGCCCGTTCCATCAGCTCCTGCCAAAGTATCAGCTAAATCGATCTGTAAATTTTTAAAAAAATCTAAAACTTGATTAAATACATCACCACTCATGAAAAAACCACAAACTTTGATTAATTAATATATGTATAATGTTAATTAATTTACAGCACAAAACAACCACAGCAACAGAATTTTTAAATCTGTGGATTATTGTGTAAGAAAAAGTATTTTACTGCACATTTATCAACTGCAATACACCAGTAAAAATATCAATAAACCGATAAATGTCTGAATTGTGTCTTCGGCACTAAATTTATTACGCACACTATTAAAATAAGGAAATTTCAATGCAACTTTATCTTTATGACCATTGCCCTTTTTGCGTCCGTGCGCGGATGATATTTGGAAAAAAAATAGTACCAGTTGAAAATATTTTTCTGCTAAATGATGATGAAAACACACCCATAAAACTCATTGGCAAAAAAATGGTACCCATACTAGTCAAAGATGATGGCAGCGCCATGGGTGAAAGTCTGGATATTGTGCAATACATCGACAATCTTTCAGACAGTACACATTTAAGCCCTACTGTCCGACCAGAAATTCAGGGCTGGATCAAAATCGTTGATACTTACCGAAACTTCCTCACCGCGCCACGCTGTACACAGATTAATCTGCCTGAATTTGCCACCCAAAGTGCCATTGATTATTTCGTCAACAAAAAAACTGCCATCTACGGCGATTTTCAACAGCATCTACTAAACAGCCAAACCTACATCGAACGTCTGAACGCCGACTTAATTGCCTTATCACCACTCATTCACAGCGACCGTGGTGCGAATGGAACTTTTGGCATGGAAGACATCCTGTTGTTCCCGATTCTGCGCAATCTTACTATGGTTAAAGGTATTGAATGGACTGCACCTGTATTAGACTACATGCATAGCATGAGCCGCATTACTCGTATTCCGTTGTTTGATGACCGCGCCATCTGAAACAACCTCACCCAAAAGTGCAGCCGCTAAATTTAGCGGCTGCTTTTTTATTTAAATAATATTTAAAATTATAAACTTATAATGAATTTTATTAACATTATTGTATTGTGTATTTCACAATACTACAATAGATTAAATATTGATAAAGAATTAACATACCTTTAATTTGAATATTTTGAATATAAATTACAGGCATGATATTTAAATGAATATTCAGCCTACTCTATATTTATTCAAAGCATTAATAAGTAATCAACTTTAGAGGAAATACATCATGTCTAAAACCAAAACCGTTTCAGAAATACTTGTTGATGTACTCACCGCAGCAGGAGTAAGCAACTGTTATGGCATCATCGGCGATACTTTGAATTTTGTCGGCAAAGCCATCCAAAAAAGCAGTATAAACTGGGTACATACCCGTCACGAAGAAGCTGCAGCCTTTGCCGCTGGTGCGGAAGCCATGATTACCAACAAGCTTACAGCTTGTGCCGGTTCCTGTGGACCAGGCAGCCTGCATTTGATTAATGGCCTATATGAATCAAATCGAAACAATGCACCTGTGATTGTCATTGCTAGCCAATTAGCCGCTACTTCAATGGGAACCGGCTTTCCGCAAGAAGTTGATTTTCTTAAAGTCTATCAGGATACCAGTGTATTTTGTCAGATGGTAAATCAGCCACAGGAAGCACAACGCATATTTACGCAAGCAGCTCAGGCTGCCATCAATAAACGTGGTGTAGCCGTGGTCATCCTGCCTAGTGACATCAGCAAGATGGAAATAGCCGAACAACCCATACAGATTTGGCAGCCACAGCCGGTAACCAGACCAAATGATCAAGAAATCGAAAAACTAGCTGAAGCCATTAATCAGGGTAAAAAAATCACCATCTACGCCGGCTATGGTAGTAAAGATGCTCATGACGAAGTGATTGCTCTGGCAGAAAAACTAAAAGCGCCGGTGGTACACACTTCACGAGCTAAAGACAGCATTGCCTGGGATAACCCTTATCAAGTAGGCATGACGGGTATGTTCGGCACCAAAGCCGGCTATGAAGCAATCAAGGAATGCGATACGCTTTTATTATTAGGCTGTGGCTTTGCATGGTCTGAATATTATCCTGACCATACCAGCATCATTCAAATTGACCATGATGCGACTCAGCTGGGGTTACGTCATCCAATCAATCTAGGACTAGTTGGAGATGTAAAAACCACTTTGCAAACTGTGCTCCCAAAAATTCAAGCTAGAAGCGACAGCAGCTTTCTGGATCACTACACTGCACTATTTGCCAAAATCATGGAGAAATTTCAATCATTTGCCACCCCGGATGATAAACACCCAATACATCCGCAGCAATTAGTTGAATTAATTGATAAATATGCAGATGATGATGCTCTGATTACGGCAGATGTCGGTACACCGATGCTCTGGGGTGCCCGCTATCTAAGCATGAACGGTAAACGGCGCTTTCTCACCAGCCTGAAACACGGCACTATGGCTAACAGCATGCCTCAGGCTTATGGCTTTCAAAAAGCATTTCCAGGCCGGCAGGTGATTTCTTTATCAGGTGATGGCGGACTAGCCATGCTGATGGGTGACTTACTTACTGCCAAACAAGAAAATCTGCCCATTAAAATTGTCGTTTTTAACAACAGCTCCCTTAACTTTGTTGAGCAGGAACAAAAAGGTGAAGGACTGGTCGAAGTGTATGTAGACCTGAAAAACGGCGATTTCAAGACTATAGCCGAAGGTTGTGGCTTCAGCGCGCAAAGTGTAAGCAAATCTTCCGAACTGGAAACAGCCGTTCAAAGTTTTCTGGCACACAAAGGACCAGCTTTGCTGGACGTGGTTATCAGCGACAAAGAACTGATTATGCCTCCTTCAATCAGCTATGAGAATGTTAAAAACATGGTTTGGTATGGTTCTAAAGCCATTCTTGAAGGCAAAGGTAAAGATGTTATCGACATGATAAAAAATAATATTTAAACCAAAACGAACAAACTTACTGCTCAGCATCCGGTTGGGCAGTAAGTTTTATTATATCGGTCAGATTTTGGTAAACCATTTAAAATATCTATCTTAACGAAACTGCTTCTAAATCAGCCTAAGTTTAGAGTTTGGAATTTTCCAAAATATCACATTTACTAAATACAAAAATAATCAGAAAAAATAATAACCAGCTAATATTCCAAAAAATATCACTAAATAAACTTAAAATAGCGCAAGGTATCTGACACACCTTGGCTCAAAATCATCAGATACCATATATCCTAGACTCATTCTCAATCGAGCTTTGCCCTAAATTGGTTTTGAGAATTCTGTTTTGAAAATCATTGCAGTTTACAGAATTCACACAGTCTAACAACACTTTATAATTAAAACGTTAATTTATTATGTTTAATAATAGCTGCTTTTTAACAATCCCTTTCAAACAGCAAACATCAAATAATCAATCATCAGTTAATTAACTACGCAAAAAAAAAGGATATTTCGTTTTTAACAACACTTTATTAAAAATTTATAATTATTAAAATCAAATAGTTAAATATTAACAATAATTAATTCTTTTCAATCAAAATGATTTAACGTATTGTTATTTCATAGCTTTTAATCAAATTGATTAAAAGCTATCTGTCTGCGGGAATTTTGTACGGACTGTTTCACAGACCACACAGAAAAACTTCAGGCAAGAAATTAATATGATCATTCACAGCTGTAATAAGCTACCCAGCGATTGAGTTAAACTCAATAGTTGGGTAGTTTTCGTTTAAAAATCGATTTTAATCCGCATCAACGGAGATATATAAACGGATATACCCGTTTATTCCTGTTTATTTAGCTGGCGGACAGCTTTTTTCATCTTACGATACCAAATACGCTGCTGTCGCTTGTCTGGCAATCCACCTGCACCATATTGCCAATCAATATATTGCATCAGCAAAGCTGCCAAATCTGCATTAAGGAGATTATGTTCGGCCAGAAGAGCTTGCAGCTCCAGCGGTCCCATTGCCGCTAATTCATCTTCTTCACCTTCTATTACGGATTGCTTCAGCAAATTAATGCCGTCAGTAAGCGGCTGTGACTGCACATCTCCCTGCCGCCGCAACCAAAAAACTAACGGCAATGCCATAATGATGATGACAACAACAATCATCACAACCAGTACAGAGACAGGTAAATTTTTCAAATTTAGCCACGTTAGAATTGATTTCTGGCTTCCTGTATCATAGTTGACAACCCATTGCTGCCAGTAAAACTGGCCATTATCCAAATATTTCTGCAATAAAGGATAAGAAGATGTCAAACTGGCACGCTGAGCTTCGGGAAGGGCATCTTCAACTCCCTTTTCTACCCTTGAGGCAGCAGCAGCGGTAGTTGGATCCACACGTTGCCATCTGCCTTTTTCTGCAATCCAGATTTCAACCCATGCATGTGCATCCTTGCTTCGAATCTGCCAAAATTTCCCTTCAGGATGATATTCACCACCCTGATAGCCAACTACCACTCGTGCAGGCACTCCTACCGCTCTTGCCAGCCACACAGTGGCATCTGCATAATGCTCACAAAATCCTTCCCTACTTTGAAATAAGAAAAAATCTGTACGATTTATAGGTTCATCACTGGTTTGAGGAGTGAGTGTGTATTGAAAGTGATTATTACGAAAATAATCCATTATATGACGTATGAATTCTTCACTACTACCAGATTGTCTGGCCAGCTGCTGTGCCAATTGACGAGTTTGCGGATTTAATCCATCCGGCAGCTGAGTGTAATAACTCAGTAAAGCCTCATCCATCTGCTGATATAAATATGGCGTCAACTGAGAATACAAATGAATACGACGTAAACCTTCTCTGCTACGATTTACCCGCACCACATTGCCAACACGCCGATTCAAATCTGGCTGACTATCAGCCAATGGTTGATCAAGCGCTGGAATACGGCCATGGTCATCCTGAAGAATCAACTGGTAACCATAAAGCCGATTATTGCTTTGCTGTGTCAAATTATCCTTAGACGGCAATTGCAAAGAGTCTTCATCTGTATATTGTTCTTTTACTGCCCGCCATTCACCATCATAATTTCTACCCATTACCAGTACACGCCAGTAAAGATCGGCTTGTCTGGGTGTAACATCATTATCAAAAGTAGCATTGAAAACCAACGCATTGTCTAAAACTAAATTACTGACACTACCCGCAACCAGCGTATCCGATATACCTGTTGTAGCAGCTGATTGCTGCGGCTGGGGTATTCCCCATAAGGGCTTATCCTTACGTGGGACAACTAGAAACAGAATCACCGCCAATGGAAAAGACAGTAACAGAATCAATGCACCCTGACGAATAGCAGCAGATGGCTGAGTAGCGGCGAGTAAACCTAAAGCCGAAATAATGCAGAATAAAGCCACAATCAGCCAGGGGGCCATCAGTATGCTCTGATTAAACAGTAGGCCGCCACCCATTAAAATCAACTGAGCCAGAAGCAGAATTTGCCAGTCACGTAAGGTTTCTCCCTCGAAAGCTTTCAGCATAATCATCAGCATCAGCAAGGAAACACTAGCATCACGTCCAATGATGGTGCCCAGTCGAAAATATATCCATACCGTCGAACCCAGCAATAATATTACCAATGCCCATAATGGCAGCTTTTTGATTTTAGTAAAAAGTAAACCCACTCGTATCAGCCACAGCAAGGCAAATGCTGCACCAACACTCATAGGTAAATCAAACAGCAACGGTAAAGCTATCCAAGCCAGCATCAGCAACAGAATTAACTGCGTACGCTTAAGGGGAGATTTACGCAAAAATACCGGATCAGCTAGCCACATTACCATCTACCCAGAGCATTCAGACATTGTGTTCGTTGTGCAGTCGCTGCTTCATAGCGCTGACGCGGTAATTCGAGAATATACTTTTCACCACGGGCATCTGCGGCCAATACTCTGAAGCACATTTTACTGGCCATCTGTTCTACACTGGTGCCCTGCGGATAATCGCGATAGGAAATCAGCAATGGATCTGCCAGCGGAGCACCTTGGTCAAAATACTTATCCAGTAAATCACCACTTTTAGCATAATGCTTCCATGCAATCTGCCGTGCTGAAATAGCATTTTGGTGTGGAAGTAGATAAGCCGGATCTTGTCCACTCTGGCTGATTTGGCTGTTTTGCTCACCACTAATGCTTTTTACTGACGAAATAGTATGTTCGATCGGTTGTGGAAAAATAACAATTTCATCTGTAAATTCCCACTGTGTTTTAATCATTACCAGACCAAACGGAGCCATACTGGCACCTGCTAACATTAGTGTTGGCAAAATGCCGCGCCGTTGTGGTGGTAAAGTCCAGACAAAATCAGTATTCTCAGGTGTAATTTTCCACAGCTGCCAGTCCTCTGGAGTACCGCTAATTTCCTGTGCCGTCTGTAACCATAACCAACGTGTTCGTTTACTATTGTCACAGGCACGTAAAGTCAGTACACAATCTTTACCGGCAAAATATTCTGATTGCGGCACAACAGCCAAAATCAGACCACTTAGCTGCCGGAAACTGGCCAGCGCTCCAAACACCAATATACCAAGCAGCCAAAATACGAGCGCATAAGCTACATTGATCTGATAATTCACCGCCATAATCCACAGCAGAATACAGGCAATAGCCAATCCCCATCCCATGCGTGTCAGATTAAAACGTATATTTCGAGCACGCAGAGCCGTATGCCCGTCTATCAACGTGGGTATAGACACCTCAGACCACGGCAACATGGTCCAGCATCCCATTAAGCAGCGTACTGCTTCTGGATTGACTCTGCACTGGTTGCAGGCGATGTGCTCCCACGGATACCCAGACAGCTTTCACATCTTCCGGTACTACATGTGCCCGCCCATGTATCCATGCATAGGCTTTGGCTGCCTGAACCACTGCCAAGCCAGCACGAGGACTCAGACCTACAGCAAACATACCCGGAGTCCGCGTAGCCGCCACCAGTCGGTACACATAATCAGCAGCGGCAACAGATAAATTAACTTTAGCCACTTCTGCCTGCCACTGCTGCAGTGTTTCCCCATTACAAACGGCTTTTAGGCGTGGTACAAACTGGCGGCGTCCGCCAGAAACATAAAGCAGCTTCTCTTCTTTTTCAGCAGGATAGCCGATACTCAGACACATCATAAAACGATCAAGCTGCGATTCAGGCAAAGGATAGGTACCGAGCTGTTCGGTCGGATTCTGTGTAGCCACTACCAGAAAGGGCTTAGGCAGTGTATAAGTTTTCCCATCTACAGAAGCCTGCCCTTCTTCCATCGCCTCTAATAAAGCCGATTGCAGCTTGGGTGAAGCACGGTTGATTTCATCGGCCAGTAAAAAGGAATTGAAGACCGGTCCCGGATGAAACACAAATTCGCCACTTTTAGGTTGGAATATACTCACACCAAGCAAATCAGCCGGCAGCATATCGTTGGTGAACTGAACACGCTGGTATTTCAATCCCAGTACTGCAGCCAGTGCATGAGCGAGCGTGGTTTTGCCGACTCCTGGGACATCTTCCAGCAGAATATGTCCGCGAGCCAAAACACAGGTCACAATCTGAATCAGTAATTGTTGTTTACCCAGAATCAGGGCATTAAGCTGTTTGAAAATTGGTTCTAGTTTTGGATTCATGTATTAAAATAGTAGATAAAGGGTATTTGGCAGCAATACTGATAATAGTTACAATGCATTTCTCAAAGATAATAAACACAACAAAAGTTGTTTATTATGTTCTCATGCAAAAAGCATTGATAAAAGTACAGACTGAAAACACAAACTGTATGATTAATAACTAAGTTTAACATTATGTATGCTAAATAGTAAATTAATCAATGCGAATATATTCCACAGCCAGTATCTCAATATTCTCCACCCCATCCGGACCATGCAGGCGTACTTCATCACCTTCATGTGCTTTAAGCAATGTACGTGCCAGCGGCGATACCCATGAAATCTTATTACGACTAGTATCAATCTCGTCCGTACCTACGATGCGTACCGTTTGTTCTATTCCATTGCCGCGTAGAATGGTTACCGTTGCACTGAAAAATACCTGATCACTTGCCTCACGTGTTTCTGGGTCAATCACCTGAGCAGCCTCAAGCCGTTTAGTCAAAAACCGAATCCGCCGGTCAATTTCTCGCAACCGGCGTTTACCATACAGATAATCACCATTTTCACTGCGGTCTCCATTACCGGCTGCCCAGTTAACCACGTTCACGATTTCCGGCCGTTCCTTGTGTACCAGTTGATAAAGCTCGTCCTGTAAAGCCTGATGACCGGCTGGTGTAATGTAATTGGGCGCAGGTTGCGTCTGCACATCAGACATAATCTGTCTCCATATTTAACACAAAAAGGCTGTCTGAAAAATACAGACAGCCTGCTTCATTTTCAGCTAAGTCAGTGGTTATTTACGCTGCGCATCCACTGCTGCCAAAGCAACCATATTTACAATACGGCGTACAGAAGCCATAGGCGTAACAATATGCACGGATTCATTCATACCCATCAGAATCGGGCCAATGGTTACACCATTAGAAGAAGTACGCAACAAATTGTAGCTGATGTTGGCTGCCTCAACATTAGGCATCACCAGCAAATTGGCTGCACCTTTAAGCTTGCAGTCCGGCATTAATTTCTGACGCAGTTTTTCATCCAGAGCCAGATCACCTTGCATTTCACCATCAACATTCAGTTCTGGATCTGCTTCTTTAATCAGAGCCAGAGCTTCCTGCATTTTGCTGCTGCTGGGCTGATCCAATGAACCAAAGTTGGAATTAGACAACAGCGCCACTTTAGGTTCGATACCGAAACGTTTGATTTCATTCACACACATCAGTGTGTTCGCAGCAATTTGCTCGGCAGTAGGTTCAGGATTGACGTAAGTATCAGCAATGAACATATTGCCAGAAGTCATAATGAGTGCATTCATTGCACAAGCATTCTGCTCAGCATTGTTATAGCCAATTACTTCTTCCAGAATATTGAAATGATCATGGAAGCGGCCAACTGTACCACAAAGCAAGGCATCAGCACTGCCCATTCGTACCATCATGGCACCAATCAGTGTAGAGCTGCTAATCATGCGGCGACGTGCCATCTCTTCAGTAACGCCGTGACGTTTGCGCAGCTCATAATAAGCCTGCCAATATTCACGGTAGCGCGGATCGTCCTGATTATTGACGATTTCAAAATCCTTGCCTGACTGAATAGTCAGACCTAGCTTTTTCGCCCGTGCTTCAATAACGGCCGGACGGCCGATAAGAATTGGGTAAGCCAGTTTATGATTGACTATATGCTGCGTAGCATGCAAAACGCGCTCATCTTCACCTTCACACAATACCACACGTTTTACATCTTTCTTCGCCTGTGAGAATACCGGTTTCATAAACAGACTGGATTTGTAAACAAACTGACTCAGTTTTTCTACATAAGCATCCATATCTGCAATCGGACGGGTTGCCACACCTGAATCCATCGCTGCTTTGGCAACAGCCGGAGCAACAACCGCAATCAGGCGCGGGTCAAAAGGTTTAGGAATCAGATATTCACGACCAAAAGACAGCTCGGCATTACCATATGCTGCAGAAACTTCGTCACTCAGCTCGGCTTTTGCCAGCTCAGCAATAGCGTGCACACAGGCTAATTTCATCTGTTCATTAATAGTGGTAGCACCGACATCCAGCGCGCCACGGAAAATGAACGGGAAGCACAATACATTGTTTACTTGATTCGGGAAATCAGAACGTCCTGTACCAATTACAGCATCTGGCCGCGCTGCTTTGGCTTCCGGCGGCCATATTTCTGGAGTCGGATTGGCCATAGCCAAAATAATCGGGTCTTTAGCCATGGTTTTGAGCATGTCTACGCTCAGAACATTTGGGCCGGACAAGCCAAGGAAAATATCCTTGCCATGTACGGCATCAGCCAGCTTGCGCTGACCATTATCAGGAATGGCAAATAGTTTTTTCGATTCCACCATGTTTTCTTCGCGATTCTGGTAAATTACACCTTTAGAATCACACACAGTGATGTTTTCGCGTTTCATGCCCAGCGCTACCAAGAGCTCCAGACAAGCAATAGCCGCAGCACCCGCACCAGAGCAGACTAGCTTAACCTGACTGATGTCCTTACCTACTACTTCCAAACCATTTTTAATCGCTGCTGCTGTAATGATAGCAGTACCATGCTGATCGTCATGGAATACCGGAATATTGCAACGTTCACGCAGTTTTTTCTCAATATAGAAACATTCCGGTGCTTTAATATCTTCCAGATTGATACCACCGAAAGTGGGCTCTAGAGAAGCAATAATATCAACTAGTTTATCTGGGTCAGTTTCGTTTACTTCGATATCGAATACATCAATACCGCCAAATTTTTTGAACAGTACCCCTTTGCCTTCCATTACCGGTTTGCCGGCTAATGCACCAATATTGCCCAACCCCAGCACGGCTGTACCATTGGAAATTACAGCCACCAGATTACCGCGAGCAGTATAACGATATGCATTCAAGGGATCACGGTGAATTTCCATACATGGTGCAGCCACACCCGGTGAATAAGCCAGTGACAAATCATATTGAGTAGCCAGCGGCTTGGTTGGCGTAATCTGAATTTTACCGGGACGGGGTTCTTCGTGAAAATGTAATGCTGCTTCTTTGATTAATTCATCCATATCTGTTCTCAGTCTTAGGTTTTTCAACACCAATAAGCTGTTCTTGAAAGAGCACGCTAAAAGTCACTTCTATCAGAGCAATTTATAAATCATAGGCATTGATAAAAGTAGTTCACATTATAGCGTTATTTAACAAAATCATGCACCGTTTTATTATCAGTATAATCAACTGCCATCTATTAGAAATATCAGCCTTTACCCATGCATTGGCATTTTTTATACTAGCCATATATGGAATAGAGCATGTATAGAAAATTTAGCTTTATGTTAATAAATTAGCCCTACTCTACCAAATATTTATTTACTTCTAAAAAAATTATATTTATTGCTTTTTAATATTTTATAGCTGACTTTCATAACCTAATTTGAATAAAGAAATCTTAACTTATCATTATTCGATTTGCATTATTATAAAACCATACTCAAATGCGAATTAGGTTCCTCAAAATATAATCGCAATCTTGTATTGGATGGCAGTATTTTTCTGCAATCAATCAAAAGATACTATAAACCACTATAATGAAAGCATAAATTTTATTTTTTGTGGTATCTGTTTGTCTCTGGATGCTTTATTGAAATCTACTTTATTTGGCCATTTAAAATATTTTATTGATTTACAAATGGTATTCTGGCCAGCCAGTCTTATAGAAGAAACTATGCTGTTAAAAATCAGGCATTTTATTCAAAGCTTTTGATTGAGATATAACTTCGTGATTCATTTTCTAAATTAATAAATAGCCTTTACGTTTAATCAATAATTTACCTGTCGCAGTCATCTTCAATTCTGAAATACCTGAGAATATAAAAAGGGTTTATTTAGGCAGAGTGATTTTGCAGTGCTACTTAGGAGAAGGAAGTCAGGTGTTTATACAATTGATATTAAATTTATATAATTAACGGTTTTAGAATAACGTTATTATATCCACAACGTGTATATTTTTGAAAATATGCTGACAGTCTAATGCTTTAATTAACAGATTATGCTGTTGGATAAATGAAATCAGGCAATGCTTTAATAACAATCACCTTTTTAGTGCCTACATCAGCTCAAAAGTAAGTTCTGGTTCAAAAAATCTGTGAATCTAACAAGCAGACTCACAGATTTTACTATATATGGAAAATTTAATGGATTACAGATTCAGTTCCATCTGGATGTTGACTCTGTTGAATGTGCTGTGAAGGTTGGTAATTTCTTTAAATCCGGCTTGCTGATAAAGATGGATGGCCGGTTTCAGGCTAGTATGGCTTTCTACATAAAGTTTTTTTGCGCCCTCTTCTCTGGCTTTGGCAATGATTGCCTCTATCAAATGTCTGCCAATATGTTTGCCCTGTGCCTCTGGGGCCACTGCTAATTTGGCTAGCTCATAATCATATGGGTCACCATGCAGCTTTATCAGGGCACATACGCCTACTGGTTTGCCGTTTTCCAGTGCCACCAGTATGTGGCCGCCTTTATCGAGGATGGCTTGTCTGGGATTATCCAGTAGCTGATAATCACTGTCTTCCATTTCGAAATATTTAGCTATCCACGCTGCATTCAAATCACGAAAAGCAGAATGATAGCGGTCACTGTAATCAACAATTTGCATATTTTCTGCGATATTCATGATGCATCCTTTTACATGAAATTGAGTATAGGCCAGCCATGGCGGTGGGCATACTGTGCTAGTTTTTCATCAGGATTGACGGCTACCGGGTCAGTTACTTGTCGCAGGAGCGGTAAATCGTTATGTGAATCGCTGTAAAAATAAACTTTGGTAAAATCGCTCAGTTGTTGCCCTCGTTGTGCCAACCATTGTTGCAGACGGATAACTTTGCCTTCTTTAAAGCTGGGTGTGCCTACGTAGCGTCCGGTATAGTTACCTGCTGCATCTGTTTCTAACTGTACGCCGATAATATTCTGAATACCAAATGTTTTTGCAATTGGGGCGATAATAAACTCATTGGTAGCCGATAATAGCAACATTTCATCTCCAGCATCACGATGCCCCTGTACCAGCATTTTTGCCATGGTGGAAATATGCGGTACGATAAAGTCACGCATGTATTCGCTATGCATGCTGTCCAGTTCGGCACGGGTAAATCTTGCCAGCGGTGCAAGCTGGAATTGCAGGAATTCATCTATATCAAGACAGCCATTTAGGTAATCCTGATAGAATTTATTGTTTTTCATGTCAACAAACGCTTTGTCGACCAGTCCTTTCTGCATCAGGTACTTCGGCCATTCGTTATCCGAATCACAATTAATCAGAGTATGGTCAAGGTCAAAAATAGCCAGATTCATGCATGTTCCTGTTGTTTAAGTAGCTGCCGCAGTAAGGTAAGAGTGATGCGCCGCCCCTGCGCAAGTGAATAATCATTTAAGGTATTGAGCATTAGCAATAGACTGTCCAAATCACGGCGCCAGTGAGCCAGCAGGTAACGGATAACTTCAGCATCCACCGGTATTTGCCGTGCCCGTGCCATGCCTACCAATGCGTTAAATTTCTCTTCGTCGCTTAATGGTTTGATTTCATATACCAAACAAAAAGCCATACGGGTACGTAAATCTTCGCGAATCATAAGCTGCTGGGGGGGGATGGCTGAGCTTAAAAGCAGATTGCCCTGACGGGTATTGCGAAAGTGGTTGAATAAAGAAAAAAGCTGCTGCTGCTCGGCAGGGCTGAGTAATTCAATCTGATCCACAGCAACGCAATCGAGGTCAAACAGCCAATAACCAAGGCCTTCGCTCGCAGCGTCAACATATTCGGCTTTCAGACCGCGCGATTGCGCCTGCGCTACCCATGCTTTTAGTAAATGGCTTTTACCGCTACCGGCTTCGCCCCAAACAAAGATAAACGGGTCTGCCTGCTGCTGTAAAACATAAATCAGTTCGGCGTTGGTATGGCCGAGAAATTTGTCAAATCCGGGATAGCTGCGATCATCAAAGTCAAATATCAGTTGGTTCACTACGTTAGACCAGTTTGAAAAGGTAGTGCGGCCTTTGATTGTACGCTGTCTGCTTTGTTTCTTTCAAGCAGCACATTGGAGTAATGCTACTGAGGAATAAGGATTTTACGTTTGCACTTGTCCATGGCAAAAAGATGAAATTATTCTTTTGGCTTTACTCCAAATACTTGTGTCCAAAGCTGCTTTACAACCTGATAATTGGAGAGCAAAGTTGCGTCTATGTTGGTGTTGACAGCGTCGCGCAAACGAGTGTTGTGCTGTTGCTGGCGATAATACCGATAAGCCATGCGACTGCCTTCGGCCATACAGCTGTCTACTAGCCCCAATTCGGCAGCGATGCTAAGCAAAGCAATATTACCGTAATTGTTTAGTAATTGCGGATACTGATGCGCATGTGCCAGTATCAGATACTGCACGATAAATTCCACATCCACTACTCCGCCGCGGGCATATTTTACATTTGTGTCTACGGGTGGATGTGTAGGAAACATTTTTTCGCGCATGGCGATGATTTCGTTGCTTAAAGAGACGGTATCACGTTTGCGGCATAATATTTCGCTACGTACCCCATCAAAACGTATGCCCACGTTGCTGTCGCCACCAATGAAGCGGGCTCGGGTTAGGGCCTGATGCTCCCAAGTCCATGCACTTTCACGTTCATAGCGTTCGAATGCCTGTATATGGGTAACAGTAAAACCTGAATCGCCATTCGGGCGCAGCCGTAAATCAATATCGTAAAGGGTACCTGCACCGGTTGGTACTGTTAGCCAGCTGGTGAGACGGCGGGCCAGACGTGTATATGTATCAATAGCATCGGGATGGTTATCATCAAATACATAAACCAAATCCAAATCTGAGGTATAACCTAATTCTTTACCCCCCAGTTTGCCATAACCAATCACAGCAAAATGCGGGGTTTCAGTGTGACGTCGTGGTAATTGCGCCCATACTCTATTCAGTGCATTTTGTATAATTAAGTCTGCCAGTGCAGAAAGCTGATCTGACAACCCTTCTACTGTCCACAAACCGGCCAAATCCTGTACCGCCAGACGAAAAGTCCATGCATGCTGAAACCGGCGCAGAACATCCATTTGCGCCTCGACATCATCATGGCAATCATCCAACAAATTTGTCAGCTCCTGCGCATGTACTGTCCAATCAGTATCCTTGCGCATTAGTTCATTGCTAAGCAGTTCGTCCAATAATACCGGATGCCGCTGTAAGTATGTAGCAACCCAGCTGCTTTGACTCATGAGTCCGGCCAGTTTATCTAAAGCTTCGGGATGTTCATGCATAAAGGCCAAATATGAACTGCGCCGAGCAATGGTTTCTACAAAATCAAGCAATCGGGTTAATGTAGTATCTGGTTGCGGATATCTGGCTGCTACGCTCAGTACAGACGGAATCATGTCATCAAAACGCTGTTGCGCAGATGACGATAGCTGCCGGTACTGACTACCGTGATGTAGTTGTTGCAGACGCTGAATTACATTTTGAGCATTAAAGCCATGTGCTGTTAGTAAAGAAGTTTTTTCTTCACTATCACTATCACTGTCAACCTGCCAAACGCGAACCATATCAGGATCTTGTGCTTTGGCCTTATCGTCCGGCTCAGTGAAAATGGCATTGAAAATCTGGTTAACAGCACAACGGTGCTGATTCAATGCAAAAAGGTAGTGCTCGTAATCGGCATAGCCCATACTTTTCGCTAGCATTTGTTGCTGCTCAGTGCCGGCCGGCAGCATCTGCGTTTGCTGATCATCCCAATATTGTAAGCGGTGTTCGGTATCTCTCAGAAAATGGTAAGCCTGTAGCAAGATATCAACATTTTCTGCTGACAGCATGCCTTGTTCCTGCAAAGCATGCAGGGTTTCCTGTGTGCCTTTTAGTTGCAGGCTGCGTATCTGACCGCCGCGTATCAACTGGAAAATCTGGGCAATAAATTCCACTTCACGAATGCCACCGGCACCCAGTTTGATATTGTCCGCCATGCCTTTGCGGGTCACTTCACGCTGAATTTGCTGATGCAGATTGCGCATGGCATCGTAAGCATTGAAATCCAGATATTTACGGTAAACAAACGGCCGTACAAGTGCAGCGATATGATTCGGATAGTCGGTTACTAATCGGGCCTTAGTCCATGCATAGCGCTCCCATTCGCGTCCTTGCTGTATCAGATATTGTTCCAGTGCGGTTTCATTTATTACCAATGCACCAGCATCACCATCTGGACGCAATCGCATATCTACGCGGAAAACCTGCCCGTCACCAGTAATATCATTCAGTAGCGATATGATTTTCTGGCCAACTTTGGTGAAAAATTCCTGATTGCTTTTCTGGCGTTTACCGTTGGTGTCACCAGCCTCCGGAAAAACAAAAATTAAATCTATATCAGAGGAAACATTCAGTTCATATCCACCCATCTTGCCCATGCCCACTATACTCAGCCGCTGAAATGTATTGCTGTGGGCGCCAATTGGTTCGCCATAAAGTCCAGCATAATAAGCATGTGCATACTGTTCAGCGATATTGATGGTGAAATCAGCTAGATGAGTTATGGTGGTGGTGACTTCCTGTAAATCACTTACCCGTGCCAGATCGCGCGCCATGATATGTGCAACTACATAGCGGCGCAGCAGGCGCAACTGGCGTTTCAACTCTGCCTCATTTTCACCAGCCTGCAATTGTGTCCAGTTGGCAAAACCGTGAAAATCTTCCAACTTCAGGCGTCTTTCCAGCCATGGAAAAAGTTTGTTCTGGTCGAGCAAATGGTTATCTAGCAGACGACTGAGAAACAATGAATATGGATGGGCTGTGGCGAGAATGTGTGCAGGTGTCATGTTGCTGTTGAATTGGTAACAGTTGTGTGTGAGCATGATACCGCCAGACCTAAATACTGTGAACTGACAACTTTCAGATAATTAACAATGGCTCATCCGTACAATACTGTTGGCATCACCCATTAAATACTAATAAAGGGAATATTCATACCATAATGAATATTCCCTTTTCTTTATACAGATTCAGTTACAATTGTATTGATGTAATGTATTAGTGATGATGGTGGTCGTGGGCACCATGTACATGGCCATGTTCCAGCTCTTCTGCAGTAGCTGGACGGATGTCTTTTACAGTTGCTTTAAAGCGAATGCGCTGGCCGGCTAAAGGATGATTACCATCCACTACGGCTTTACCATCAGCCACATCAGTAATACGGTATACCATCACTTCACCAGTTTCTGGATCGTCAGCTTCGAACATCATGCCCACTTCTACTTCTACCGGAAACACATCCAGTGGTTCGATACGAATCAGGTCTTCCTCCTGCTCGCCGAAAGCATCATCCGGAGACAATGTAACATCTACTACATCGCCAACTGCTTTATCGTGCAACTGTTCTTCCACCAACGGGAAAATACCATCATAACCACCATGCAGATAGCTGATAGGTTCTTCCGTTTTATCTATCAGCTGGTTATCTGCATCAAACATTTCATAATCCAGCGTCACTACAGAGTTTTTGGCGATTTTCATAATTTTTTCCATAATCAATAAACTGCACGAGCAGCAAACAGGATGTAGTTTAACATGGAACCAGCAACATCACATGCCGCTGATGTTAAGACACCATCAGGATTGCAGACTGTCCAGTCGCGCCATCATTCCGGCCAATATACTTTTGCCTTCTGAGTGACTGACAATGGGTTCACTACCTTTGCGCCCAAGCAAACGTATATCATCTGCCGGCATTTCATCTATAAAACGGCTGGGTTCATGAAATTCCCACGTTCCGGCACGTTTGCGCTTATGACAATGGGTCAGCGTGAGTGTCTGACGAGCACGGGTAATACCAACATACATCAGCCGGCGCTCTTCATCGATATTGCCTTCCTCCACGCTATCTGCATGCGGAAAAACGCCTTCTTCACAACCAACCAGAAACACATATGGGTATTCCAATCCTTTCGAAGCATGCAATGTGGACATACTCACCATATCCGCATCTTCATCTTCCTTTCCATCCAGCAAGGTCATCAGGGCAATGGTCTGGGCTATTTCAAGTATATTTCTACCGTCTTCCTCTCCTTTTTTACTAATCCAGCCGAGCAAATCCTGTACATTACGCCACTTGATTTCACCTGCACGCCCTTCTTCTGTGTTCAGTAGATGTGCTTCATAAGCAATATCAGACAACAGATTGTGTAGCAAGTTGCCAGCTGCTTCAGTACGTGCGCGTATTTGATAATCCGCCAGCATCGCCATAAACTGCTGTAAAGGCTCACGGCTCTTGGCAGATAGTTCTGCCAAAGCACTCATACTGCGCGCCGCCTCGTACAGGCTGCATTGCGCCACTTTGGCATAATTGTTCAGCTTTGCCAGTGTCGTTTCGCCCACTCCACGCCGCGGAGTAGTCACCGCGCGTAAAAAAGCCGGATCATCATCGGGGTTGGCGAGTAAGCGCACATAAGCAAGCACATCCTTAATTTCAGCCTTGTCAAAAAAACTCTGCCCACCAGAAAGACGGTAAGGAATCCGTCTGCTGCGCAAAGCTTCTTCAAATACTCGCGCCTGATGATTACCCCTGTACAGGATGGCAAAATCGCGATAATGCACCGCATCTCCGCCTACCAGTTTCTGGTGCGCAATGCGGCTAACCACAAAATCGGCTTCATGGGTTTCGTTTTTACAGGCAATCACATCAATCATATCGCCAAGCCCATATTCACTCCATAAAGTTTTGGCGAATAACTTAGGGTTATGGGCGATTACTTGATTGGCCACGCGCAGAATACGCGCAGTAGAACGATAATTTTGCTCAAGCTTGATGATTTTCAAATCTGGATAATCCTGCTGCAAAAGACGCAGATTTTCCATATTGGCACCACGCCAAGCATAAATGCTCTGGTCATCATCACCTACAGCAGTAAATTTTCCATCCGCCCCTGTAAGCAAACGCATTAGCGCATACTGGCAAGTATTGGTATCTTGACATTCATCCACCAGCAGATAACGCAGGCGCAGCTGCCACTTATAGCGGATGTCTGCATCTGATTGCAGCAGCTCAACCGGTATGCGGATTAAATCATCAAAATCAACTGCCTGATAACTTATTAGAGTATCCTGATAAGAGGCGTACAGCTGCCCTATCTGATGTGACCAGCTATCATCTGCCTGCCGAATAATAGTTTCTGGTGACAACAGGCTGTTTTTCCATAATGAAATTTGGTGCTGTGCCTTAAATACCATTTCACGGCCACTGCTACCCAGCAACTCGCTGATAATTTTGCCCGCATCGGCACTGTCGAGAATAGAAAACTGTTTTTTATAACCAGCTGCGGCCGCTTCTTCGCGCAGAAAACGCATACCCAATGAATGGAACGTGCTGATGTTTAAACCGCGGGTCTGCGATTTGTGCAACAAATGCCCTACACGCTCTTGCATTTCCCGAGCCGCTTTATTCGTAAACGTAATCGCGGCAATCTGATGCGGTGGATAACCAGCCTGTTTGATTAGATAGGCAATTTTTTCAGTAATCACACGCGTTTTACCGCTGCCAGCACCAGCAAGTACCAGTAACGGCCCATCCAAATAATGGATAGCCTGATGTTGTTGTGGATTAAGATTCAACATGATTTACTAGATACTTTCCGGCGCAATAGATGAGACTTCTGCCTAAAACAGCTAATCCTGACATCTGTGAATCGGATAGTAAACTTAAATTTGCCAATCGATTGGCGCCATACCGTGCTGTTGCAGATATACATTGGCTTTGGAAAAATGTTTACAACCAAAAAAACCACGGTAGGCGGATAAAGGAGAAGGATGAGGCGCAGTCAGTACCAGATGCTTTTGGCGATTTATCATCGCTCCTTTTTTTTGTGCATGACTACCCCAAAGCATAAAAACAACGTTCTGACGTTCTGCATTCAGTGCAGCAATCACATGGTCAGTAAATGTTTCCCAGCCCAGCTCAGCATGAGAATGTGCCTGACCAGCGCGCACGGTTAAAACTGTATTGAGCAGCAATACACCTTGTTCCGCCCAGTGTTGCAGATAGCCATGCTGTGGTATACGAAAACCAGGAATATCGTCTGCTAATTCTTTGTAGATATTAACCAAAGATGGTGGAATAGCAATTCCCTGCCGGACTGAGAAAGAGAGGCCATGAGCCTGTTGCGGACCATGGTAAGGATCTTGCCCTAGAATCACCACTTTTACCTGTGCAAACTCAGTAGCCTTGAATGCATTAAACACATCTTGAGCAGGCGGATAAATAATTTTACCGGCCATTCTTTCGGCACGGACAGTTTCCAGAATATGCTGAAAATATGGTTGCTGTTTTTCTGCACCAATTGCCTGATGCCATGTCTGCATATGTTCTCCCCTATACGATTAGGATAATTTCTGCTTTACCCTGATACTCACTCATGCAGCCAATTTTAGCATACAGATACAACCACTAATCATGCTTGAAACGCCAGAAATGAGCCAGAGGACCATAACCGTGTCCTAAATGCCAATGCTGTCCAGCCTCAATGGCGCCGTGCACATAGCATTTAGCCACAGCTACTGTATTAGCTAAAGTTTCATGCTGTGGACGTAAAGCGGCAATTGCTGCTGAAAGCGTACATCCAGTGCCATGTGTATGAGATGTTTTAATACGCAGACTCTTAAAGCAAACTGGTTCGCAATCCTTTTCCAGTAACCAGTCTATGGCTTCTTCATCTTCACTGAGATGCCCGCCTTTGACCAGAACAGCCTGACAACCTTCATCCAGCAGAATTTGCCCCTGCTCCAGCATTTCATCACTAGAAGTAGCCATCGTTTTCTGAGTCAGCAATGCCAGCTCAAACAAATTAGGAGTAAGTATATCGGCAAGCGGCATGAGCATTTGCTTCATAGCTTGCACGGTGTTTTCTATAGAAAGTGCCGAACCAGAAGTGGCTACCATTACCGGATCTAATACGGTAAAAGGCAGATGAAATTGCTGCAAAGACTCTGCAACGACACGTATACTTTCAATATCCGCAAGCATACCAATTTTGAGCGCATCAATACGGATATCCGACATCACAGCCGAACATTGTGCCTCAATCATATCCGGTGTCACCACCATGACCTTTTGCACACCAAAAGTATTTTGTGCTGTTATTGCAGTAATGACACTGGTACCGTAGGCACCAAGTGCGGCAAAAGTTTTTAAATCCGCTTGTATACCTGCACCACCACCGGAATCCGAACCGGCTATAGTCAATGCACGAGGGTAAGGCTTGGCCAGGGCCATAAGCGACTCCCAAAATAATTTTTATTAGTCAAGGATTTAATTTATATATACATCCTGCAAAAAAAACAAGTCCATACAAATAAACCAATCAGTTTAAGCAACCTTGTTTGTAAAGGGAAAAACCGCCAGAAATATAATATTTGCAATTAAAAACAGAAATTTAATTCAAACAATCAGTCAGTAAAACTGTGTTCCGCATCAGGAAAAATCTTAGCTTTAACTTCCTGTACATAGGCTCCGACAGCAGCCTGAATACTGGTTTGATTGTGCATGAAATTCTTCACAAATTTTGCTGTTTTGCCTGGATAAATTCCCAGCATATCATGCATCACCAGTACCTGACCGTCACAATCGGCACCGGCACCAATACCTATGGTTGGACAGCTTACAGATGCGGTTACTTTTGCTGCCAGAGCAACTGGCACACACTCCATCAGCACCATATCCGCTCCGGCTTGAGCATGTGCCTGAGCATCAGCTAGCAATTGTGCCGCAGCTTCACCGCGACCCTGAACTTTATAACCGCCAAGCGTATGTACCGATTGCGGCGTCAGGCCAATATGTGCACACACAGGAATACCACGTTGCTGTAAAAAATGCGTAGTTTCAGCGATCCATTCACCGCCTTCCAGTTTTACCATGTGTGCTCCGGCCACCATCAGCCGAACAGCTGCCGCAAAAGCCTGCTCTTTACTTTGCTGATAAGCGCCAAATGGCAGATCTGCCAGTATCAGCGCCTGCTGATTGCCTCGCGCCACAGCCGCAGTGTGATAACAAATATCGTCAACACTAACCGGAATAGTTGAAGCTTGTCCCTGCACGGCCATACCCAATGAATCTCCAATCAGCAGTACGTCAACACCTGCATCGCTCATCAGACGAGCAAAACTGGCATCGTAACAAGTTAGCATAGCGATTTTTTCGCCTGCGGCTTTCATTTTTTTTAAAGTGTGAATGGTATGCATAAATTGATAAATTGAATAATGATATTTATTAGAAAACACGGCCGGTAGTTATACACAGTCTGTTTCTGTAAGGAAACAACAAATTCATCAATCAGTAAAATTGATAAATAAGCGGCCAATTTGAATGTGCGGCAAAATACCACAGACAACCTTTATACCCGAGCAGATTAACAAATATTTTGCTAAAGATAAATTTAACCGGCACGATGATGCGTGCGCTTGCCCCCGACATGACTAATCATCAGTATCTGTTCATCTAGCAATTACGCTAAGCATCATTTTTTTACGCTTGAAACCAAACCATGCAAATTGTGTGAATGTGTATACTGATTTTCAATCCAATAAACAAAAACCGTACTTTTTTCTACCAAAAAGTACGGTTTCCAAACTGAATAACACATGCTTCAGTATGCAAAAAATATCAAACAAACATCATAATGGCATTGATATTTTTTTACCCCGATTAAACTGCGCTGCACACTGAAATAGCAAAATTACTACAGATAAAAAACGGCTGAAAATAACTTTCTTACGCAAAAAAATATTCAGCTTTACTCGACAGCACAACACATCAGTTATTCGCTTAAATTCAGATAATTACGACTTCCCTGCATATTAGCAATGGTATTAAGCAACAACTCAAAATGATCTTCATTACCCAGAAAATCCAGCTCATTGGTATTGGCAATCAGTAATGGAGCATGCTGGTATAAATGGAAAAAACGGCGATATTCAGCATGAATCTGCTGTAAATAACCAGCAGGAAACAAATTAATCATACCATCCTCACGCTGGCGCAGACGCTTATCCAGCAATTCATCATCCGCTTCCAGATAAATCACCAAATCCGGTACCGGAAATTTAGGCATCACCTTTTGCTTGATTTGCCAATACAACGTCTGCTCTTCTTCACGCAGAATTACCGGTACATATATCTGGTCTTTCTCCAGCAGAAAATCAGCAACAATACGTGAACGCCGTTCATCTTCAGCATAGATAACATTGATGGCTTCACAACGGCGCATCAGAAAATGCATCTCTGTAGCCAGCCCGTGATTG
Organism: Snodgrassella sp. B3837; assembly: GCF_026535955.1. NCBI lineage: Bacteria > Pseudomonadati > Pseudomonadota > Betaproteobacteria > Neisseriales > Neisseriaceae > Snodgrassella > Snodgrassella sp. B3837. Next base: position 509,161 of record NZ_JAFNPI010000006.1, read on the forward strand.
GCAGCATTTAGATAGAATTTTTCTAAAAACGGATTGCTTTCAGGTATCTCTGATAACAGTAAAGCATCAAAATACTGTGCCAGACGACGGCTCAAAGCTGATTTGCCACTGCCAATAGATCCTTCTACGACAATGTAGCGATAATCCATATTTTCCCCTGACTTAGTTTTGATCGCCTTCAATAATCGTGGCTGCATCCGGCTGTGCTTTAAGTAATTTTGCCGCCAGAGTAGAGGCACTGCCATGAGTGCCGATTACATAGTATGGTGCAATAGCAGCTAGTGGGGCCATTACGAATGCACGTTCATGCGCACTTGGATGAGGCAATTTCAAATCAGGTTCATTAATGGTCTGATGATTGTAATCAATTACGTCCAGATCAATCATACGCGGACCATTTGGCACATTGCGCACACGTCCCAGCTTATTTTCCAGTTCTAGCATGGAATGTAGCAATGCCTGTGCACTTAAAGTGGTATGAACCAAAACCACCGCATTGACAAAATCAGGCTGGTCAGTCAATCCCACCGGTTTGGTAAGATAAAGTGGTGAAATTGCCTTTACACGGATACCACTAACCTGATTCAATGCAGCCATAGCCGCTTCAACCTGTTTGCGCGGATTTCCTAGATTAGCGCCCAAAGCAATAACCGCTGTTACTGTTTTCATGCTCCCTCCTGCTTGGATTTGTTAGTGCGTTTATTACGATTTCGTTTTGATTTTGTAGAGGTTGTTTTTACCTGCATCGCAGTGTGAATCAGCTCTTCACGCTCTGCATCCGTTCCCTGCTGAAAATTCTGCCACCACTGCACAGTTTCCTGAGCCACTTCGCCAAGATTGGCGCGCAGACACAGAAAATCAAAAGCAGCACGAAAGCGCGGCTGAGCAAGTAGACGATATGGCCGTCCACCGCGCATTATTTCAAATTGCGGTTGCAGAGACCAGATTTCACGCATAGTAACACCATAGCGCTGTGGTACACCCCAGTGTTTATCTATGTGCTGACGTTCGGAAGCCATGGCAGCATGCATGGCTCCATTACTGCGCATACCGCGCGCCTGTTGTTGTATCCATGCTTCACGCATATGCGGCCACAATACTGCCGCCAGTACAAATCCCATGGAAACGGACTTATCCGCACGCAGACGCTCATCAGTATTTTGCAGAGCCAGCGCAGCTATGTGCCCACTGCCGCCTGCTCCAGGCATCAGTGCATCCAAGAGCGGATGAATATTTTTTAAACCTAATATATCCATCTGACGCAGACATGCTTGTGCATAACCACTGAATAGAATCTTTAACACTTCATCAAATAGCCGTGCCGGTGGCTCCCGCTGAAGCAACTGCGCACATTCGGCAATTGGTTTGGATGTCTGTCTATCAACCGAAAATCCAAGTTTGCCTGAGAGTCTGGCTGCACGCAACATGCGTACCGGGTCTTCCTGATAACGCTCCTGCGGATTGCCTATCATAACCAGACGATGATTGCGAATATCTTCCACGCCATGATGAAAATCCAATATGACCTGTCTGTGTGGATCATAATAAAGTGCGTTGGCGGTAAAATCGCGACGCATGGCGTCCTGTTCCAGCGTACCGAAACTTACATCTTTCATAATCCGCCCCAGCTCATTATGGCTACTGACGGCACCACCACGGAAAGTTGTAACTTCAATGGTTTCTGGCCCCACCATGACATGTACAATCGGAAAACGTCGGCCAATGATGCGGCTGCGTCTGAATAGTTTACGCACCTGTTCGGGCGTGGCATTGGTGGCGACATCATAATCTTTGGGAGAAACACCCAATAGCAAATCCCGCACTGCTCCACCTACCACATAAGCCTCATAGCCTTCTTTCTGCAAACGGGATATCACTTTTTCCGCAGCGAAACTCAGCTCATCCGCCTTAATATGATGTTGTGCAAAGGGTATTTCCCGTTTTCTGCCTTTACTGACAGTCTTACGCGGCAAAACCCTGTGTAACCACTTTTTTAGCATAGAAAATACATAAGCTTATGAAAAAATACTCGCGTGCCACAGCAAACACGACCACTAAAACAGCGTAGTATAACCTATCTATTCGTTTCTCATCATCGTTAGCAGACCAAACTCGTACAATTCTGCCTGCTTCTTCACCAGTATGGTGCACTTTGTATATAATAATACACCTGTTTCTAAATAACATATGCAAGAAGAAACTTATATGTATAACTATCAGTCTGACACAACCCAATTTCTGAATAAATACTTAAATGAACACCCTGAGGAAGCTCAGGCTCAGATCCAGCATCGCGGCTTGCTGTGGGATGTTCAGCTAAATCCCGAAGATGAAGCAAATTTTGCTGCCGCCAAACTGCCAAAAAAAGGCTATACCTATTTAACCGAATAATCTCCTGCCGACCTGTCATGAGTCAACGAGCTGGTGTGAATAGTCCTGCGCTTAATACTTATCTGGCGGAGGTAAATCCCCAAGAGCACCCTTTACTGGCACAACTGCGTGCTGAAACAGCTCAGCACCGCAAAGGAAATATGAGTATTGCGCCCGAGCAGGCGCAGTTGATGACATGGTTAGCAACGCTGATACAAGCACGCCATTATCTCGAAATCGGTGTTTTTACCGGCTACAGCAGCACTGCCATGGCACTGGCTTTACCGGAAAACGGTCACATAACTGCCTGTGATATTAATGTCACTTACACCGATATCGCCCGCCGTTACTGGCAAGAAGCCAATGTCAGTCACAAAATACAGCTCTATTTACAACCGGCCTTGATAACGTTAGATAAACTGATTGCGGCAGGACAAAGCAATCAATATGACATAGCTTTGATTGATGCCGATAAACCGCCAACACCTCACTATTATGAACGCTGCCTGCAATTGGTTCGCTCTGGCGGCATTATTGCCATTGATAATGTACTGCTGCATGGGCGTGTGGCTCAACCTGCAAACACGCACGAACCAGAAAGCGTTCAGATTATGCGTTCATTTAATGCCAGCCTGAAACATGATTCGCGAGTGCAGCCACTAACCATCCCTCTGGGTGATGGCCTGACCTTGATGCAGAAAAAATAATAACAATCACTTAGAGGAGAGCAGCACCAAATGTTCTTATTTAATCATCGTCATCTATTGCTGGCTGCACTGGCTATGATGACCATCAGCTCATGCAGTACCATGAGTACCTCCTCTGCCCCTGAAAATACAACTAACTCAGAGGCGCCTGCACCGTATACCCTTCAGACAGCAGACCAATTGAGCCAAATGAAAACCCAGATAATGAGTCTGCAAAGTCAGGTAACCACCCTACAAAATCAATTAAATGATTTACGCCAGCAACAATCAACTCTATCGCGTTATCTGAATGTACATATTCAGCCAGCTCGGGTGAATCCAATAAAAAATACTGGCAATAGCGATACTACCGATGAAGCCCGCCGCCTCTACAACGCCGGACTATATGCTCAGAGTATCAGACTTTTAAAAAATGCAGATAGCGGCAGCAATGGCAGCAAGCTGGCACAGGAGCGCATGTGGCTGCTACTACAAAGCCATATGCGTCTAAATAATTGCGAATCGGTCATCAATATCGGCAAACGCTTCAGCAATTTGTTTCCACAAAATAGCCAAACGCCCAATGCCCTATATCAGGTGGCACAATGCCAGACACATTTACAGCAGCAGGATATTGCCCGTACCACCTATCAACGCATTATCAGCAACTATCCCACTAGTAATGCAGCAAATAAAGCCAAGCATCAACTGAAAAAATAATTTACAAACAGAATAAGAGCAAAACATGAATACTCCTCAAATCGGCATCATCATGGGCAGCAACAGCGATTATCCGGTAATGCAGCAAGCAGAACAGTTTTTACAACAATTCAGCATTCCTTATGAAATAAAAGTTGTTTCTGCACACCGCACCCCAGATTTAATGTTTGAATATGCCGAAAATGCACGCTCCAGAGGACTCAAAGCCATTATTGCTGGTGCCGGTGGTGCGGCGCATTTGCCCGGCATGGTAGCTGCGAAAACCACGCTGCCTGTACTGGGTGTACCGATTCCAAGCAAATATCTGCATGGCGAGGATTCCTTGATGTCTATTGTACAAATGCCCAAAGGGGTACCGGTAGCCACCTTTGCCATCGGCGAGGCCGGTGCAGCCAATGCAGCCTTATTTGCCATTGCAATGCTGGCAAACAACAATCCCCAGCTAGCTCAGAAACTCACGGAATTTCGAGAAAATCAAAGACAAAATGTTTTAGCGATGAATTTACCCCGTCAGCCAGCCTGATAAATCAGGAATTGGCCTGCACCTCATGCTAAGTAGCGTTTATTTTCTTCCAAACAATTTGCATCTTTAACAGACTTTTTCTGATAATAATCGCTTAATACTGTCCATAGCTGCTGTTTCTAAGCCATAAGAGTGAGAAAATTAGCAACAGTAGCTTTTTAGTATCAGCTACCTACCAGTCTATAAATACAAAAGCGGTTGCCGCACCATAGCAGCAACCGCTATTAATCTGCAAAACCATTATTTTTCAGTACGCAAATCCTTACGCAAAATTTTGCCTACCGCTGATTTAGGCAATTCTTCACAAAATTCGATGTCCTTCGGTACTTTATATCCCGTCAGATTCTGGCGACAGTATGCAATAATTTGCTCACGTGTCAGTGCAGGGTCACGCTTAACCACAAATAATTTTATCGCCTCACCTGTTTTCTCATTTGGCACACCGATACAGGCTGCTTCCAATACCTCTGGCATAGCAGCTACTATTTCTTCAATTTCATTCGGATAAACATTAAATCCCGATACCAAAATCATGTCTTTTTTACGGTCAACCAAACGTACATAACCCTTGGCATCGATTTCTGCCATATCACCGGTGGCGACAAAGCCACGGCTATCCAATACTTTGGCCGTTTCCTCAGGGCGGTTCCAGTAGCCCTTCATTACCTGTGGTCCCTGTACCCACAACTCTCCTACTTCACCTATGCCCAGCACTTTACCGTTATCATCTCGAATTTCAATATCGGTATTGGATACTGGTAAACCGGCTGTACCCGTGTATTCAGGATTATTCAACGGATTGGCACACACGCCTGGGCTGGCCTCAGTCAGACCATAGGCATCGATGATTGGCACCCCTGTAATCGCTTTCCATTCCTGCGCCACATTTTTCTGCGTCGCCATCCCGCCACCCAAAACAAGCTTCCATGATGAAAAATCAATTTTTTTGAATTTTTCATTATGAATCAGAGCATTAAATAGCGTATTTACCCCACTCATCACGGTGACACGATTACTTTGGAGTACTTTAACCAGCGCATTGATATCACGCGGATTGGTAATCAGAATATTTTTGGAGCCAGCATTGGCAAATATCATGATATTCACAGTGAGCGAAAAAATATGATAAAGCGGAAGCGGTGTTACTACCACTTCCTGCCCCGGTACCAGATTGGCCTTAATCCACTCTGATGCTTGCTGCATATTGGCAACAATATTTCCATGAGTCAGCATTGCACCTTTGGATATACCAGTTGTTCCACCCGTATACTGCAATAAGGCCAAATCCTCCAGCCCAAGCGGCACTGGTGTAAAGCGCTGCTTTTTACCCAATGCCAGCGCTTGCGGAAAAGTAATGGATTGCGGAATATGAAATGGTTTCACCATTTTTTTGATTTTGCGCAGCATGAAATTCACCAGCGTGCCCTTCAGCCAGCCCAACATATCTCCCATACTGGCGACAATCACCTGTTTTAGTGATGTCTGCTCCAGCACTTTTTCCACCGTATGTGCAAAATTTTCCAGCACAATAATGGCCGTCGCACCTGAATCAATTAGCTGATGCGCCAGTTCACGCGGAGTATACAGAGGATTGACATTTACGACTACACCGCCAGCCTGCAATACCCCGAACACGGCCACTGGATACTGCAACACATTCGGCATCATAATTGCCACGCGCTCACCCTTTTGCAGCTTAAGCACATTCTGCAAATAAGAAGTAAACTGATTCACCAAAGTCGCAGTCTGCGTATACGTCAGAGTGGTACCCATATTAGAAAAACTCGGCTGCGGTCCGAACTTCTTCACACTGGTGTGCAGCACGTCAATAATCGACGAATAAGCACGAACATCCACTTCTGCGCGCACCCCTTCCTGATAACTTTGTAACCAGATTTTTTCCATTATCTTTTTTCCTTTGCAACAATGCGCCTGATTTAATGTGAAGTAAGGGAACATCAGTCAAAACAGACTGTAAAGAAAACATCAAATCAGTACGACTGCATCATTGCTAGCAAGATGATTGCCCGATTATAGGCAATCGGTTGAAATTAAATTAATTATTATTAATACTGTGGCTATCGGTATCGCTGATAATACCACCACCCAAACACATTTCGCCAGCATACAGGACAGCTGACTGGCCTGGCGTCACAGCCCATTGCGGCTCATCAAATACAAGCTCGGCACTGCCATTATCAAGATAGCGCAAAGTAGCAGAAGCATCCGGCATGCGGTAACGCGTTTTCACTCCGTAGCGACCTTCAGCCGGCTGCTCAGGCGTTGTGAAACTTAAATCATGCATAATCAGGCTACGGCTGAATAGAAGCGGATGGTCATGCCCCTGTACCACTAAAAGTTCATTTCTTTTCAGATTTTTTCCAGCCACAAACCATGGTTCGCCATCACCACCGATGCCTAGCCCTTTACGCTGACCCAAAGTGTAATACATCAGACCTTCATGTTCACCTACAACATTTCCTTCCGGTGTGACCATTGCACCCGGATTGGTAGGTAAATATCGTTGTAAAAACTGCCTAAACGGCCGTTCTCCGATAAAACAGATACCTGTGCTGTCTTTTTTTGCTGCTGTAGGCAACTGTGCCTGCTCCGCTAAACGGCGTACTTCAGTTTTTTCAAGTTCACCTAACGGAAATAATGCTCGTTGCAGCTGATAAGGCTGGAGACGATATAGAAAATAGCTCTGGTCTTTGTTTTGGTCGAGCCCTTTAAGCAGATAATGCACACCATCGCGCACCTCTTTGCGGGCATAATGACCAGTAGCAATTACATCAGCACCACCGGCCAGAGCATGGTCCAGAAAACATTTGAATTTAATTTCCGCATTGCATAGCACATCCGGATTTGGTGTGCGCCCTGCCTGATATTCCTGTAGAAAGTAGGCAAAGACATTATCTTTATACTCGCTGGCAAAATTGACAATGTCTATATCCATACCAATCACATCGGCCACTGTAACAGCGTCAAGTGAGTCCTGCTTGATGGAGCAATACGCGTCATCGTTATCGTCTTCCCAGTTTTGCATGAAAACACCGCGCACATCATAACCGCCCTGTTTGAGCAGCAAGGCAGTCACCGATGAATCCACACCACCAGACATTCCAACAACAATGCGTTGAGATAAATCAGCTTTTGTATTCATTTACATTTATCCAAAATCGGCGCCGATTTTGCCACAGCCGGAGCATAGCGACAACTTACAGGCAGCATTGATACTGCATAAGGCTCGCTAACCGCCAGCATAAACACACAATACACTGCAATAAACATTAATGTGTTTACACAAGCAAACATCAATTTGAATAGGAACAAAATAAAAAACACAGGCTGTCATCACTGCGTAATCTGCCTTAAGCAAATCAATCACAATCCCGACAGCCTGTGCAAATGCAAATCAGACTCAATTCTGATGCAGGCGGTGTAATACTTCATCCCGCCCCAGTAAAGCCAATACCTGATCAATCGACGGCGTTTTGCCTGTACCACAGACTGCCAGCCGCAATGGCATACCCAATTTACCCATTTTAATATTTTCTGCTTCACAGAATGGCGCAAACAAGGCATGTATACTTTCCGCATCCCACTGTGGTAGCTTTTCCAGCTCAGCGGCAAAACGCTGCATTCGTAACGGTGCATCCATATCCCAGTGTTTGGCCACTTCTTTTTCGCTCGGTGTGGCTTTAACATAAAAATAGCTACATTCTGAGGCTAGCTGATTCAAATCCTGTGCTCGTTCCTTTACCAAAGCTATTACATCGGTCAAAGCCGGCTGTCCAGTCACCGCAATGCCCTGCTGTTCTAATCGTGGGCGTACCAGTTCAGCCAGACGTGTATCATCACTGGCTTTGATGTGCTGAGCATTCAGCCACAGCAGCTTTTCATGGTCGAAACGGCTGGCAGAAGGGCTGACATCCTTTAAATCAAACCATTGCACAAACTGAGCCATCGTGAAAAATTCGTCATCACCATGCCCCCAGCCCAAGCGTGCCAGATAATTCAACAGAGCTTCTGGCAGAATACCCTGTTTATCATAATCCACCACACTAACTGCATCACGGCGCTTACTCATTTTGGCGCCTTTTTCATTCAAAATCATTGGCAGATGTGCATACTGTGGCAGCGTGGCTCCCATAGCACGCAGAATATTAATCTGTTTCGGGGTGTTATTAACGTGATCATCACCACGGATAACCTGCGTAATCCCCATATCATAATCATCTACCACCACACAGAAATTATAGGTAGGGGTACCATCGGCGCGGGCAATAATCAGGTCATCTAAATCTTGATTGGCTATAGCAATATGGCCTTTGACCAAATCATCCCATGCCGTTTCACCAGTCAGCGGCATTTTAAAACGCACTACCGGCTGCACACCCTCTGGTATTGCAGGTAGAGTTTTACCCTCGTCCGGACGCCAGCGCCGGTCGTACCAGAAATGTTCGCCACGTGCTTCTGCTTCCTGCCGCATCGCTTCCAGCTCTTCACGGCTGGTGTAGTCATAATAGGCATGGCCAGAAGCCAGTAGCTCACGCAATACTTCAGCATAGCGGTCAAAACGCTGCGTCTGATAAAACGGGCCTTCATCATAGTCCAGACCTACCCAGTGCATCCCATCCAAAATTGCCTGCACCGATTCAGAGGTAGAGCGTTCCAAATCAGTGTCTTCAATGCGTAATACAAATTTACCCTGATGTTTACGCGCAAATGCCCATGAAAACAAAGCCGTGCGCACACCGCCAATATGTAGAAAACCGGTAGGACTGGGAGCAAAACGAGTACGTATCATGATAACCATTTCAGACGCAGAAAAACCGCTATTGTACGCGTAAGCCAGCCTGAACAAAACCCGTTCATGCTATGCTTGCGATTGCTACCCATAAGCTTTGGAAAGGCGGAATCTTTATGACAACACCGAAACATCTGGCTGTTTACTACACTGGCGGCACCATCGGCATGCAGTCCACTCCTGCCGGACTAGCGCCGGCAAACGATCTGCCGCGTCTGGCCGCCCCCATTTTTCAGGAATTTAGTAAAGAAGTGCATTGTGACTGGTTTATCAGCGACCCCTTGATTGATTCGTCGGCCATTACCTTGAGCAACTGGCAACATTGTTTAGAATGGATAGACAGCAAAGCCACAGATTATGATGGCTTGCTGATTCTGCATGGTACGGACACCATGGCTTATACTGCCAATATCATCGCACTGGCAAGGCCTCAGCTAGGTATTCCTCTTATCTTGACTGGCGCCATGCTGCCACTAGCAGCTGATAACAGCGATGCCCCACTGAATCTGCGCACAGCATTGGCCGCGTTTAGCTTGCGCGATTTTAATCAGACCGCTATCGCATTCAACGGCCAGCTCTGGCCAGCAGTTGGCAGTGTAAAAATCAGTACCGAGCAGCCGGAGGCTTTTGCCAACCCACAATTTGGCACACTGGCACAATGGTCGGCTACCGAAGGTTGGTTTAACACTAACCTTCCAGCCACACCCCCCTCTACTGCACCAGCAAGCTACCTCATTAGCAACACCGTTCGAATCCATTGTTTTACCCTTACACCGGGAGCCAATCTAGACATGATTAGCGCCAGCCTAAATCAAAACGCGCCGGACGGAGTGGTACTGCAAAGCTACGGCAATGGCAATACACCAACTGATGCAAGCTTTCTGGCAGCCATTCGCCGCATCAGTCAACAATCCATACCGGTATTAAATATCAGCCAAGTTTTGCAAGGCAACGCCTCCGCAGTTTATGCCCAAGGACATGAACTGCGCGCTGCTGGCGTGATTAATGGCGGTAAATGCAATCTGGAAACCGCTGTAGCCATTCTGACTCTCGCTGCTAGCAATCATTGGAGTAAAGAAAAAATTGAAAATCTGTTAGAAGAGCAACAGCTGATTTAACCGGTTCTACCATAATGCAGGATAATCTGTCGAAACCAACTTGTTATGCTGCATATCCCGATATACTCAAAAAAATATTATTTTTGTTTTTATCTTAATAACATTATTAATTAAAAAATTTTTTTGATTAACAAATAAAATCCTCAATTTTCATTTTCATGTATTTCCACTATTACCTGCATCCTATTTGAAATATTGTTTATCAAGCATTTATATTCACTATTTAATTTATTTATTAACAATTTCTCTGATCGCGCTTTACATATTAAACAGCCTTTGGGTACCAGCTTTTACAATGTATCAGCCGATATGTGATATAACACTTTTATTTCAGTATAGATAAATTAAGCGTGGAAGAAAAAAATAGTTTAAAACAAAAGGCCTATATTATTCTTGGTTCTTTTCTGGTGGCCGCATTCATTATTGGTATTGCCGGTGCGCTACAGGCACCCACTCTCAGCCGTTATCTGGCGAAAGAAGTGCAAGCTAACCCCTATCAGATCGGCCTATTTTATTCAGTCAATGCCATTGCTGGTATTGTTGTGAGTTTTCTTCTGGCGCAGTATTCAGATAATAAAGGTATCCGCCGCAATATTATTTTATTCTGTTGTCTGATGGGCATCGGCAACTGTATTACCTTCGCCTTTTCACGCCACTACCTATTGCTTATCTCTGTGGGTATCTTTTTTTCCGCATTCACGTCAGCTGCAATGCCGCAGATTTTTGCTTCAGCACGCGAATATACCGACCATACCGGACGTAATGTCGTGGTATTCAACGGCATTCTCCGCGCACAGTTATCATTAGCATGGGTTATCGGACCGCCCTTATCCTTTACATTGGCAGTTAAATATGGTTTTACCGCCATGTATCTGAGTGCAGCGGCTATGTTCTTGGTTGCTCTCCTAATTATTTTTATGTTTTTTCCTGCTATCAGACGTTCTGCTCCAGCCAGCAAATCTTCAGAACCAAAAGAAAAAATATTTCGCAACCGCAACGTAATGTTTTTATTTATCGCTTCAATCTGCATGGGCACAGCCAATATGATGTATTTAATTGACATGCCGCTGTATCTGAACCAGATTTTGCCATCCGCCCCATCCCTGCCCGGACATTTGATGGGCGTAGCCGCAGCCATTGAAATTCCGGCCATGCTGGTGGCTAGCATGCTGGTACCGCGTTTTGGAAATAAAAACCTAATTTGCTTTGCCGTAATATGTGGCATCATTTTCTATATAGGCATGATTATCAGTCAGAAAGAATGGATACTGATTGCGCTACAACTATTCAATGGCCTGTTTATCGGTATTGTAGCCAGTATTGGACTGATTTATTTTCAGGACCTGCTGCCAGGGCGGACGGGAGTAGCTTCAACACTATTTAATAACTGTATTTCGTGCAGCATCATTCTGGCCGGTATGTTGCAAGGCACCGCTTCAGCCAATTTTGGCCATCATTTAATTTATATTCTTGCTTTAATCATGGTATCGGTTTCCCTGATTTTCAGTCTAATAATTACCAATCCGGTACATAAAAAAACCAAACACTTAAAAAATTGATTCACACATCCTGAGCCATTTCTGGCCATCTTTCAGGCTGAACTAAACGGTTCAGCTTTTTTTACAGCATATACCTAAACTCAGATTTCTGTATGGCGAGCGCCCACCAAAAAAGAATATATGCATAAATTAAGCAATTAAATAACCATATCAAATTAGTTTGCAATACTAATTACCAACATTAATACAGATAAAATTATATAATTCCACTCATTCAGCATTTAAAACCATAATTTTTGCACATGCATCTTTCGGTTGCATTGACAGTGCAAATTTAATCCCGTAACTTAACAGAAAAATCCAAATCTTTTTTGGTTGAATAAATACAGTCAGTTAATGACATAGTTACATCGCATTACCATACATTCAGTATGCGAAAACACCAGCTCAGGCCGGTCTACATTTTTCTGGAGAGAATTTTATGAATCAAACAAGCAACGTGCGTCAGCGCCAGCTGGCTGCCGCCCCGCGTGGCGTCGGCTTTATGTGTGACTTTTATATTGATCACGCTAAAAATGCCGAATTTTGGACACCTGAAGGCAAACGTTATATTGATTTTGCCGGTGGCATCGGCGTACTCAATACCGGTCACCTACACCCTAAAGTTCAACAGGCTGTGGCCGACCAGTTGCAGAAATTTTCTCATACCTGCTTTAATACCGTGCCGTATGAGCTGTATGCCAAAGTCGCCGAAAAAATCAATGCACGTGCTCCCATCTCCGGCGATAAACGTACAATGTTTGTTACTTCCGGTGCCGAAGCAGTAGAAAACGCCATCAAAATTGCTCGAGCCTATACCAAACGGCGCGGCGTCATTGCTTTCAATGGTGCTTTTCATGGCCGTACCAATCTAACCATGGCTTTAACCGGTAAAATTGCCCCTTATAAAGTTGATTTTGGGCCATTTCCAGCCGACATCGTTCATGCGCCCTATCCCAACGCTTTACATGGCGTGAGCATAGAGGATGCCCTTCATGGTCTGCATAATATTTTTAAATGCCATCTGGCTGCCAGCGACGTTGCAGCTATCATCATCGAAGTAGTACAAGGTGAAGGAGGCTTCAATGTTACCCCAAATGAATTCCTGCGCGCTTTACGACAGCTGGCAGATGAACACGGCATTGTGCTGATTTTTGATGAAATCCAATCTGGTTTTGCACGTAGCGGCAAGCTGTTCGCCACAGAATGGACAGGTGTTGAACCCGATTTAATGACTATTGCCAAATCTCTGGCCGGTGGATTTCCCTTATCCGGCGTAGTAGGCAAAGAAGTTATTATGAACGCACCGGTAGTCGGTGGTCTGGGTGGTACCTATGCAGGCAGCCCGCTGGGTCTGGCTGCGGCTGATGCTGTGATCGATGTGATTGAAACCGAAAAATTGTGTGAACGCGCCACAGTGCTGGGCAACCGTTTAAAGGAACGCTTCAACAGTCTGAAACAAACGATACCAGAAATTGCCGAAGTACGCGGCCCCGGCTCCATGGTTGCACTGGAACTAGTGAAAGCAGGCACGTCCGAACCGAATGCCGAAATGACCAAAAAAGTTCAGCAATTATCACTTGAAAATGGACTAATGATTCTCACTTGCGGCCAGTACTATAACGTCATCCGCTGCCTGTACCCGCTCACCATTGAAGACAATGTATTTGATGAGGCACTAAACATACTTGAAGCAGCCGTGCGTCAGGCTCAATAATAACTACTCAGCAAGCTGCCGGTGCTCACCGCATATTTGGCAGCCTGTAATGTCTGATACAGTTAATTTGGAAAAAAAATTATGCAACTGCATGATCCTGCACTTTTAAAAACCCAATGTCTGATAAATGGCCAATGGGTAAATGCTGATAACAGCGCTGTTATTTCAGTTATCAATCCAGCCAACGGACACAATCTGGCCGATGTACCACGCATGGGTGCCGCAGAAGCAGAACGTGCCGTCGCCGCGGCACAGGCTGCCTTGAAACCATGGCAGGCCAAATCAGCCAAAGAACGCAGTAATCTGCTGCGCTGCTGGTTTGAGCTGATGATGCAGCATCAGGAGGATTTAGGCATTATCCTGACCTCAGAACAAGGCAAACCTTTAGCCGAAGCCAAAGGTGAAATTGCCTATGGTGCATCTTATCTAGAATGGTATGCCGAAGAAGCCAAACGCATTTACGGCGACACCATACCAGCAACATCCAACGACAAACGCATTATGGTACTCAAGCAGCCGATAGGTGTGTGTGCCGCGATTACCCCGTGGAACTTTCCCAATGCCATGATTACGCGCAAAATTGCGCCGGCGCTGGCTGCTGGGTGTACTTTTGTTATCCGTCCTGCATCACAAACCCCGCTCTCTGCACTGGCTATTGCCGAACTAGCTCAACGTGCTGGCATTCCAGCCGGCGTAGTGAATGTTATCACTGGCAGCTCAAGTGAAATTGGCAAAGTACTTACCGAAGACGAACGGGTGAAAAAATTCAGCTTCACCGGTTCTACCGAAGTAGGCCGCAAACTAATTGCGCAATGTGCCGGCACCGTGAAAAAAGTTTCCATGGAGCTGGGCGGCAATGCACCATTTATCGTATTTAACGACGCCGATATCGATGCCGCCGTTGAAGGCGCAATGATTTCCAAATTCCGAAATGCCGGCCAGACTTGTGTCTGTGCCAACCGCTTATACGTACAAAGCGCAGTTTACGATGAGTTTGTCAGCAAACTGGCTCAGGCCATCGCTAAACTGAAAATCGGCAATGGACTAGAACAAGATGTTACTGTCGGCCCCTTGATTGACGCCAGTGCTGTAAACAAGGTTCAAGAACACATTGCTGACGCAGTAAGCAAAGGTGCAGAAATTGTAACCGGAGGTACTGCAGACCATCACGGCGAACTCTTCTTTCAGCCCACCCTGCTGAAAAATGTGACACAGGAAATGAAAGTGGCACGTGAAGAAACTTTCGGCCCGTTGGCACCGGTATTTCGCTTCGACAGCGAAGAAGATGTGGTCAGCTGGGCAAACGATACAGAATTCGGATTGGCCAGCTATTTTTACAGTCGAGACATCGGCCGTATCGTACGTGTCAGCGAAAATCTGGATTATGGCATGGTAGCCATCAATACCGGCCTGTTATCGAATGAAGCTGCTCCATTTGGTGGCGTCAAACAATCTGGCCTTGGACGTGAAGGGTCCAAATACGGCATTGAAGATTACCTTGAAATCAAATACATATTACTGGCCGGTATCGATCAGTAAATTCTGAATCAGCGGCAGCATTCTTCCATGCTGCCGCATTCCCCGCTGCAATTATAAAAAAACCTGAATGCTCTGCATCGATCAGGAAGACTTTTTGCGGGCTGCAATTGACTTAATTAGTCTGTCTGGCACTAATTCTTTTAGAGGAGAAAACATTGAGTACGTCATCTACATTAAAAAATGGACTGAAATCCCGCCACTTGACCATGATATCTATAGCTGGCGTAATTGGTGGCGCCCTTTTTATCGGTTCGGGTTCAGTAATTTTTCATACCGGTCCGGCTGCCATATTGGCTTATGCTGCTGGTGGTCTATTGGTGATGTTGATTATGCGAATGCTCGGTGAAATGGCCGTGGCTCATCCCGACAGTGGCTCTTTTTCCACATATGCCGATATTGCTATCGGCCGCTGGGCTGGATTCAGTATTGGCTGGCTTTACTGGTATTTTTGGGCTCTACTAATGGGCTGGGAAGCTTATGTAGCCGGTAAAATTCTTAACAACTGGTTTCCGCTGATACCCATTTGGGGCTACATGCTGGCAGTAACCATCGCATTAGTCATCATCAATCTAATGGATGTAAAGAATTACGGCGAATTTGAATTCTGGTTTGCCTTGATCAAAGTAGTTGCAATTGTTTTGTTTTTGATTATAGGCAGTCTGGCCATCATGCATTTATGGCCATGGGGACAGGCAGATGCACAGGGATGGTCGCATTTAACCGGTCAGGGCTTTATGCCCAATGGCATCTCATCCGTGGTTACCGCACTGCTTGGGGTTATGTTTGCTTATATAGGAGCTGAAATCGTTACTGTTGCCGCTGCTGAATCCAGCCATCCAGCTACAGAAATCCGCAAAGCAACCAAATCCGTAGTCTGGCGCATTATTCTGTTTTATGTGGGTTCAATTTTTATCACCGTGTGTCTGATTCAATACAACGACCCGCATCTGAAGGATGCCACTTGGGGCACATACAGCGTGGTACTTACTTCTCTCGGTATTCCACAGGCACGCCACATTGTTAACTTTGTTGTACTCACATCCGTACTCAGTTGTTTTAATTCCGCTCTATACACCTGCTCACGTATGCTCTATTCATTAGCCAAACGCGGCGATGCCCATCAAATAATGGCCTATACTTCAAAAAACGGCAGCCCACAAATTGGCGTATTAGTATCCTGTGTCTTTACCTTATTGGCCGTATACCTTACCGCCACAGCTAAAATGAATGTTTACGACGTATTGATGACCGCTACCGGCACCATTGCTCTGTATGTCTATCTGGCCATTAGCTTCTCTCAATTATTTCTACGCAAAAAATTGGAAAAACAGGGAAAAATCATTAGTTTTAAAATGTGGTGCTTTCCTTGGCTCACCTATTTGGTTATCGCTCTAATTATTGCATCCATCATCACCATGATATTTGAAGGCACCTATAAATATGAAGTCATTTACACCAGCATATTGGCTGCCGTTATCCTGCTGATGGGTATGTTGGCTCAGATATTCAAAATCGGCAGCAACCAAACCCGTATTGAATAAACCAAATCGACATCCCATGCAGAAAATTTAATAATCTGAAAAATATTGATACAGCTTAACCGAACTAAATAAATTGTGAATTTATTTACCATCACCAGCTGCAATTCAGTACACTATTCATTTTCAGATTTAAACTGAGCACAATGATTACACAAGAACAATGTCAGCAATGGGATGCTAAAGACACACTGGCAATATTTAAAAACCAGTTTGAATTACCACAAGGGGTCATCTATCTGGATGGTAATTCTCTCGGTGCCAAGCCTCGTAAGGCCACTGAGCAAGCACAGGCTGTAATTAATCAACAATGGGGCACAGACCTGATTAATAGCTGGAACAAAGCCGGCTGGTGGGATTTGCCGCTGCGGCTTGGCAACAAAATCGGCCAGCTCATAGGGGCTAGAGAAAATGAAACTGTCGTTACAGATACCACCAGCCTTAATCTTTTTAAAGTACTGGCAGCCGCGGTCGATATTCAGCAGCAAAAAGACAACCGCCGTAAAATCATCATAGCCGAACGTGATTCCTTCCCCACAGATATCTACATGATTGAAGGATTCATGGCGCTGATTAATCAGGGCTATCAACTCCAGTTAGTAGATACACCAGCAGATCTGGCCGAAAGCATTAATCAGCATACTGCCGTAGTTGTGCTGTCACATGTCAATTATCGTACCGGCTACCTGCACAATATGGCATCCACCAATGAACTTGTGCATAGTCATGGTGCCCTGCTTATTTGGGACTTATGTCATTCCATCGGTGCCGTACCCATTGATTTAAATAGTAGTAATAGCGACTTTGCCATCGGCTGTACCTACAAATACCTTAATGGTGGCCCTGGTGCTCCTGCCATGCTATGGGTGCATCAGCGCTATCAGACCGCATTCAGCCAGCCATTATCAGGCTGGTGGGGACACGAAAAACCGTTTGATATGGCAGCCAGCTATACACCTGCCGACAACATTCGTCGTTACCTCTGCGGTACACAGCCAATTGTCTCTATGAGCCTTATAGAGTGTGGCGTTGATATCTTTCTCCAAACTGATATGCAAGCCGTACGACACAAATCACTGCAACTGACCGATTTACTCATCAACCTCACTGAGCAGGAATGTGCCGGCCTTGGACTTACCTTGATTACCCCGCGCAAACATGAGCATCGCGGCAGTCACGTTAGCCTACGCCATCCACATGGTTATGCCATTGTACAGGCTCTGATTGCCCGCGGGGTAATTGGTGACTATCGCGAACCCGAAGTAATCAGGCTCGGCGTCACACCGCTATACCTGAGCTATACCGATATCTGGCAGGCTGTTCAGCATTTGAAACAGGTACTGATCAATCAGGAATGGGCACAGCCTAAGTTTCATACACGTGGGCAAGTAACCTGATAGACCGTTCTTTCATTCAGTCAGCTAAAAGCCGAGCGTGAATCTTCTGCTCGGCTTGTGCATCTCATCCTGAGGAAAAAAGATGAGCAATTTCGAGCGTATACAGTCGCGGGAAACCGGCCTGCATAAAAAACTATCTGCCAGCCAGATGAGCATGATTGCCATTGGCGGTGCCATTGGTACCGGCTTGTTTTTAGGCAGCAAATTTGCTATCGGCTTTGCCGGCCCTGCAGTAATTATCAGCTATACCCTTGGCGGACTAATTGCATTGGCACTTATGGGTTGTCTGGCAGAAATGACCGTCCAGCACCCCACATCCGGCTCATTTGGCGCTTATGCTGAATTCTATCTGCACCCACTGGCCGGCTTTCTGGTACGCTACAGTTACTGGGCTTGCATCGTATTAGCCGTAGGTACAGAAGTCACCGCCATTGCCGAATACATGAAATTCTGGTTTCCGCAAGTAGATTCATGGGTATGGATAGCCCTGTTTTCCTGCTGTTTGATTGGCGTCAACGCTTACAGTGTTAAAGCATTTGGTTCAGTAG
Organism: Snodgrassella sp. B3837; assembly: GCF_026535955.1. Lineage (NCBI taxonomy): Bacteria > Pseudomonadati > Pseudomonadota > Betaproteobacteria > Neisseriales > Neisseriaceae > Snodgrassella > Snodgrassella sp. B3837. The sequence goes on from NZ_JAFNPI010000006.1 coordinate 527,665, forward strand.
AGTACTGGTTCTCAACCATCAAAATATTTGCCATCATAGTATTCATTTTGCTGGCAGTAGCTGTATTGGTATCGCAAGGCAGTATCATCCGCATTGAGCACAATCTGTTTGGCAATGGCTTTGCCCCGCACGGATTTTCGGGTATTTGGACAGGAGTGATTATTTCGATATTCAGCTATCTGGGCATCGAAATGATTGCCATTGCCGCCGGAGAAGCCACTCACCCCGAGCAAGCTGTAAAAACAGCTTTCAAAGGTACACTAGCGCGACTGTTGATTTTCTACTTACTTGCACTCAGTCTGATAGTAATGCTGGTACCATGGCAGGAACTAATCAAAACAGGTAGTACCAGCCCCTTTGTAACTGTCATGCAAAACGTCGGCATTCCTTATGCAGACAGCATCCTTAATTTTATTGTTATCGTGGCCGCACTTTCTGCAATGAATAGCATGCTCTACATTGCCACACGTATGATGTTCAGCCTTTCTCGCGCCAACGAAGCACCACAAATACTCGGTAAAGTAAAAAGCAACGGTGTGCCATTGAATGCGCTGGCTTTATCTTCCGCGGGAATTGCTGTAGCGGCTCTGGTATATATGTTTAAACCGGATAGCGCTTTTCAAGTAATGATAGCGTTATCTATGTTTGGTGCTTTATTCAGTTGGGGAGCCGTATTTTTGACCCATCTGTGTTTTCGTATCCGCATGCAGAGACAGCAGCAGACACTAAAATTTCGTGTACCCGGATTTCCTTATATTACGCTGGCCGGTTTAATATCCATCATCAGTATTTTGATAACAACATGGTTTACACCGATTTTCCACGCCACTCTTCTATTTGGTCTTCCTTTTCTAGTGTGCTTAGTACTAGCCTTTCTCATTCAGGCATGTCATAAAAAAAACACAGCAAAGTAAACCTTTCTTATTCAAATACAAAAGCAGCTTAGAGGCCTTACTCTGAAGCTGCTTTTATATTTCTTAAACATTACCACATATTATTACAAATAGATAAAATATAATTTTCTTAATATACTAAATCAAAATATGCTTTTCAAAGGCAATATAATGAATAATATTTGCATATTTATCTAAAAAATTGTCATTACTACTTCAGCACAAACTTATAATTTATTCAAAATATATAATTCGACTATTTATTATATGAGAAAATAGAATCAATAAATATATGACGAGAATCTATACCAAATAAATATAAACTAAAGTTTCACAATCATGAGTAGAGTATTATTCAGTCAGCTTAAAACACTCCTTCAAATATATTAAAAGATTTGGATTTTTTTACTCGGTGTAAATAATAAGCCGGATTGGCAAGTACCATTGAGCTAAACATATTTACAAAAATTATAATCGAATTTTTTCCACCAATAGCAGAAAGAAAAGCATCAATAAATATTAAGAGAAACAACAAGACAATAGCTTTCCGCCACATGCCTGTACATAAAAAATACAGTGGACCGAAAAATAATGAACCTATATTATTTGCTAATATAAAACGCTTACCCATAGGTAAAGCTTTAAATGCCTCTTTAAATCTTGATGCATTTTTACGTTCAGGCAAACCATTTTCTTCATAAAATTCAAATCTGAATTGCCAAGCGTTACTTAAACCCCAATTAGAAAAAGCAAAATTTTCCTGACTATTATCATCCATCGTTTCACCTAAAACTATTGTTAAAAAAATAAAATTTTTATTACATTTAATAACGGATAATATTTCAATTTAACCAATTTTTCAATCTATCCTATTATTTTATTTACTGATATTTGAAATTTTGATTCAAAAATAGTCATATGTATATTTTAGAAGATAAATAACTCATGCCTCTGCCATTATCTGCATCAAAACATGAAAAAATTCATTTCATAGCCATTAATACAAATAGCATCACTCAGCAATATATTAAAATCAAAAAATTACTTAGACATAAAAAAGCTGCCTTAAATAAGGCAGCTTAGACTAAAAAATTCTATTACTGATTCATCGTAAGTAACAAATGATTCATACGTTTCACAAATGCAGCCGGATTTTCCAGCTTACCGCCCTCAGCCAACAGTGCCTGGTCATAAACCAGTTCAGCCAACTCATTACGCTGAGCTTCGTCTTGTTCCACAGCAATTTTCTTAATCAGCGGATGTTCGGGGTTAATTTCCAGCGTAGGTTTCGTATGCGGAATTTGTCCGGCAGCACCCGAAGCCTCAAGCATGCGTGCCAGATGCTGGCTCATATCATGCTCACCTACTACCAAACAGGCTGGACTATCTGTCAGCCGTGCCGTTGCCCGCACAGCTTCCACCTTATCGCCCAGTGCAGTCTTGATCTGTTCTACCAATTCTTTATTGTCTTCTTCGGTTTTTGCCTGTGCCGCTTTTTCTTCCTCATCGGCCAAATTACCCAGATCCAGTGATCCTTTGGCCACACTCACCAGAGCCTTACCATCAAATTCCGGCAGACTATTCACTACCCATTCATCCACACGGTCAGTCAGTAGTAATACCTCAACACCTTTTTTCAGGAAGATTTCCAAATGTGGACTGTTTTTTGCTGCGGCATAACTATCGGCGGTAATGTAATAAATCTTTTCCTGACCTTCCTTCATGCGGCCAATATAATCAGCTAGTGAAACATTTTGCTCACTACTATCATTATGGGTGGAAGCAAAACGACACAAACCAGCAATCTTTTCCTTATTACTGAAATCTTCAGCAATACCTTCTTTCAGCGTATTCCCGAATACCTGCCAGAATTCAGTATATTTTTCCGGCTGGTTTTTCTTTAAATCTTCAATCAATGACAAAACTTTTTTCACACTACCAGCACGAATCGCATCCAGATCACGGCTTTCCTGCAGAATTTCACGTGATACATTCAGTGGTAGATCACTGCTGTCTATCACGCCACGGATAAAACGCAAATAAGAAGGCATTAGCTTTTTTGCGTCATCCATAATAAATACACGTTTCACATACAACTGCACCCCATGCTTGGGTTCACGTTCATACAAATCAAATGGTGCATGTTTAGGGATATACAGCAAACCCGTATACTCATGCCGGCCTTCTACCCGAAAATGAGTCCATGCCAACGCATCATCATAATCATGTGAAACATGACGATAAAATGTCTGATACTGCTCATCACTGATTTCATTTTTCGGGCGTTGCCACAGCGCCTGCGCCTGATTCACCACCTCCAGCTCATCAGACGGTTTTACATTACCTTCTTCATCATATTCCGGTGCTTTTTTCATATAAATCGGCACAGAAATGTGGTCACTGTAAGTCGTCACAATGCGACGCAAAGTCCAGTCAGACAGCAAATCCTTCTCATCTTCTTTCAGATGTAAAATCACATCAGTACCACGAGAAGCTTTGCTAATCGGCTCAACAGTAAATTCACCGTCACCGGCACTTACCCAGCGCACCCCTTCATTTTCAGCCACACCAGCTTTACGACTTTCAACAGTTACGCTGTCGGCCACAATGAAAGCAGAATAAAAGCCCACACCAAACTGGCCAATCAAATTGGCATCTTTCTTATCATCACCTGTCAGCTTTTCCAAAAACGCTTTGGTACCCGATTTGGCAATAGTGCCCAGATGCTCGATCACATCTGCTTCACTCATACCAATACCGTTATCAGAAACCGTAATCGTTTTGGCTTCCGCATCCGCAGTTACCGTGATTCTGAATTCAGCATCATCACCGAGCAAAGAAGCATCATTCAATGATTCAAAGCGCAACTTATCACAGGCATCGGCCGCATTGGAAATCAGCTCTCGCAAAAAAATCTCTTTATTACTGTACAAAGAGTGAATCATCAGCTGTAACAACTGCTTAACTTCAGTCTGAAAACTGTGTGTTTGTTTCATAATTGTTCTCGAATTACCCAAAAATAATTGTTGTTTGATAAAAATAAGGGCAGCCCGATTCAGTTTCAAGCCAAACAGCTAATCAAATCCGCAGCAATCTACAGTATAAAATTCCACGGGTCACAAACAGAAAATACCCCTGTACTCGTTTCACACAAAACTAATTGCTACAATATCACCTTTACACAAGTCTACTTAAACAGACACAACATCATGAACACACATCACTGTCTGCCTGATACAAGGGCATTTCCAACTGATCCAGTCAAAAACGACCTGCTCATGCATGCAGCCAGCTTGGCCAACCCAACATCCAAAGCACAGACCACCCTTGCCCGCGAAAGTCTGCATGTAGAAATCAGCCGCATGCTGGCCCAAAACCATTACACCAACCTCGCCGTAGCCTTGTCCATGGCAGCCAGCAGCAAGATATACAACATCCTCTGGGAAAGCCTAGAAAACGTCTTACAGGCACACACACCCACAGAAGTACAATGGCTCGCACTGCCTGTCATTGTTGTAGGTGGAGCCAAAGAAAATATTTGTCTTCCCGACACTATCCCAGTAACTGCCATAGCTGAAATCTTTAAAAACCAACCATGGACAGATGCTTGGCAAACCATTCACTGGGCACCTCATCTCATTAATGACACCACTCTGAGCCACATCAAGGCCAGTCAATGGTTCGCTGCCAAGCAAAATCCACAAAGCGCTGCAGAATTTCTCAGTCAGCTGCCGCACACCCCGCTTATAGTGGAAACGGGCCAGTCAGTACAAGTATTTTACGCACTTGGCTTTGCCGGCTCAGACATCCTACCAGCCCTCGGCCATCAGCTAGCAGATACCGCCCTACCCCTGATGCAGGTTTGGCAAACCCATCTAGCCAGTGCCGGAGCCACATTATTTACTAATCCGCTGCCACCGCAATCACCACTCAATGCCTTACGCAGCGGCAGTGCTATGCGTTTGCGTATGGCGTGTGATGTATTTACCACCAATGCCATCCGTTCTATTCGCTTGCAAAGCCCGCGCGTGGGCGTGGTTATCGCAGCACAAGATGGTGGCAATATCCTGTTTGGATTCAACGCTACCGACAGCGCATTCGAACTTCAGCCGCAGATTTTCCGCTGGCCGCTTACTCAAGCGGATGATATCGATACCATCGTACAAAATTTCATAGATTTACTGGCCGAATGCCATGTTGAAAACATCCACCTACTGCATGAGCCCATCAGTGCGCAAGCACAACTACCCAGCTATGCCCAATCCATCAACATGATCGGGCATAATCCACTATTTCCGCGGAGCCACTGACATGCCGGCCACCAAAGTATTATTTGTCTGTTTAGGTAACATCTGCCGTTCACCCATGGCCGAATATATCCTGCGCAAACTCGTAGCAGAAAAAGGGCTGAGTGAACAAATTGAAATAGCCAGTGCCGGTACATCCGGCTGGCACAACGGCGAAGACATGCATCAAGGCACAAAACAAATTCTCATTGCTCATAATATCAACAGCGATGGATTTCAAAGCAGCGAGGTCAGGCCAGAAGATATCGCCATTTACGATCATATCATCGCCATGGATGACAAAAATCTACATGATTTAGCCCGTATTTTCGGCGATAGCCGTCCAGACAGAGTTTACAAAATTACCGACTTGCTGCCAGAAAGTGAATACGATTATGTCCCCGATCCCTATTTCAGCGGCAATTTTAGCGAAACCTACACCATCATCCATGCAGGCTGCATTGCATGGTTAAATCATTGGCAACGCCAACATATACAAAAACTCTAGCTTGCTTCATCTCAATACAAACCATAGAGCAGCCTACTCAATAAAAAAGCAATATGGTAAAATTAATACCATATTTCAATTATTTGATGGCGTTAAAACCTGCCAAAGCCAAAAGCTTTGGCATTGTTTTGATACATAAAATCATCATAGAAACAAGGATTTTAAAATGGCAGGACACAGCAAGTGGGCCAATATCCAGCATCGTAAAGGGCGTCAGGATGCCAAACGCGGCAAAATCTTCACCCGCCTGATTAAAGAAATTACCATTGCCGCCAGACTAGGTGGCGGTGATCCATCAGCCAATCCGCGCCTGCGTCTGGCAATGGATAAAGCCACCGATGCCAACATGCCTAAAGACAATATTCAGCGTGCCATAGACAAAGGCACTGGCAATCTCGAAGGTGTCGAATATGTAGAACTGCGCTATGAAGGGTATGGTACAGGTGGTGCTGCAGTGATGGTAGACTGCCTCACCGACAACAAAACCCGTACCGTAGCCGATGTACGCCATGCCTTTACCAAGCACGGCGGCAATCTGGGTACAGATGGTTCTGTAGCCTTTCAGTTTGCGCATCAGGGCTATTTACTCTTTAGCCCCGACGTTGATGAAGATAGCCTTATGGAAGCAGCCCTCGAAGCCGGCGCAGATGATGTCATCATACAGGAAGACGGTTCAAAAGAAGTCATTACTGAGCCTTATCAGTACAGCAGCATCAAAGAAGCACTCGAACAAGCAGGATTTCATGCTGCTGACGGCGAAGTCACCATGCGTCCGGTCAACGAAACCGTACTAGAAGGTGAAGAGGCAGAAAAAATGCAACGCTTACTTGACGCTCTCGAAGACCTCGACGACGTTCAGAACGTCTACACCACCGCGGTACTGGATACCGAATAAAGTCAAACGGACTGCTATTCAGTCCGTTTTTTCTTACCTCCCCTCAACAGGCACAAAACGCTCAGATTCATGCAAGCCACTACCCAATTTTTTCAAACTGCTTCTGCCGGAGAATGTGCCGAAGTTCTCGATTTTTGGTTAAATGAATGCAGCATAGATGAAGCACCGGATACTGCAACCATACAGCAATGGCAACAGCTATTTTTACAGCGCGGCAATAAATTCATTCGCCTAGCATCTTTGTGCCAGCAATGGCTCAGCGAAGCAGAATCCCGATGAAAGCTACCATTTATTTCAACAAATGGCTGCTCATTGCCATCATGTGGTTTCTAGCTAGCATTTATTTTCTGTTTTTCAAATCCAGCGGCACTCCTGTGCCTATTCCACAGTTCGATAAAATCTGCCACTTCGGCCTGTTTTTTGGCCAATTCTGGTTAATGGCCAAAGCCTGTTTCAGTGCTGGTTTCACCATACCCCAACGTCTGCTTCTCATCAGCGCCATTATCTGGGCAGCCACCAGCGAAGTCATTCAAGCACTGTTTACCACCCGCAATGGCGATATAATGGATGCCATTGCCGACCTTAGCGGTGCCATACTCGCACTATGGCTGGCTCAACAAATACAAACTGCTCGCCGCAACGGCAGCAGGGAGAAATACTAATAATGGATACTGACATCAACGTTTACCGGCAGCGACGCCAACATGTACTTAGTCAAATTGGCGAAGATGGAGTGGCTATTATTTTTGCCGCACCCGAACAAAGACGCAGTAACGACACCGAATACCCTTACCGACAGGACAGCTATTTTCATTATCTCACCGGTTTTCCCGAACCTGGTGCAGCCCTGATTCTCAACGGGCGCGAGCACAGCGCTACCTTACTGTGCCGTAACAAAGACCCCGAACATGAAATCTGGAATGGTTTCCGCTATGGCTACAGCGCTGCGCGCGAAGTATTTGCGTTTGATTGCGCCGATGACATCAGCCAGTGGCCGGCTTACCTCAAAAAAGCCCTGTCCGGCCATCGCCACCTGTTTGCCCTCTGGGGACTCTATCCCGACAATGATTTTAAAGTGCAGGAAGTATGGTATGAAATTGCCCGAATAGCTAATTACCGCAAAACCAACGGCAGCACAATCGCACCTGAGAGCATGGTGAATCTTGCCACCATACTCGACCCAATGCGCCTAATAAAAGATGAGCATGAACAAAAAATCATGCGCATCGCTACCGAAATCAGTGCACAAGCACACATACGAGCCATGCAGACCACACGTCCGGGGCAATTCGAATATCAGGTAGAAGCAGAAATCCTGCACGAATTCATGCAGCGCGGAGCACGTTTTCCCTCCTACAACAGCATCGTAGCCGGTGGCAAAAATGCCTGCTGTCTCCATTATGTCAGCAATAATTGCCGGCTTAAGCCAAATGAGCTACTCATGATTGACGCCGGTGCTGAATATGAAATGTACGCCGGCGACATTAGCCGTACCTTTCCCATAAACGGCCGTTTTACAAGTGCTCAAAGAGATGTTTACGACATCGTACTGGCAGTTAATCAAGCCAGCATAGCTTCTACAGTCAAACAAGCAAACTGGCAAACCATCAGCACTGCGGCAATCCAAATGCTTACTCAAGGACTAATCGATCTAGGCATACTGCATGGCAGTCTGGAACAAAACATCGAAGCGCAAACTTACCGCCGTTTTTACATGCATGGCCTTGGCCACTGGCTAGGTCTAGATGTTCATGATGTGGGTGGTCGTTTCGATAATCAAGAACAACCCATATTACTACAGCCAGGCATGGTCACCACTATAGAGCCCGGTTTGTACATCAGCGCCGCAGATGATATACCAAAAGCATTTCACAATATAGGCATCCGCATCGAAGACAACATATTGGTTACAGAAAACGGCAACGAAGTACTCACTGCCTCCGTACCCAAAACCATTCCTGAAATAGAAGCTATAATGCAACATTAAGTTAGCATCTCAGATACATCAGCGTATAAAAAAGCAGCCAGTTATTGAACTGGCTGTTTTTTCGGCTTAAAGCATTAATGATTGATTTGTCGCGCTGCCAGCTCCTGCTGAGCTGTGGCAACCACATTACTGCCAAACAAAGCATTGACATCAGCTTCATCAAATACATAACGTTCATGACAAAAATCACAGTTCACCTCTACACTGCCTTGCTCAGCTACAGCTTCACCCACCTCTTGTCCGCCCAGCAATAACAACATATCGCTAACCTTGCCACGCGAACAAGTACAGGCAAACTCCACATTTTGCGGCGAAAACAGCCGTACCTCATGTTCATGAAACAGGCGAAAAAGTAAAGTCTGCACATCCAAATTTAACAATTCATCTGCTGTCAGCGTTTCTGCCAGAGCACACAATTCAGCCCAGCTATCATCATTAATATCTTGTTCAGGCAGCCTCTGCAACAACAACCCGCCAGCCTTTGATTCATCAGCGGCCAGCGTAATATGCGTGGCCAGCTGCTCAGAACGCGCCATATAATTCATCAGCATCTGTGCAATACTGTTTCCGGACAGCTCCACCATACCCTGCCAAGATTCACCCTGAGCTGGCTGTAAAGTCAGCACAAACATACCGCCCTCACCCAGCAAATCCACGAGCGACATATTTTCATCGATTTTTGCAGACTCATCCCAGCGTGCTGTAGCTCGGCAGGTAGCAGCCGATGTAGCTTCAGCAACAAGCATCTTCAGCACACCCTTACCCTGCACCTGTACAATCAGATTACCATCAAACTTCAGATTGCTTGCCAGCAGCACCGCTGCTACAGTCAGCTCACCCAGAGCACGGTGAATTGCCTTAGGATAAGCTTTATTCTCTGCTACATGCTGCCATACTTCTTGCAAATTCACATGCAGACCACGCACCGGACAATCATCAAACACAAATCGTGTCAATTGATCCGCTGATATCAACTTAGTTTCTGCCATCATCAAAACCCCGACAAAATAAAAAATTAATATGGCTGCTACAACATAAAAATCAAGTTACATACCTCAATACAAACAAATGCAAAGCTCATTTTTTAAGCAAAACATCAGTTTGCCTCACAACCTTTAAAACCATCACATATACACTTAATTAAAACCTTCTCCCATTCCTAAATCAAAAACAATAAACTTAAACTTAAAAAAAATCAATTTAAAATAATCTTAAATAGATATAAATCTTAAGAACATAAATTCAATTAATACAAACTTTAAAATATTTATTTCAAAACCAACCTCAGCACTACCAAACATCCATACCAATAGATAGTAAAAATTCATTAGAAATATTAATAGAAATACAATAAAAAATTAAATATTTCAATAATATAATTAATAATATAACTTGATGGAATATAACATCTGTGTTATTTTAACAATTCATAACACCAATTAAACACCTATACCTATGAAAAACGAATTGGAGAACGCAATAGAATTTCGTCCAAAATTACCCAAGTCTCATCGGGTATAGACTAACCAACACTCATTTAAAAATTCAGCATAAAAACAGCTGAAATCATTTCTCCCAAGCAACGCAAATATCAGGAAATAATTATGTCCGACATACAAAATACAACAGAAATGAACACCATTATCTTATCTGAAGACAACGGCTATCAGCCAGATCGGCAGTGGAAAAGTGATCGTTATATATTTCAGGGCAGTCAAGGTAAAGAATTTTGCATAGATGACTACGGTATTGCTGAATTACCATTTTTAAATCAATGTAATGAACTCGTACTAAAAGGCGCAAAAGCTTCAGATATCGTATTCACTCGCGTTGGATACGATTTAATTATCCATCCTTATGGCAACGCAGACAGCATCAGACTACCGTCTTATTTTTATCGCCCTGAATGCCGTGCATTCACCATTATCGCTGAAGATAAGATACTGGATGTGGTGGATGTAGCTTTGGGCGTGGCACAACAGACAGGGCAAGACGTAGCAGATATTCTGAATCAACTCAGCCGGCAGGAAGTTGAGTCTGCTAAAGTGGAAGGTGATACATTAGGCGAATGGCCATATGATAATACTTATCCTGCTACTCACTTGATTGGAAGCAAAGGTAACGATACATTATTTAGCCAAGGGAACTATAGCATTCTTGAGGGTGGAGATGGTGATGATTATATAAGATCTGAAAACTTAGAATATAATTTCATCAATGGAGGAAAGGGTAATGACTATATATATACCCAAACTCCAAACAGCTTATGTTTGTTTGAAAAAGGTCATGGGCAGGATATTGTTGAATTAGCGATTCATAATGATCCTGTATTATATACGAATGAATTTGTATTCAAAGGAGCATCTGCTGAAAATATACAGTTTATTCAACAAGGAGATAATCTCTTACTTAAAGCTTATGGCAATGAAGATGTTGTCACTATTTTAAATTTCTTTACCTTTAAAAATGTTAATTTTAAATTTACTTTTGATGACCGCTCATTAACTGTTAAAGATATTCCGGCCGATATCACAGTTATACCAGCCATTGATACCAGCTCTGACAATGTAGCACTTGATGATAATGACCCAAGACAATATGACGATCTGGTTTTAATAGGCACAGCTGGAATAGATGAATTAACGGGAAGAAAGGGAAACGATATTCTGACTGGCGGCAGTAATACTGATTTCCTAATGGGTGGCGATGGAAATGATATTTTAGATGGAGGCAGTGGCAATGATTTTCTGGATGGTGGAAACGGAGATGATATTCTGATAGGAGGTACCGGCAATGATACACTTACCGGCGGTACTGGCAATGATACATTTATTTTTGGCGCCAAACACGGGATGGATTTTATCTATGAATCTGAGTTTTTAGATGGAGAAATGGATACTCTAAATTTCACCGAATACAACAGTAATGAGCTTTGGTTCGATTTATCCCAAGGCCAGCTAACCATAACACATATTGGTTCACGTGATCAGGTAACGATAAGTATGCCGGGAGACTATTCTAACACTGACCATTACAATATTGTTACTGCTGATGGTAAACAGATAGGAGCCAGCCAAATCAGACAACTGGTTGATGCTATGGCTACTTTTGACACAGCTCATGGGATTAGTCGTCATAGTTATGACAATGAAGCATACACCTTATTATCGCCAGATATGATTAGCCAGATGCAACAATTTACTCAACAAACCCAAATTTCTTCCATGTGGGGATAAATAGTTACATATATTTTTTTCAATCATACCTGCCATTTCCATAATGGCAGGTAAATTTATTACTACCAAAATCTCGGTGTAAATACTAAAAATGATGAGATGTTAGCAAATAATAGTAATAAATATCCTGATAGATGGTACACGTATGATTAGCTATATAAAAGTTCAGGAGCTAATCACTATTTCTTTGCCTTTAATCATAGGCAAATTCACTAGAGCGGCATAAAGAAGTAGATTATATTAGTAAGCTGATTAGTTTTATTTCTTAACAGTATTGCTACTAAGTTATATTTATATCTGATTACGCATCAAAACAAATAAAACACCGTTATTTCCAGATATCTCAAATCCACATCAGCCTTAGTTTTTGCCATTTTTACAGTATTCTTCTTTTTTCTAGTTATATAAATCAGAATTAACAGTAAATATCTATAGCCTTAAAACTAATATAAAATTACAAGAATAGATATATATTTTTTTGTATCATCTAAATTTTATGCTAATTTATCCAGCAATAGGACCGGAGACATCAGTATGAGAAATTTATTGATATCGTATGCTAAAGCTGTCTGTTTATCCGGCCTACTTTTGCTTACAGGATGTTCTGATAATAATAAAGATAATGCTGCCAAACACCAGACCATACCTTTCGTCAATAAAGACCGGTTTGGCCGCTTTGATTCCATCGGTAATCTGGGGGGTAAACCGGTTAGTATTCCCAGTGGTGTTCTTTATACTGAAGTGAGCTATATTGGTGCCACAGAAAATTTTGATACAAGCAGTATAAATAAGCAACCGCCTATTACCTATCAGATGCATATAAAAGAATTAGATTTTGATTATCGACTAACCGATGGTGCAGTAAAAAGCAAAAACGAACAAACTGATAGTGATTATAAACAAGATATCAAAATCTTAATTCCAAAGGCCAAGCATTTTCCATGGGGTTATACTAATGTATATAACTTATTCAGCCCCAATCAACCAAGAACTTTCAACCAGTGGTTTAATAATATTCTGAAATCGACAAAAGAAACTTGGAATTTTGAATATTTCAAACAGGCAAATAAAATATTTGGTTTAACTTATTATCAGGCCAATAACGGTATAAACCCTAAAACCAATCAACCATGGGAAGATAATCTCATCGGAAATGATTTATATATTTATCAGGATTCAAATAATGACATTAAAACTCTAATCCTATGCGATACGGTCGGTCAGATAAAATATTGTAAGCATGATTTTTTCATCAAAAATTTTCCGGTAAAGGTCAGTATTAGTTACGACCGTACCTATCTCAAGTTATGGCGGCAAACCGAAAAAAATATCGCTGCCATACTGGATAGCTGGGTAGTCACTAATGATGGCAAATTAATTAAAAAGCAGGCTGGCAAGATATAAATTGAAACAGATGCACAACTGATACAACCTCATTCAGCCAATTTTGCCATTTTTTAAGAGAAATTCCGGTTTGCTTGCTATTTTACGCTAATTATATTTGGTAGATAGCATATATATTAAAACATAATAATCCATTTAGAGTTAATATTTCGTTACGTTAGTTAATTTTTGTGTATGTTTTTGTTTGCATTATCCTAAAATTATGCTAATTTATACTTTAGTCTGAAAGGAGACATCAGTATGAGAAATTTATTGATTTCGTATGCTAAAGCTGTCTGTTTAACTGGCCTGCTTTTGCTGTCTGGCTG
>NZ_JAFNPI010000006.1:541221-541645 GCF_026535955.1 Snodgrassella sp. B3837
CCGATTTGGCCGTTATGATTCCATTGGTAATCTGGGCGGTAAACCAGTCAGTATTCCCGACGGCGTAGTACTTCACTGGGTACGTTATGTTGGAGACCCTGGTGATTTTGATGCCAGCAAAAAAGCACAAGAATACAAACGTCCGCCTATTACCTATCAGCTACCCATTGAAAGCTTTGGTTTGCTTTATCGCCTCACTGATGGTGCGCTGATGAGCTATAAAGAACACACCGAAATAGATTATTTACATGATAATAAAACTCTTATTCCTAAAGGAATACCTTTTCCATGGGCTCATACAATTATTTATAACATATATAGCCCTAAACAACCTAAAACCTTCAATCAATGGTTTAATAATATTCTAGAATCATCAAAAGAAAGTTGGGATTTTGAATATTCTAAACAACCTAATAAGGTATTT
>NZ_JAFNPI010000007.1:0-199 GCF_026535955.1 Snodgrassella sp. B3837
TGATGCAGCCGAACTAAATATCGAAAGCTTGCAGGACACAGCCAAATACAACAGCAAACAGCAGAATATCAGCGGGCAGGTCACCGTAGGCTATGGCGCATCCGCCTCTGCCAGCTTCAGTAAAAGCAAAATCAAAGCCGATTATGCTGCTGTAACAGAACAAAGCGGCATCATTGCCGGTGACAATGGCTACCAGCTC
>NZ_JAFNPI010000007.1:290-708 GCF_026535955.1 Snodgrassella sp. B3837
CCAAAATCATAGTGATTATAGTGGTAGCAGTATTGGTATCGGTGCCAGTGGCAGCGTTAGTGGATCAACACTGGGACAAAAACAGCCTACTGGTAACGACAAGATTAATCTGGCTAATCAGGGTGAAACGGGTGCCAGCAAGTCCCTTGGCTTCGGACACGATAGTGGCCATAGCAGCAGTACCACCCACAGCGGCATCAATACGAGCAACATCATCATCACGGATGCTGCTGCCCAGCAGCAGAAAACCGGTAAAAGCGTAGCCGAAACCATAGCTGGAATTCATACCGATACCAGCAGCGATAACTATGCGGATAAAGCCGGCTACCTGAGCAACAACTTTGACAAAGACAAAGTTCAGAAAGAGCTGGATACACAGCGTGAAGTCACACAGGAATTCAGCGCCAATATACAGGCT
>NZ_JAFNPI010000007.1:724-3838 GCF_026535955.1 Snodgrassella sp. B3837
AAAAGGATAGCCTGAAAGAAAAACTGAAAGACGAAAACCTGACCTTATCAGAGCGGGAACAATACGAAAAAGAACTGTCGCAATGGAACACAGGCGGCTTACTGCTGAATGCCATCGGAGCAGGATTGGCCGCACCAACCAATAGCGTAGGGGGCATATTGGCAGCCACAGCCAGTCCGGTGGTTTCGTATCAGATAGGCCAATACTTTAAAGGCAAAGATGCTGAAGGCAGCACAGCCCATCTGGTGGCACATGCAGTATTAGGTGCAGCGGTAGCGGCAGCAGGAGGGAATGATGCATTGGCAGGAGCATTGGCGGCAGGTGGATCAGAGGCAATAGGTCCAGTGATATCGAAATGGCTGTATGACAAAGAACCAAAGGATTTGACGGCAGAAGAGAAAGCAACTGTATCAGCAATATCAGGACTGGCAGGAGCGGCTACGGGAGCGGTAACGGGTGGAAGTATGGCAGATGCAGTGCAAGGTAATCAGGCTGCGCATACGGCTGTGGATAATAACCTAAACAATAATGATTGGCCTTATTTTGGGACAACTCCTGAAAAAACTAGAAAGCTGAATGAAGAAAAATTTATCAAATTAATTTGTAAAAACTTAAATTCAACTGAATGTCAAAGAAAAAGAGAAGAAGTTCAAAAGGATGGAGCTAAGTTTATTATAAGCAATGTAATAGATTTTATACCAATAATAGGAGATATAAAGGGATTGTATGAAGCAGAGACGGTTGGAGATTATGTATTTGCCGCAATTGGAGTAGTGCCACTTGTTGGTGATGCAGCTAAAAAAATGCATACTGCACAAAAAGCCTATGAAAAAGCGAAAGAAGCAGGAAATGTAGCAGAAATGGTTAAGCAAACTGAAAATGTGGCTAATCTTATAAAAGAGGATAAAATTAAAAAAGGAGTAGATGGGAATGCAGGAAAGGGGATGACAGGAGCCACACAGGCTGATGCAACAAAATATTTTGGGCAAGAGAGAAAATATTGGTCTAAAGATCCTATAGAATTTAATGGTAATAAAGTTTATCAACGTAATGATTTGTTTGATCCGAATTTGATGACAACTTGGACAGATAAAGGGAAAATAATTAAAGGAACAAATTTAGAAAGAATGGCATCTGGTCGAGCACCTATTGGTCATGATGGAAATTCGATTAATTTACACCATCTGACACAAAATCAAAATGGAGCTATTGCTGAAGTTACGCAAACATTTCATCAACAAAATAAAAAAGCGATTCATGTTAATCCTAATACAATTCCTTCTGGAATTAATAGAAATGAGTTCAATAAATGGAAAACTCAATACTGGATCGAGAGAGCAAAAACATATAGGTAAAAATTATGAATGAAATAACAAAAAATGTACTAATTGAATTCATTAATAAAAACGAGAATATAGTTAATTTCGGTACTCCGGAAGATGCGGTTGATGAATCATGGATTTTAAAGGCCGAAAAATATTTAGGTTTTCCTCTAACTAATTCTTATAAATGGTTTTTACGTGAATACCGTGGTGGTGAAATATGTGGAGAGGAAATATACAGCATTTACGGATTAGATTTTGAATCGGTTAATGGTGGGGATATTGTTTATCATCATATCATTGATATGAAAAATAATATTATGAAAAACACACAACTTGTTGTTAGCCAAACAGATTTTGGTGATGTGTATTATTTTGATTATACTAAATTTGATAATGGGGAATGTCCAATATACATTATGCTCCCATCTGCTGAATGTAAGTTTTATGCTACTAATTTTTATGAATTTTTATATAAAAGAATTAAAGATTATTTATAAGTTATAGTTTTTTAGACTCGTAAATCAATCTCTATCACTAACTTGCCCTGTTCAATCTGAATGATAACAGGGCATCCCACATAAAAGCCTACCTGCTCCAGCCACACTGATAGTAGTCACAGGCCACTGCCAACAGTATCAATGCAGACATTGGCGGCAAACTAAGCATAATCAGCCCGCAGGACAAAATAGACCAAGTCATCAAAAACAGCGGAGCCAGCCTGCATGTACAGGGGGGATTGGGGAGCGTATGGGAAGCGTCAGGTAATTTTAGCAGCAGCAATGCTTCTGGTCACCTTAATGGCGTCAACCAACAATCTGGATTATTTGCCGGTAAAGATGGTTACCACATCAAAGCCGATAGCGTAGATTTGCAGGGAGGAGCTATCGGATCCACTGCAGACAAAGAACACAACCAGCTTACCACCAACAGTCTTACCTTCAAGGACATCGAAAACCACTCCGACTTCCATGCCAGCAATGCATCGATAGGAGGAGGTTTTTCCGGAGACGGCCCGGGACCAGTAGGCAATCCGAGTTACACCCCCGGCCTGCCACAATACGAAAGCGGCAGCGACCATACCACCACACATGCCACCCTAAGCCCGGGGCAGATAATCATAAACGGCAAAGAAACCAGCGTAGAAGAACTGGGCATCCACAGCGACATCAGCACAGCACACAGCAAAGTAAATGAACTGCCGGATTTACAGCAGATTATGGACAAACAGCAGGCCGTAGCTGATGCCACCGCCACCATCATGCAAAGCGTACGTACACTAAGCACAGATATGGCAAACAAAGCGGACAAAGAAAAGCAGCAGGCGAAAAAAGCGGCAGAAGAGCAACTGCAAACAGAAGGCGGAGAGATACTAAACAAATACAATAGCCTGAACGAAGCCGAAAAAGCCGAATTCCTGAAACAATATTCCAGCAGTTACAAACAAGCAGACGAACAGGCACAGGTATGGGGCATAGGCGGCAACAAGAGCCGTGCACTGAATGCAGTGACCACAGCCATCACCGGCGCACTGGGCGGACAGACCAATATACAAGTAGTGGCCAACACCTTAGCACCATATGCATCAGAGCTGATAGGCAAACAATTCGGCCACGGAGAAAACAAAAACGAAGCAGCGCAGCTGGTAGCGCATGCCATATTAGGTGCAGTGACTGCAAGTGTAAACGGAGGCAGTGCAGCAGCAGGAGCGGCAGGCGCGACTAGTGCAGAATTGGCAGCCCAATACCTAATAAACCATCTGCCAAAAGACCAATATCCAGAAGCAATAGAT